>DATKFJ010000200.1:0-3614 GCA_035511435.1 Acetobacteraceae bacterium | reverse complement strand
TTGCCGGAGGCGCTGATCCGCGCGGTCGGCGTGACGACGACATTGCCTGTGGTGGCGACCTCGATGTCGCCACCCTTGGTGCCAGGCGCGATGCCCGGGGCGGCAAGCTGGCCCTCCACCACGATCGATCCGCCGACGCCGTTCAGCGCCACCACGCCGGTCTGGCCGCCCATGGTGGCGGCGCGGATCTTGCCGCCGGCCTCGACCAGGTTCTGCACCACGCCATCGGCGGCACGCGCGGTGAGCTGTATCGTGCCGCCGTCGGCGATGATGACGCCGGAGTTGGTCACCAGCGCGGTCGCGCTGTTGCCGTTCTTGTCGAGCGGCGTCTGGGTGACCTGGTTGGTCACGTCGAGGGCCAGCAGCCCGTCGCCGTACAGATCCAGTGTCGCGGTCTTCGCGCCGGCCAGCACGACATGGCCGAGTTGCGCGGTGATCGTGCCGGAGTTGGCGACGCGCGGTGCCACCAGGGCGGCGAGGCCCGCCTGCTTGACGGTGATGTTGCCCCGGTTGTCCACCATGGCGTTCGGTTTGCCGGGCTGATCGAGCGCCAGCTTGCCGGTGTTCGATCCGACGAAGCTCTTCACCGCCTGGTCGCTCGCACCGATCGCCGAGACCATCAGCCCGTTGGTATTGACCTGGGCGCCCTTGAAGAAGGTGACGCCCGACTGGTTGATCAGCACGACCTGGCCGTTGGCATCGATGCGTCCGGCGATCTGCGACGGATCGCCGCCGGTGACGCGGTTCACCGTGACAGATGAAGGAGCCGGCTGATTGAAGGTGACGCTCTGCTGACTGCCGACGTTGAAGCTCTTCCAATCGATCGCGGCGCGTTGGGTGGACTGGTTGATCGCGGTGTTGTTCGTGCCCTGGATGATCGCCGCGGTTCCCGCGACCACCGTGCCACCGGTCGGGCGTGCACCCGATGCGGGCTGTGCACCGGCAGGCGTGGTCAGCACCAGCACCACGCCCGCCTGCAGCGCCGTGCTCATCAGCAGGGCGGAACGCCTGCGGCGAACGACGCCGAGCAGCCTTACTTCGTTCTTGCGTCGAGCGTTCGCCATCACCACCCCTCCGTCACGGGCATCGTTGCGATGCCCGCGCCTTGTGCTCTTTAGAATCGCGTCAGGACCCGCCAGTAGAATGCGCCGCCGTACAGCGGCGAAACGCCACTGCCGGGCGAGTTGCCGCCATTCGGAAATCGGTTGAAGCGCGCCAGGCCTTCCAGATCGACCTCGACGTAGCGTGTCAGTTGCGTGCGCACACCGCCGCCCGCCGAATTGATCATGGCGCTATGGTCCGTGCTGAGATTCTGCCAGGTTTCGCCCCAGTCATAAAACAGGTAGAACTGGTCGGCGATGTCCAATGACTTGCCGAATACTGTGGTCTCGAACCCGGTATTGAGCTGTAGTTCGACGGTTGATGCGAGCGCCTTGTCGCCCGGAACCTGGCCGGCATAATAACCGCGGGTGAAGCGCGCGCCGCCCAGGTAGAACTGTTCCGCCGGCGGCAGGATGACATTGGTCCACTGCCCGGTGACCAGGCCCATCAGCGCAACGCTGGCGCCGTCCCACGGGGTGAACAGCGTCTGCGTGCGACTGGCTTCGAAGTTGATCTTGGTGAAGCCGGTCTGTTCATTCTGCCGCGGCGAGGTCGACGAAATGCCATTCGTCGTGGCGCCCAGCAGCTTCATGCCCTGCGACAGACGCACCGACACTGCATTGACCGCCGAGCGGTCCGCGCCGAGCAGCAGATCCGACAGCGCATAGTCCTCGCCGAGGCGCAGGATGCGCAGCGAATCGAAGCTGGCCTGCGCGCGAACCCCGGACGTGGTGTTGGTGATGTTGGAATCGAGCCCGTCGAACGCGAACAGGACGTTCAGCGTCTGCTGCCGCGAGCGGATCACCGGGTAGGACAACAGGCTGCCGAACACCGTGGTGGTGCCGTTGTAGCCGGTCTGTCCCAGGCTGCCGGTCGGCACGGTCGTGCCGTAGCCGCCGTAGATGCGTCCCTTCAGGCCGGAAGCGCCGATGAACACCTCGGTCGAGGCCTGGCCGAAATTCTGGCTGTTGGGCAAGCTGTGGTAGTACGAAACCTCGGTCTTCTCGCCCAACGACGTGAAGCTGTTGAAGTCCAGCAGGCCGAGCATCTCGACCGGCCCGGTTTCGTTGAACGCGCGGTTATCGATCGTGGCGAGGCCGGAGACCTCCTTGCGGCTGACCTGGGCGATCAGGTTCAGCGCACCCGGCTGGTCGGACGAGGGCTCCAGCACGGCGCGCAGCGACACGCCCGGCACGTCCTGCGCCAGCAGCAGATAGCGCTCCAGCGTGACCGAATCGATCGGCTGCTTTTCGGTGAGCCGGTTGAGGAAGCGCAGCACCTGCGTGCCGGCGGGACCGATGTCGCCATCCAGCTTGACGCTGGCGATGTGGCCTTCGGTGACAACGAAGCGCAGGCGACCGTTGCCGTCGAGATTGACCGATACCGTGGTGAGCACATAGCCGTCGCTGCGATAACGCTGCAGAATGGCCTGACGGGCTGCATCGATCTGCGGCAGCGCCACCGCCGGGCCGATCAGGCCGGCGGTGAGCGGCGCGATCTCCGCCTGCTGGTAGGCGGTGACACCCTCGATCTCGATGTTGCTCACGCGCACCGGCCGGTTCGGCACTTCGGCTGCAGGCGCCGATGGCGGGGGAATGACCGTGCCGGGCGCGACCGATGGCGGAGCGGACGGCAGGATGCGCTGGACCGGCGATCCTTGCGGCACCGGATTGCTCACCGGAGGCGCCTGTGCCACCGCGCCGGTGGCCGCCAGGACTCCACCAGCCATCATCAGCATGGCGGTGAAAGCTCGCATGGCGCGCGCGGTAAACTCCGTTTCCCGGCTCCAGCGAGGGCCGATTTCCCCAAGGTCCACGTTTTAGCCTTCTGTCCCGCCGCGATCCGGAGGAGCGCTCCGGACACAGCTTCGTGAACCGTTGCAGTTGCGTCAATGAGTGGCAGTTGTATCCTTACGCGATTTCCGATCTTCGGTGAAAACTTTCCGTGATCAAATCTTGACGCCGATTAGACAACGAATCCGGCAGGATTCCGCCGCTGACGCGCTGATTGCAGGATATCGTTGCGCTGCATCCGGCGACCTGATCCGACGCCGGCCTGCTGATAAAGTTTCCGACCCACAGTGACCGCGACCAGGATCGTCATGGCCGGGGTTTGCGCCCGCCGATCCGTGTCTTTCGTTGCAGCGGGCCAGACGTGGATGGCCCCGGCCATGACGGAACGAGGCGCACCCAGCGGCGCCTGATATCAGACGCAGGCCGGGATCAGCGCGCGCGCTCGCGCTGCAATTCGCGTCAGCAGAGATATCGCAGCCGTCGCCGGAACGACAGAGCCCTCAGGCCTGCGCCTGGCGGTGCAGATCGGGCGCCCAGTCGAGCGCGTCGCGCAACTGACGTTCGTAGTGACGATAGTATTTATCGGTGACCAGGTCGGTCTTCACCACCACGGCCACATCGGTGGTATTGAACTGCCGATCGATCACCGCACCGTCGCCGACGAATCCGCCCAGGCGCAGATACCCCTTGATCAAGGGCGGCAACTGCGCCTGCACGCGC
>DATKFJ010000199.1:0-20950 GCA_035511435.1 Acetobacteraceae bacterium | reverse complement strand
CGCCCACTGCATCTCCAGCCGGCCTATCGCGAGCATCACGACGGCATTGGCTTGCCGGTGTCGGAGGATCTGGCGCAGCGCATTCTGGCCTTGCCGATCCATCCGGACCTGGGCGAGGCGGACGCGGCGCACGTGTGTGATCGCGTGCTGGCGGCTCTCGGCTGAGGGGCCGCCGGTTACTTCGCCGATTTGTCTGCGCTTTCGACCAGCGGTCCATCGCCTGTCGACCGCCTGTCCGGCCTGGCGACGCTGGCATTTTGCGGCGGCTCTGCGCGGGCTGCGGACGCCTGGCTTGCCGGCCATCAGTCTATTGCGATTCGGGTGTGGCTCGGGCTGTGCCTCGGCGAATGTTCTGGCAGCCGGATCGCTCTGTGGCGACGCTTCAAGCTGCCTTTGGTAGTTGCCTGGCATTCCCCTCGGGCGTCGCTACGGCGCGCTCAATCGCCCGGGCAATGCGCGCTTCGTCTCTGGGATCAGGCTCCGCTGCGCGGCAATTGAAGAAGATGCGGGCGACCCCGTTGGGTTCGATCGCGGTAGCAATGACCGACATCAGTGCACGGCCACGAAAGCCATGCCGAGGTCGGTCACCAATTCGACCGCGAGATCGATGTCCTCCACCACAGTCATCCGCGAGCCATCTGCACCGTGGATAGCGTACGCGATCCGGCCATTCATCATGCCGGACCGCAAATACACCACCGAGTGAACCCCGAGGCGGCGCAACTGCGCCGTGGTCATGTGGCGCACATCCGCCGCCGCCGTGTCCATCTCACGACCAATGGATTCGCTCAGCCTGTCGCTCACTGAAACATTCATGACGCTGAACTGTTGGCCCGCAATGTGGCCAATTTACGCCGCCCGTTGCAGCAAATGCATTGACATGGATCAATCCGTTCATGGTTAAGTGAACGCGTTGAAGATGCTGACCGGCCGGGCCGGCAGCACCAGGGGCACCCATGGACGACCGATTGATGATCAACGATCTGTTCGTGCGCTACACGACGGCGCTCGACGCCGGCGACGTAGAGACGATCGTCGCGTGCTTCACCGAGGATGGTGCGCTGGAAAGCCCTGCCGTGGGGATATACGCAGGGCGCCAGGGCATCCGCGAGTTCGCCGAACGCTTTGCGCGGTTCCGCGAGCGCGGATCGCAACTGCGCCACTTCATCTCGAACCTGGCGGTGCAGGTGCAAGGCAATGAGGCGCGCGCGACGTGCTACCTGCTGAACATCATCACGCGGGATGGCAAGACCGAGTTGATGGCGCCCGGGCGCTACGATTGCCTGTTGGCGAAAGTCGCTGGCGAATGGCTGTTCAAGCACCGACTCGTGGTGCTGGACGGCGAAGTTCCGTTGGACTGCATCTGATCGCATCGTCCGTCATACCGGAACATCGACAAGATTGATTCCTGAACCGTCTGGATATCCCACTCATCGGAAGCTGGCAAACGACAAGCCGGTACCGCTCAGCGCCGGCGTCCGGTAGCCCGGTACATAGCTCGCCCACGTCAAATCCAGCGGCCCAACCGCGCCGGCCAGGCAGATCCAGTTGCGGATTTCTGAACTACCCGACATCAGCTTGCTCAGCGGTGCATCACGAAAGAACCCGGCGTCCTTCCGACGCAATGCATCGATCAGCGCACGATCGAACGCTTCGTCCACCACGAAATGGCTCAACCCGCCGGACGCCATGACGCCGATGCGCGCGGCCTGGGGGAAGGCTTCGATGGCGCGTCGCAGTGCGTGGCCGAGTGCAAGGCAGCGCGCGGGCGATGGCTGGTTGGGCGGATAATACGCGTTGAGGAAAACCGGCACGATCGGCACGGCGTCGCGCTGGAGGTAGAACCGATGCACGAAGGAATACGCATGGCCCTCGCGGCGGCCTTCGGTGAGCGAGCGCATAACGGACAGGTCGAAGCCGTCCTGTTGCAGCGCTGCGATAAGGTGCCGTGCAAGGGCGGCGTGACAGGGGTAGTCGGCTTCCTCGATCTCCTTCTGGTACGGCAGGCGTCCGCGGATCGTCTCACCGTAGTAGATGCCGATCGCCGGCATGTTGTCCTGGTGGAACAGCTCCTCCTGGTCGTCGCCCACCACGATCAGCGCATCGAGCTTCGCCGTCGCCACGTCGTCGCGCAGCCGCGCCATCGCCGTCATCGCTTCGCCATGACGCCGCGTCAGGTGTTCCGGCGTGATCCGTTGCAACGCGTCCGCCGGCGCGCGCGCTAGCAGATCGGTGTAGTTGCACGCATTGCCATCGAGATCGACAAACTGTCGCGCCTGATCGCGCGCCAGAAAGCCGCTCTGCCAATCCTCGATGCGTGACGCGAGCATCGGGCTGTGTGACGAACCGAAAGCGGCGTGAAGCTGGGCCATGGCATGTCCCTCCTGCGGGCATCCTGGTGTGGCGGGGGTTGCGCCGTCAATGATGGGCGCCTGGCTGGACATGGGTTTGCGACAAATCCAATTTCAACGCCCCGGGCCTTCGCATCTATCCTCGGCGATCCTATGCCACGACCGTCACCACGTCGTTCGACTATCCGCTGTCGAGCCGGTTCGATGAGACTGATGCTCTCATTATGCTCGACGAATCCTGACACGGCTGCCGACCTTGAACGATACGTGGCATCGCCCGGCTATCCGTCGCGGAGGCGGGTCGCTTTGCTCAAACTGGCATGGGACCTGATCGGCAGCGAGTTCGCTGGCCGCCACCAGCAATATGAGAAATTCTATGGCGGCGCGCAGGTCGTCAACAAGCTGCATGTCTATCGGAATTACGATTTCGGTCGAGCAAAGCAGCTCGCCGAAGCATTGTTGGATACCGCGGACTTTTAGGTTTCGCCGAGAATCAACGACCCTGTGGCCACGCCTGCCGCCATCTGTCCTGCGACAGCAACATGGCTGCGTCACACCGCGCGGCAGCCCAACAACTTGGGTGAACAGCGCCGATCCCCTAACATCCTCGCGAGGAAACAGGAGGAACACGCATGTCCAAGACCCGCGGCACCGGCCTGCTGATGGCGTGGATGGACGTCGATTCGGCCCACGAGGACGCATTCAATCGCTGGTATAACGAGGAGCACATTGGGCGACTGCTGGCGATACCAGCCTTCCTCAGCGCCGCCCGCTACGTCGCGTTGCGCGGCGGTCCGAAATACCTGGCGATGTACGAACTCGAGGACCACAACGTGCTGCGCAGCGCGGCCTTCCTCGACACCGTGCGCTACCAGCCTTCGCCAGGGCGCAGCGCAGCCTCTGGAGGGTATGTCGGCCGCAATTACCTGCTGAACGGCTACCGGCAGATCTTCCCGGCGAAAACCAACCCGATCGAAAACACCATGGGTCCGGCACCGTTCCTGCAAATGGGGCGCATCGATATCGCCGCCGCCATGGAGGAGGAATTCAACGACTGGTACAATACCAACTATATCCCGGGCTATCTCACCGTGCCTGGCTGCATGCGCGCGCGCCGCTATCTCGCTGTCGAAGGCCAACCGAAATACCTGACGGTCTACGAGTTCGAAAACGCGGGCGTGCCCGATTCGCCGGAATGGGCCAGCGCGCGCTCCGGCAGTCCGTGGAACGCACGCATGCGACCCCACGTCCGATTGGATGAGGGCTCGCCTGCCGTATTCCGCCGCATCTTTCCAACGTGAGGGTCACCATGACGATCCGCCGCCGCACGTTGCTGCACGCCACCGGCGCCGTTGCGCTTGCCGCTGCCGCGCCGGCGCGCGCCGCCGAAAAAATCCGCATCACACTCTGGCACGCCATGGCGGCCACGCCCGGAGACGAAATCAACAAACTCATGGCCGCGTTCAACGCCAGCCAGGACCAGGTCGAAGTCACCGGTCTGTTCAAGGGCGTTTACAAGGACCTGATGACCTCGGTGGCCGCCGCGTGGCGTGCCGGTCAGGCGCCGCATATCGCCCAGGTGTTCGAAGTCGGAACGCAGACAATGTTGAGCTCGGGACCAGTGATCAAGCCGGTCTGGCAGCTTGCGCAGAACACCGGCGTGAAGCTCGATCCGAACGCGTACATCCCGGCGGTACGTGGCTATTACAGCCTGCCCGATGGCAAGCTGATGTCGATGCCGTTCAATTCGTCGACCTGCATCGTTTGGTACAACAAGGATGCGTTCGAGAAAGCCGGTCTCGATCCGGAACAGTTCCCCGCCACCTGGCCGGAAGTCGTGACGCTTGCGCGAACACTGCGCGACAAAGGGGCGACGCAGTACCCGGTGATCAGCGCGTCAGTCGTGTGGGCGCATTTCGAGCAGTTCAGCGCGATTCACAACCTTCCCTATGCGACCGAGGCGAATGGCTTCAAGGGCCTCGACGCAGTGCTGAAGATCGACAGCCCGGCACACGTGAAAAACCTGCAGCGGCTGCTCGACATGGGGAAGGAGGGCATTTTCCACTACACCGGGCGTGACGGCAGCGGTGACGGCGCATTCCTCAGCGGCCAGTCGGGCATGACGTTCAGCTCTTCCGCGCTGCGCGGCGACCTGGTCCGCGGCGCAAAGTTCCGCTGGGCGCCAGCATTCCTGCCGTACGATCCCGAAGTGATCCATCAGCCGATCAAATCGGCGATCGGCGGCGCAAGTTTCTGGGTGCTGACTGCGCCAAACCGCAGCACAGCCGAGTACCTCGGCGTCGCCGAGTTCATGCGCTTTCTAGCGCAGCCGCCGCAGGACTTCGAATGGAGCCGGGTCACCGGCTACGTGCCGGTCACCCATGCCGGCTATGATCTGGCAAAACAGCAAGGCTGGTTTACGCAGAACCCCGGTACCGAACTGCCGGTGACGCAGCTCACCCGCGGCCAGGTCACCGATAATTCCCGCGGCTTTCATCTCGGCCGCATGCCGGAAATCCGCACGATCATCGAGGAAGAATGCGAGAAAGCACTGGGCGGCCAGCAGGCCGCGAAGCAGGCGTTGGACAGCGCGGTGGAACGCGGCAACAAGGTGCTGCGCGATTTTCAGAAGTCGGTGCATGCCTGACATGAAACCGGTCGTCGGTGTTTGGCGCGAAGTCGTGGAGCGGCTGACCCCAGTGCCATTGGCGGACAGAAAGCGCTTTCTTGATTTCCCGCCGACGCGGGAGGCACATGCCGATGCGCATACGCAAGTCGCGGCATTTTACCAGATCGAATTGCGGCAGCCTGCAAGCGTTCCGCCATCAAAGCCGACTGTCCGCCCAACTGTCCGCATTGCTGCGTGGAATCTGGAACGCTGCCTTTACCCGGAGGAAGCCGCGCAGACCCTGCAACGCAACCACGTGGATATCGCGTTGCTGACAGAGATGGACATAGGCGTGCTGCGCACCGGGCAGCGGCACACCATCGGCCGCGTCGCCACGCAACGCGGGCACGGCTACTGCTATGCGCTGGAGTTCCTGGAACTGCTGCCGATGCCGCCGCCGGCAGGGTTTCCAGCAAACGGCAGCCACAACGCCGAAGGCTTCCACGGCAATGGCATCGTCTCGGCGCGGCCCATCGAAGCACCGGTGGTCATCCGGATGGACGAGATGGCGGACTGGTATGTCGCATCGGACAGCGGGCAGCGACGCATCGGCAATCGCATGGCCGTCGCTGCCACCTTCAGCACGGGGGACATCCGTTTCGTCGCCTGCTCGGTTCACCTGGAAAACCGTACCGACGGCGCTGGGCGCGCGACGCAAATGCTCACGTTGCTGGATGCACTCGATGGCTATGCCGGGTCGTTGCCCGTGGTGATCGGCGGTGATCTGAACACCCATGTCGGCCCGGGCGGCCACGACGATCCCAGCGAGCCGCTGTTCGCCATGGCGGCGGCACGGGGCTACGACTGGGCCGCCTGCAACCTCGCGCAACCAACGACGCGCACCAGCACATGGAGCCAAAGCGAAGGTACGCGCCAGCTTGACTGGTTCTGCACGCGCCACTGCACAGTCCGCGACCCGACGGTCGTGCCGGCACTTGCCGACGATGCCAGCGTGTTGAGCGACCATGAACTGATCCTGCTCACGCTCGAGCTATGATGACGGCGCTGCTACCGTCCCTGCGAGTTCCCTGCCGGCCCAGGGTGAAAACAGCAGGCGATCGTCATGGCGGACAGCGTATTTCCATTCCGTCAGGCCGACGAAGGCCGGCATGACGGCGACAACCACAAAGGGGGAAACAACGATGCAACAAAGACCGATGGAGCAGTCAGCGTGCGTGGTCATCGCTCTGCTTCTGACCGCGACGCTATCCGGCGCGGCACGCGCCGATGTCGTGCTGTCGTCGAATGACGGGCACACGGTGCAGGATGAACATAAGGAGCTCGTAGCGCCAAAGGACGTGCATCCGGACACCGTCAGTCTCATCGACGTCAGCCACTATCCGCCCACGATCAAGTCCACGGTCGAGGTGCCTGGCAGCGTGGTTGGGCCGCCGACCGCTGCATGGGTCGCCAAGGATGAAAGCTGGGCTATCGTTACATCCGCAACCAAGGCTGACCCTCAGGGCAAAGGTGGGACCGGGCCGGATGATCGGGTCAGCGTCATCGATCTCACCAGCAACCCACCGAAGATCACCCAAAGCCTGACCGCCGGGGCAGGCGCGACAACGGTACGGATTTCGACCGATGGCAAGCTGGCGCTGATCGCCAACCGCACGGAGGGAACTGTCTCGGTGTTCACCGTGGACAACAAGCAACTGACACCGGCAGGCAAGCTGGATCTCGGCAACAAGGCATCGCTGCCGAGCGGCATCGTGTTCACGCATGACGGCAAGGGTGCATTGCTGACGCGCGGCGGCGACAACATGGTCAGCGTTTTGCACATCGACGGCACGAACGTCACGGTTGATCCGCGACCGATCACGACTGGCATGGCGCCTTACACGATGGACATCAATGCCTCCGGAACGCTGGCCGCCGTTTCCAACATGGGCCGAGGCGACGGCGACGAGGATTCTGTGAGTCTTATTGATCTGACGTCCAAGCCATTCCGTGTGGTCGAGACGATCGGTGTACCGAGTGGTCCGGAACCGCTGAAATTCTCGCCTGACGGCAAGTATCTGGCGGTCGGCGCGGAATACGGCTCGACCAAGCCCGCCAGCCATTGGTTCCATCACGACAAGGCTTTGCTGACCATGTTCGCCGTGGAGGGCAAGACGCTAAAGCGCGTGACTTCGACGCCGGTCGGCCCATGGAGCGAGGCAATCGCCTTCTCGCGTGACGGTCAAACCGTCCTGGTGCAGAGCATGGCTGATCGCGAGATCAACGTGTTTCGCTGGGATGGCCACACGCTGACGCCTGGCAAGTCGCTGGTCATCAAGGACGCCGGACCGGAGACGTTTGCCACAGCCTGGCCATAACAGGGCGAACTTGCTCGGCAGTAGGATCGGGATAACCGGAGCGTTGGAAACCCGTCTCCGTAGGTGCCTCACTCGGGCCGACACCGCTGCTGATGCAGCATGAACCACAGGCGGAACAGCATGGTCTCTGTCCATGTCTGGCGTCTCAGTCCGCGCATGCGCAACACTGCGCAGCGCCGCAGTGCGCCGCCGTCCAGTGCATGGGTGATCGCCGCAACCTCCGCATTGGCGGCCGGCGAGATCAACCCGGGCTGATCGGCCAGCGCCGCGATGTTCTGGAGAAACACGTTCATGAAGCTCGCCGGCCCGCGGCGCAGTGCGGCAAGCGCCCTCAGCAGCAACGTTGCAGGGGCCCCCATCGCGTTGCCTTCGTGCTGGCGATACAGCACCACGGGCGTCGCATCGAACAATACCCGCCCACCCGCGGCGGCCACCATCAGATAGCTCCACCAGTCATGGAGCGTGGCGCCCGGCGCCCGGCTTGCTGCAACCAGGCCTGCGGCTGCGCGGTTCATCATCACCGTGCAGCCGGTGGCGATGTTCTGCGTTAATGCCGCGGGGAATGCCGGCGGATGCCGGACCGTTGCCGACTCTGTGATGCGCCGTAACCCCGCATCCACCAGCACCTGGCGCGCGCAATACAACGCGGGCGTCGCGGCCGGTACCTTGCTCAACGCAGCCATGCCGCGGGCGAGTTTCTCGGGCAGCCACACATCATCCTGGTCGGCGAACGCCACGGCTTCGCAGCCATCGATGGCGGCGATGCGCAGCAACCGCAAGAAGCTTTCGCCCGCTCCGACACGGCCGTCACTCGGCACCACGACGAAACGGCCGGATCCCAGTGTCGCGAGAAACTCCGTCATCATGTGCGGCGTCGCGTCGGTGGAACCGTCATCCCGCCAATACAGCACCCAGTCGCCGATTGTCTGCGCTTGCAGGCTGGCAAGCTGTTCCACGAGGAATGGCTCGCCGTTGTAGGTGGAAAGCAGGATCGCCACGCCACCTGACGCCGGCGTCGCATCTGGCCTGACCACTGTGCCTAGCCGGCGGTCTGTAGCGATGTGGTCGCAGCGGTGGCGTAGATCGTGTCGATCGTCCGCGCCAGCCCTTCCTGCCACGGCGGCAGGCGCAACCCGAACACCGCTGCAAGTTTGCCGCAGTCCAATCGCGAATCGGGTGGCCGTGCCGCCCTCGTCGGCCACTGGTCCGTCGTTATGGCATCCACCATCGGGATCGCGATGCCATAACGAGCGGCTGCCGCGAATGTCGCCGTCGCCAGGCCGTGCCAGCTTGTCCAGCCGGTGCCCGCGACGTGGTAGACCCCGGCATAGCGATCCCGCCAGCCATCGGCTGCAAGTCGGTCGGCGATGTCCAGGATCGCCTGCGCCAGGTCGGACGAACTCGTCGGACAGCCGATCTGGTCCGCCACAACGCGCAATTGGCCGGTGCGCTGTGCGGCGCTCAACATGGTCCGCACGAAATTCTTGCCGATCGCCGAATAAACCCACGAGGTCCGCAACACGATCGAGCGCCCACATCCTTCCGCAACGGCGCGTTCACCGGCCAGCTTGCTCATGCCGTAAGCGCCTTGCGGTGCGGTCGGATCCGTCTCGACATACGGTGCGCCCTTGCGGCCGTCGAACACGTAGTCGGTGGAGACGTGGATCAGCGGAACACCGGCCGCTTGGCACACATGCGCCAGCTTGGCCGGCCCATCGCGGTTTGCGCGGAAGGCGGCATCGGCTTCGTCCTCGGCCAGATCGACCGCCGTGTAGGCCGCGGCATTCACCACCAGCCATGGTGCAGTTTCCGCGAAAACCTCGGTGACACTGGTTGGTCGGTCGAAATCCAGCAGAGGACGCCCGACGCGACGTACCAACAAACCACGTGACAGTGCCGCTGCCTCCAGCGCGACTGCAAGCTGACCCGAGCCACCGGTTATCAGAATCGGTGCGGCCATTTCAGGACACGTGCCACTCGGAACACTCCGCAAGGCGCGGCAAGGCACGATCCTTGTCGGACAGGATCGCCTCTGCTGGCGAAATCGGCCACGGAATGGCAAGCGCCGGGTCGTTCCAGATCACGCCGCGCTCGGCCTGGCGTTCCCACGGTACCGTCACCTTGTAGATCACCTCGGTATCCGGCTCCATGGTGCAGTAGCCGTGCAGCAAGCCGGCGGGTACCCACAACTGCTGCCAGTTCTCGGCCGACAACACGGCGCCGAAATGCCGCCCATAGGTTGGCGAACCATGTCGGATGTCCACCGCGACGTCCCAGATCGCACCGCGCACCACGCGAACCAGCTTGCCCTGCGCGTACGGCGTAATTTGCAGATGCAAGCCACGAACTACGCCACGATCAGCCGATTTTGCATGATTGTCCTGCACAAATGGTCCCGCGATCCCAACCGCGACAAAGCGGCTCTCATGCCAGGTCTCGGAGAAGAAGCCGCGGCCATCGGCAAAGCGCGGTGGGGTGACCAGAAGGACATCGGGGATCGCGGTAGGCTCGACGATCATGCGTGTTCCCCGTCGGCCAGCTCCAGCAGCACGCGACCCAGCTCCGTCTTGCCGAGTTGGGTCGCGTGGGAGCGCAACATGTCGGCGTCGATGTAGCCCATGCGGAACGCAACTTCCTCCGGGCAGCCAACCAGCATGCCGGTGCGGGACTGGATGGTCTGCACAAAGGTCGCCGCCTGCAGCAGTGAATCCGGTGTGCCGGCATCAAGCCAGGCACAGCCACGCGACAGGCGCTCGACTGTCAGCGTCCCAGCATCGAGATACAGCCGATTGAGATCGGTGATCTCCAGTTCGCCGCGACCGGACGGGCGCACCATCCGCGCCAGGTCGCTGACCGCCCGATCGTAGAAATACAGGCCCGTCACCGCCCAGTTGGACAGCGATGCCGCAGGCTTCTCCACAATTTCCACAGCGCGACCGTTGACGTCGAACGACACCACGCCATAGCGCTCAGGATCGCGCACCTGGTACGCGTACACAGTCGCACCTTGTGGCCGCGCCGCCGCCGCCCGCAGCATGGCCGAGAGGTTGTCGCCGTGTATCAGGTTGTCGCCCAGCGCCAGGGCGCAGGCCTCGCCGGCGATCCAGTCGCGCCCGATCAGGAACGCCTGCGCGATGCCCTCGGGTCGCTCCTGCTCCGCATAGGCAAAGCGTACGCCGAGCCGAGCCCCGTCGCCAAGCAGGCGACGGAACTGCGGCAGGTCTTCCGGCGTCGAGATCACCATGACGTCCCGAATGCCGGCCAACATCAGTGTCGACAGCGGGTAATAGACCATCGGCTTGTCATAGACCGGCAACAATTGTTTGGACGCCGCCAGAGTCATCGGATGCAGCCGTGTGCCGGAGCCACCGGCGAGCAGGATGCCCTTCATGCGGCGGTGCCCAGCCGCTGTCCGGCATAGCGTCCGGCGCGCAATGCCTGCCACCATTCGCGATGCGCCAGGTACCAATCGATCGTGCGCGCCAACCCGGTTTCGAAGTCATGCGGCGCGATCCAGTCGAGCGCCGTCTCGGCTCGCGAGGGGTCGATCTCATAGCGGAAGTCGTGGCCCGGACGATCGGTGACGAACTGGATCAGCCTTTCCCGCGGTCCCAGCGGATCCGGCACGCGGCGATCGAGATGGGCGCAGATCGCGCGCACCACATCCAGATTGCTGCGCGGCTGGCGCGCACCGATGGCGTAGGTGGTGCCGGGTTGCCCTTGCTCCAGGACTCGCACCAGTGCAGCGGCGTGATCTTCGACAAAGATCCAGTCGCGCCGATTGGTACCATCGCCGTAGACCGGCAGCGGCTTGCCCTCCAGGGCGTTCAGCGTGACCAGCGGTATCAGCTTTTCGGGAAATTGCCAGGGACCGTAGTTATTGGCCGTGTTGCTGACGATGGTCGGCAGCTTGTAGGTGTGGAACCAGGCGCGCACCAGATGATCGGACGCCGCCTTGCTGGCCGAATACGGGCTGCGCGGATCGTACGGCGTGGTTTCGTCGAATGGCGCATCGTCCGGGCCGAGTGCACCGAATACCTCGTCGGTGGAGATGTGGTGGAAGCGGAACGCCGCGCGCCGCTCCGTGGTGAGCGTGGACAGATACACCCGCGCTTCGTCCAGCAGGGTGAACGTTCCGACGACATTGGTTTCGATGAACGCCGCCGGCCCGTCGATCGAGCGATCGACATGGCTTTCGGCCGCAAGGTGCATCACCGCATCGGGCTGGTGGGCGACGAAGATTTGCCGGATCGTCGAGGCATGCGTGATGTCGGCGCGGATCAGCACATGGCGATTGTGATGGCGACCTTCCTCCAGCGCGTCCTCGGACGCCGCGTAAGTCAGCTTGTCGACGTTGATCACCACGTGATCGGTTTGACGAAGCAGGTGGCGGATGACAGCCGAGCCGATAAAACCGCAGCCACCGGTCAGCAACAGTTTCATCGGTCGGCCAATCCGTCGTGCATGACGATCAGGTTCCTTCGCGTCACATCCTGCTTCGACGCGCGTAGTGCCAACTACAAAGCAAAGTTACGTACAAAAATGCTTCACGGTCCCGTGATGTGGGATTGATCCTACGCCTTATGCCGTGTCCCGCTGCCCTTGGAAAGCGGCAAGGCCTGGGTCCATACAAAGGGTCACCTAGACGAAGAAAGTGTAAATGCGACCCGCGCGGCAAGCGCGCCGTCTGTCTTGCCCAGCTATCTGTCTTGCCCACCTATCTGTGGTGCTCAGCGTTTCCCTGTGCGCCTCGCGTCGTGGCACTGTGGCCGTGGCTCTTTGTCTGAACGCGGCCTTGCTCTCCGGCGGATCATGCCCTCCCAAGCAGCCATCCACCCCAAACCGCGGCGATGCAGAAAGCCACCGATCCCGCAATGTAGCCGGCGGCTGGCCAGAAGGCGCCCGCTTGCAGCAACTCCAGGGTTTGCAGGCTGAAGGCGGAAAAAGTGGTGAAGCCGCCGCAGACGCCGACCATGAGGAAGATCCGTACGTCGGGATGCATCCCGATCCGCTCGGGAACGAGCGTCAGAGCGGCAACCAGACCGATGACGAACGAGCCGAGAATATTGATCAGCAGCGTGCCCCAGGGAAATCGTGGCCCGGTCAACGCCACCATCACGGCCGCCAGCCAGAAGCGCGCGAGGCTGCCCAGTGCCCCGCCAACCGCCACCGCCAGCCATGTCGTCGGTCCGCCCATGTCGCTAAGCTTAGCGGTAAAGGCGCAGGCTGAAGCAAGCCCGCCTCGGTCACACCGGGTAAGCCAAGCGTATCGGCCTTGCGTTGTGCGCATGGAATGATGGCTGGCACCTTATCATAACGTAGGTTATGATGAGTACCCGCCCCTATAGGACCTTCCTGGTGCATGATTTCCAACGCGACCTGCTGTTCTTGCTGCATGATGTGGCACGGCTGCTTCGCGTGGATGCCGACAAACGAGCCCGCGCCCACGACATGACCCGGGCGCAGTGGGGTATCCTGATATGGCTCGAGCGACAGCCTGGACTGTCGCAGAAGGAACTTTCCGAGATCCTCGAAGTCGAGCCGATCACTGTCGCCCGGCTGATCGATCGGCTGGAGGCCAGGGGCATGGTGGAACGGCGGCCGGATCCTAAGGATCGGCGAATCTGGCGCCTGCATCTCTGCCCGCCGGCGTACCCGGTGATGCTGGAAATCGATCGCCAACGGGCTCTTATGCGCGACCTGCTGACCGATGGTCTCGCGGATGCAACAATCGAAACGATGACGGAAGCGCTGCTGACAATGAAGACAACTCTGACCCACGAAGCGCATCCGACCCGTCGCTTCTCGCCAGTCGAAGCCGAAGCGCGGGAGGTTGCGTAATGTCGCAAGCCGCCACCGCCGGAGCGGCTCCGCGGGTCACCGATGCTCCGGTGCGCAGCCGCCGCATCAACCGCGCCCTGTTGCGCCCGCTGCTCATGGTGGGCGGCATCCTGGTGGTTGCGGTCGCCTCCGGCGCCTACTGGCTCACCGGCGGGCGCTATGTGTCGATCGACGACAGCTATGTGCGCGCCGCGAAGGAAACCATCGCCACCGATGTCTCCGGCATTGTCGCTTCCGTGCCCGTGCACGAGGGACAGCGGGTCAAGAAGGGCGACGTGCTGCTGCGGCTCGACCCGCGCCAGTTCCAGATCGCGGTCAATGGCGCCAAGGCGAACCTCGGCCGCATCGCCTCCGATGTGGATGCGATGAAGGTCGACTATCGGCGGATGTTGCGCGAGGTCGAGGTGAAGCAGGCGCAGGTGCAGGCGGATCAGGCGGAATTCGATCGCTTCGCCAACCTGGTGAAGTCCGGCGGCATAACACGGTCAGATTACGACAACGCACGCTTCAAGCTTGCCGCCGATCAACAGTCTGTACTGGCACTGAAGACGACAGCCGACGTGCAGCTTGCCAAGCTTAGCGGCAATCCGGACATCGATGTCCATCTGATGCCGGACTACCTGCAGGCGCAGGCCAGGCTGGACGAGGCAGAGCGTGAGCTTGCCGACACCGTGATCTACGCGCCATTCGATGGCATCGTCACGGAAGTCGATACCGTGCAGCCGGGCATGTATCTCGCTGCCTCCACCGCGGCGTTTGGCATCGTTTCCACCGTGGATGTCTGGGTCGAGGCCAACCCGAAAGAGACCGAACTCACCTGGGTGAAGGTCGGCGATCCCGTCACCGTAACGGTCGATACCTACCCGGGCCGTGAGTGGAAGGCAGAGGTGGCAAGCATCGCACCCAATTCGGGCTCGGAGTTCTCCGTGCTGCCGGCGCAGAACACGTCTGGCAACTGGGTGAAGGTGGTGCAGCGAATTCCGGTGCGCATTCGGGTCGATCGCAAGCCGGGTGACCCCGAGTTGCGCGCCGGCATGAGCGTCGAAGCCGAGATCGACACCGGGCACAGCCGTACTCTCGGCGACCTCTTCTAGACAGACCCATCATGGCCGAGGGCGTACATGATCAGGTGCCGCACCGCCTGATCATCACGTTGTGCACGGTCGGCGCCACGCTGATGCAGGCGCTCGACCAGACGATTGCCAATGTGGCGCTGCCCTACATGCAGGGCAGCCTGTCGGCGAGCTTCGACGAGATCACCTGGGTACTGACGTCGTATATCACGGCGGCGGCGATCATGACCGCCCCGGTCGGCTGGATGGCGGCCCGCTTTGGCCGCAAGTATCTGTTCATCACCTGCCTGATCGGCTTCACCATCACCTCGATGATGTGTGGAGCGGCGCAAACACTGGACCAGATGGTGGTGTTTCGCCTGCTCCAGGGCTGTTTCGGCGCTGCATTGGTGCCGCTGTCGCAGTCGACGATGCTCGATATCTACTCGGTGGAGCAGCGCGGCACTGCCATGGCGATCTGGGGCGTCGGCGTAATGGTCGGCCCGATACTCGGCCCGACTCTCGGCGGCTACCTGACCGAGATGTACAACTGGCGTTTCGTATTCTACATCAACCTGCCGTTCGGCATTCTGGCGACGCTGGGACTGATCTTCTTCATGCCGCGCGCCGAACCGCGTTCCGGCATGCGGTTCGACTGGGTCGGCTTCACCGTGCTCAGCCTCGGTATCGGCGGCATCCAGTTGGTGCTCGACCGCGGGCAGGATCAGGACTGGTTCAGTGCACGAGAAATCCTGATCGAGGCGGTGCTCGGAGGGCTCGGCATCTACCTGTTTGTCGTTCACATGCTGACCGCGCGCCGGCCGTTCATTCCGCCGGCCTTGTTCAAGGACAGAAACTTCTCGGCTGGCGTGGCCATGATGTTCGCCGCCGGCACGATCCTGGTGTCCAGCTCGTCGCTGATGGCACCGTGGCTGCAGAACCTCGCCAACTATCCGGTCGATACCGCCGGGCTGATCATGGCGCCGCGCGGCATCGGCACGATGGCCGCCATGCTGCTGGCGGGCCGCGTTGCCGCGCGTACCGATGCCCGTTACCTGATGGGCTTCGGCATCATATGCATGGTGTGGTCGATCTGGGAGATGACGACCTGGACACCCGATATCAACGAGTGGCGGCTGATCATCACTATCTGCATCCAGGGCTTCGGGCTGGGCTTCCTGTTCATTCCGCTCCAGATGGTGGCGTTTGCCACACTGCCGGTATCGCTGCGCACTGATGGTGCATCGCTGTTCAGCCTCGCGCGCAACATCGGCGCGGCCATCGGCGTTTCCGTCACATCCGCCGAACTGGCGCGGAACACCCAGGCACTGCACGCGGAAATCGGCGCACACGTGAACCCGTTCAATCGCGCGCTACAGGATGGCGGTGCGGCGCACCGGTATTTGAATCCGGCGACGCACCACGGCGCCGCGATGCTGGACCACATGATCAACCAACAGGCGCAGATCATTGCGTATATCGACGACTACAAAATGATGATCTTCACCACGCTGCCGGCACTCCTGCTGCTGTTCCTGATGCGTCGGCCGCGCCAGGCGTCGATACCCACGGAATCGCACGCCGCGATGGATTGACCCGTCAGTCCGATCCGATTGCCGCCGCGGCAGATGCGAACAATCATCTGCGGCTCCATTTGTCATGATGTCGGTATCGGTATCAGGTGCGCCCTATTTCACCGTAATCGCAATATCATGGAACAGCCGCGCCGGCAGTCCGCCGCCCTGGACGGATTTCATCGGCCGGTTGTCGTCGTTGCCAAGCCAGACACCGATGATCTCGCCGTCGATGCAACCGATGAACCATGCATCGCGATAGTCCTGCGTAGTGCCGGTCTTACCGGCAACCAGATGGCCGGGAACCGCCGCCGCACGACCAGTGCCGCGCGTCACCACCGCCGTCATCATGCGCACCATCATGTCGGCCAGGTCAGGGTCGATGACGGATCGCGGCGGCGAGCGGGCCGCGTCAACGGCACGGCCGCCGGCCTGCAGCGTTTCGATGCCGAATGGCGCAACGCGCGTACCGCCGTTGAAGAACGCGGCATAGGCGGAAGACAGCTCCAGCAGCCCCACCTCGCCCGTGCCGAGAGCGAGCGATGCGTCGTTGGGCAGCTTGTCGGCAATGCCGAGGCGCGCGGCCACCGCTGCCACCGCTCTCGGACCGCCCGCCTGCAGCAGCAGACGCACCGCGGAGGTATTGATCGACTGCGCCAGCGCCTCCTCGACGGTGATGTCGCCCAGGTAGCGCCGCTCGAAATCGGCCGGGCTCCAGTTGCCGACGCGGATCGGTGCATCCAGCACGGTATCGTCGGGCCGCACGCCTTTCTCCAATGCTGCCAGCCAGGTGAACGGCTTGAACGCCGAGCCCGGCTGACGGCGCGCCAGCACCGCGCGGTTGTACGAGCTTTGGTGGTAATTCCGGCCGCCAACCATCGCCCGCACCGCCCCGGTCGCGGCATCCAGCGCAATCACCGCGCCCTGCGAAACGCCGGCGGCGACACCAGGCCCATCCAGCAACGCCATCAGGCGCTGCTCCGCTGTGGTCTGCAAACGCTCATCGAGCGTGGTGCGCACCGTGGCATCCGCGTTGACCGGCGCGAGCGCCTGCGCCTGATCGGCCGCCCAATCGGCAAACCATCCGGCGGCGAGCGGCGGCGCAGGCGGGAAGGCAATCTGCGCGGCGGCCGTCTGCGCTTCTGCTGTGGTGATGGCACCGGTGGCCGCCATCGCCGCCAGCACTTCGCGCGCGCGAGCCGTGGCAGCCCCCGGATCGGTCCTTGGGTTGAAGCGCGACGGGGCACGCGGCAGCCCCGCCAGTACGGCGGCCTGCCACAGCGTCACATGCCGCGCCGAGATACCGAAATACATCCGCGCCGCGGCATCGACGCCCCACGTACCGGAACCCAGGTACACTCGGTTGAGCCAGATCTCGAGGATCTCGCGCTTGGTGAACGTGTGCTCCAGCCACAGGGTCAGAAGCAGTTCCTGTACCTTGCGGCGGAACGTCCGGGCGTTGGTCAGGAACAGGTTCTTAGCAACCTGCTGCGTGATGGTGGAACCGCCCTGTACCACATGGCCGGCGATCAGGTCGGTCCACGCCGCGCGGGCGAGACCGATCATATCGATGCCGGGGTGATGCCAAAATCGCCGATCCTCGATCGCCACCGCCGCGGCCGGCAGATAGGCGGGCATGTCGGACAGGCGCAGCGGATCGCCGACGACATCGCCGAAGCTGGCGAACACATGGCCGGACCGGTCCTTTAGCGTCAGGCTTGGTCGGCGCGAGGCATCCAGGGCAGCTTCCGGCCGCGGCAGGTCGCGCGCGAACCACAGCAGCATCACGCCGGCAGCGAGTACGCCCCAGATCGCGGCGATGATGGTGTAGCGCAGTAGGCGAAAGCGGGAGCGGCGAGGCGCCTCGCTGCGAGCCGGCGGGACAACACGGGCGGTGATGCGCGGTGGCGGCACAGGCGGTCGCCTGCCCGGCGGCTGGCGACGCGGGGTTCGGCGGTCCTCCGGAACGATGCGAGGGGCACGGGGCATTTGGCGCATCGTTGATACGGGATCGGCCGCGTGGCGGGAAAGCTCGATCAGCGCGAACTGAATTCGTCCCGCACCGTTTCGCCTTGTCATTTCAGGTTCCGCACCACACGGCGCGGTCGGTCACAAACGCTTCCCGTCCCCTTGCGGAAGGGGGTAGCTGGAGGGGGCCTCGGATTATCGGACAGCGCAGTACAACGGTTCATCGCTGTGGGACTCGCGTACAGGCAACAGCGCTGTTGCCGCCCCGGCCCGGCTTGCGCAGATTGGCGTACTGCAAGTGACGGGGGATGCAATGAAGGGGCTGTTTCTCGATGCGGTGGACGATCTGGCCGACGTGTTCCGGCGCGTGGTCCGCCCTGACGATCCGCCGGTAACGGTGAACGAGCAGCTCGAAGTGCCGCCGCACACTCTCCCCGCGCTGCTGGCCGGTTACGACTTCGTGCTGGACGACCATAGCCAGATGCCGACCGACGTGATGCGAGCCTGCGCCGGCCTGAAGCACATCATTTTTCTCGGCACCGGCGCGCGCAGCTACATGCACCCGGAGGAACTCGCGGACCATGGCATCACGGTCCATATCATCAAGGGCTATGGCGATACCGCGGTGGCCGAGCACACAATCGCGCTGATGTGGGCTGCCGCACGGGGCCTGGCAGTGATGGACCGCGGCATGCGCGAAGGCCGCTGGGTGCGCACCGAAGGCATGCAGCTTACCGGCAAGACGCTCGGTCTGCTGGGGTTCGGTGGCATCGCGGCCGAGGTGGCACGCATCGCGATCGGTTCGGGCATGCGGGTGATCGCCTGGAACCGCTCGCCGAAATCGGCGCCCGGCGTGACATTCGTCGACCTCGACACGCTGCTGGCGGAGAGCGACGTCCTGTCGGTGCATTTGCTGCTGACCGACGAGACGCGCGGGTTCCTGGGGGCGGATCGGCTGGCGAAGCTGCGGCCAGGCGCGGTGCTGGTGAACACTGCGCGCGGGGCAATCGTGGAGGAGGCGGCGATGATCGCGGCATTGCGGTCGGGCCGGCTGCATCATGCGGCGCTGGATGTGTTCGCGTCGGAGCCGATGGCGCCGGGGCATGAATTGGCGACGTTGCCCAACGTGACCCTGTCGGCGCACAGCGCGTTTCGCACGCCGGAGGCCTCGGAGAACCTGATCCGCCGCGCGCTGGACATCGGCAAGCGGCTTGCTACAGGCTGATGGCGGAGCCTGCGCCCGGTCATGACAAGGCCCGCCTGGCGGAACGGTAGACGCAGCGGACTTAAAATCCGCAGCCAGTTGGCGTGGGGGTTCGAGTCCCCCGGCGGGCATGTCGGGTGCAATCGGTCTTCCCCTCACCATGACAAATTGAACACGGCGCTTCTTGTGCCGGCGCGCCAGCTTGCGCAGTCCAGTGCATGGGTCCTAACGTCGCCGCCGCGATCGAAAGAGGAGGCGACCAATGATCATCGAAATGCGCACCTACACATTGAAGCCGGGCAACATCCCGACATTCGAGGAACGCTTCGGCGGCGCACTCGCCATCCGGCAGAAATTCTCCAAGCTGGCCGCGTTCTGGCACACCGAGGTTGGCCCGCTGAACCAGGTCATCCACGTATGGCCTTACGAGTCGCTCGACGAACGTGCGCGCGTGCGCGCCGAAGCGTCGAAGGCGGAAGGCTGGCCGCCGAACACGCGTGAACTGACCATCGCCCAGCAGAGCGAGATCTTTCTGCCCGCGCCGTTCTCGCCCCCGCTCGAGCCTCGGCAACTTGGCAACATCTACGAAATCCGCATGTACACCTACGCGCCCGGCACGCTTCCCGCCGTCATGGAACGCTGGGCCGAAAAGGTTCCCGAACGTATCAAGCTGTCACCGCTGGTCGGGGCCTGGCACTCGGAACTCGGCGGACTGAACAAGTGGTGCCACATCTGGGCCTACAAGGATGCCGCCGAACGCCAGCGCATCCGCGGCGAGGCGATCGCCAAGGGCGTCTGGCCGCCCGGCTCGCCTCCGGGCGCATTGCTGAAGCAGGAGAATATGCTGGTAGTGCCCGCGACTTTCTCGCCGCTGAAATAATACCGGCCGCCCTATGAAATGACCGCATTCGCCCGTGCGCGTCGTGCGATCGAGCGGGTGCGGTCTCCATGGCCATGAACACATTCCAAGCGGCAGCAAACAACGATCATGGGCTCACGGGCGTCGCGCACGCGCCATAAGTTGTCGTTTGTCCGACATCGGAAGGCTGACAGGCCCTGCACGTCGCATTTGTCGCGTCGGTGGCGTGAACTCCGACGCTCGAAGCAACAGGAGTACCGGGCAGCGGCATACGGTGACGAACATTGCCGCTGTTCGGCCTGGAGCCTGCGTTGGTGGTCATCCATTCGATCCTGAATCACGTAAAATCTGCTCGACTTCGATCCCGGCACCGCTGCCTGCGCCCCAGGCACTCCGCGGCCACGTCGCAATATTTTCCCGCATCCCCGAGCCGCGACTCGGCATAGGCTTTCTAAGCCGAAAATCATCGAAGGCGGCAAGCTACTCGACCGACAGCATCAGGGGAATCGCATTTGGAATTTGCTTGAGACGTGAACCGAGTCGCAAGATCGTGTCCAGGGCGCCACGCTTGAATTTGCTCTTTCCCACTGCCTCAGGAAGTAGAAATCCGACTGCGGCCTGCCAAAACAGCCCCTTGCCTGTCACCGCGGGCGCCAAAAAAAGCCAAATGCGATTTGCCCTGCCGACAGCATAATCTGGAGTCGTTCACCTCGATCCCTGATTTGTGTTACGGCATTGTACCTTAGATTGCGATAAAGGCTTGTATGTGAAGGGAGCAGTATATCTGGTTACTGATTATCGGTTAATTCTACTCGGTGCTAGAACTATGAGATACCACGGTTTACTGTAATATATCAGCCGATAAACGAAAGTTACTCACCAATCGCAAGCATTCCAATTTTCACTGTCCAGTACACGCAGCCTGATCCTTGCGGCGCCAATTGCGGTCCGCGATCACGCGCGGCGAGCGGCGGCGACGTTGGTCTGTTGATCAGAAGCGCGAGATTGCGGCAGAGAGCCTGGAGCCTGGAGCCTGGAATATCGCCAATCAAGGTGGCGCGCCGTTAAGGCATCAGCAGTGGCCTGCTCTACACGCGGCGGCGTCTTCTGATGAA
>DATKFJ010000198.1:0-16026 GCA_035511435.1 Acetobacteraceae bacterium | reverse complement strand
ACGGCGCGTTGTTCATGCTGGGCGCTTATGCCCTGTTCGTCGTTCTTCAAGCCACCGGCTCGTGGTTTCTCGGCATTATCGTCGGCACACTGTTCATGCTGCTTGTGGGCGTGCTGATCGAACGCCTTGTGGTGCGTCTGTTCTATCATCGCCCCGCGGAAGATCAGATCCTGGTCACCTTCGGCATCGGCATCGTTCTGGTAGAGGCGGTGCGCGCGGTGTTCGGCAACGAGACCCAGCATCTGTCGACGCCATCCTGGGGTGAAGGAGTCACGCGGCTCGGCTTCCTGATCTATCCCAACTACCGGCTGGAACTGATCGGCATTATCGCGCTGACACTTCTGGCGCTTTACCTTGTGCTTTACCGCACGGCGATCGGACTGGTGGTGCGCGCCGGCATCGAGGATGCCACCATGGTCGGCATCCTGGGTGTCAACGTTCGGCGCACATTCCTGCTGGTATTCGCCCTCGGTGCGGCAGCGGCGGGAGTTGCCGGCATGCTGTATGGCCCGATCGTTTCTGTCACGCCCGACGCCGGTGATCGCTTCCTGGTGCAGTCGTTCGTGGTCATCGTGATCGGCGGACTTGGCTCGTTCCCCGGCGCGGTGCTCGGTGGATTGATCGCCGGCGAGATCATCAGCATCACCAGTGCGTTCAACTCCGCCTACTCCGAGGTGATGCTCTACGCCGTGATGGCGCTGCTGTTGGTGGCGCGACCACAAGGCCTGTTTGGTACAGAGGGCCGTGTATGATCCTGCGCGCCGTGCTGCCGGAACTCGTGTTGGCCGCCGCACTCCTGGTCAGTCCATTCGTGTTCATCCATCTCGGCGCCTCCTATGACCTGATGGAAAGAGTGCTGGATTGGGGCATTCTAGGTATCGGCCTGGACCTGCTGTTTGGCTGGACCGGAATGCTGTCGTTCGGCCAGGCGGCGTTCTTCGGCACCGGCGGATTCGTCGCCGCCTATCTGCTGCTGAACACGGGCATCACCAGCGTCTGGTTGGCACTGGCCATCGGCACTGTGACGGCAGGCGTGGTCGGGTTGCTGGTTGGCTGGCTGGCAGTGCGCCGCATCGGCATCTACTTCGCCATGATCACGCTGGCGTTCGGTCAGATGGCATTCTTCCTGGAAAACAATCCGCTGTCGGCGTACACGGGAGGAGAGAACGGTCTGCCTGGCGTGCCGGTACCCGTACTCGGCTTTGGCGTCTGGGCCCAGCGGATCAATGTGGGGTTGCCGATGTATTGGCTGCTGGCGGTGTTCTTCTTCGCCAGCTTCGTGCTCGGTCGGCGCATCGTGCATTCACCGTTCGGCGTGATCCTGCGTGCGATCAAGGAAAATACCGCGCGTGCCGCGATGCTCGGGCATGCAGTCGCTCACTACAAACTTTCGGTGTTCGTCATAGCCGCGGCATTTGCCGGACTGGCGGGCGGACTGCTGGGCGTACTACAGAGCTTCATGCCGCCGGACGCTTTTACGCTGGACACCTCCGGCCAGCTTGTCGTGCAGACGGTGATCGGCGGCGTCGGCACGCTGATCGGACCGACGGTCGGCGCCGCGGTGTGGCTGTGGCTGCGCGATAATCTGCAATTGATCCCTGGAGTCGGTCCGCTGTGGAAGCTGATCCTGGGGCTGGTGTTCATCGTTCTGGTGACCGCGCTGCGCCGGGGCATCTGCGGCGAGATCCGGCACGCTTGGACACAGCGCCGTCACGCCGCGGTCGTTATGCCTGGCACGATTGCACAGCCCACTGGGCCGATGCCGCTTGCCGCACCGCTGCTGCGCGAGCGCGATGACGCAGCGGCGTTGGAAACCCACAATCTGGCGAAGCACTATGGCGGTCTGCGCGCCGTCGATGGCGTGTCGTTCGCTATACGCAGCGGCTCGATCCACGCAGTGATCGGTCCGAACGGCGCTGGTAAATCCACATTGTTCAAGATGCTGCTGGACGAGGTGGAACCGAGTGGGGGAGAGGTGCAGCTTTATGGGCGGCGAATCACCGGGCTAGGCGCCACGCGCACCGCGCAGCTTGGCATTGGCAAGAGCAACCAGCTCAATCATCTGTTTTTGGAACTCAGCGCGCGGGAAAATCTACGCATCGCCGCGCTGGCACGCATGCGCGGATCGTTTCGCCTGGATGTGTTGCGGCGTGCGGATTCCATTCCCGAGGTAGAGCGGCAGATCGATGCGGTGCTGGCAACCATGGAACTGGGCGCGCGGGCCGATATTCCGTCGCATATATTGGCGTATGGCGAGAAGCGGCGGCTGGAGATCGGGCTGGCGCTCGCCACCGGCCCGCACGTGCTGCTGTTGGACGAACCGCTGGCCGGCATGAGCCCGGCCGAACGCACCAGCACGCGCGCGCTGATCCGCCACATCGGCCGCGACCGCACGCTGGTGATCGTCGAACATGACATGGACGCCGTGTTCGAATTGGCCGAGAGGATCACGGTGTTGTATGAGGGTCGCATGCTGGCGGAAGGCACGCCGGACGAAATCCAACGCAATCAAGCGGTGCAGGACGCCTATCTGGGAGGGCTGCGCGAGCATGAGCTTGCTGGAGCTTGATTCGGTCAATGCGTTCTACGGCGACTCGCATATCCTGTTCGATGTGTCGATGCGCGTGGAGCAGCACGAGGTTGTCGCGCTGCTTGGCCGCAATGGCGCCGGCAAGACCACGACATTGCGCACCATCATGGGGGTATTGGCGCCTGGCAGCGGCAGCATCCGCCTGGACGGCAAGTCGATCGGCGGACTGCCTCCCTATGTCATAGCGCGGATGGGCATGCAGCTGGTGCCGGAGGAGCGCGCCGTCTTCGGCGGCCTGACAGTGGAAGAGAATCTGCGGCTCGCGGCGCTGACCGCACCGACGGCGTGGAGTCTGGATCGTATCTACGCCACGTTCCCTCGCCTGGCCGAACGGCGCCGTTCACGGGGTCGCAGCCTGTCGGGTGGCGAACAGCAGATGCTGACGATTGCGCGCGCACTGATTCGTGATGCTCGGATTATTCTGCTGGACGAACCGTTCGAGGGCCTGGCGCCGCTGATCGTGCGAGATCTGGTAAGGGTCAGCCGTGAAATCGCCGAACAAGGCCGCACAATTATCATTGTCGAGCAGAACGTGGTTGCAGCGCTGAGCTTCGCGCACCGTGTCTATATTTTGAACAACGGACATTTGGTATATCACGGCACGCCCGATGAATTGCGCGCCGATCCGGAACTCATGAAGAGCCATCTTGGGGTGTAGGTTTTCCGATCGTTCCGCTTGGCGCGGAGCGGCGGACCGCGACGCAGTGGTTGAGGGACTTGCCAACCTGCTCTCAAAAGGCCAAGACGCGCTTCAGCGGACATGGTAGTTCATTCGGATCCCGACAGGAGCGTCATCGCGCGACGCAGGCGCAAGCTGGCAACGCTGGCTGGGCTGTGTCTTGCGATCGGCGTGATGACCACCCTGGTGTCCTACTCGGTCACGCTGTACCGTCTGTTCTGTCAGGTCACCGGCGCCGGCGGCTACACCGCGCGCGCCACGGCCGATACCGCTGCGCAATCGGCCCGCATGGTGACGGTCGCTTTCAACACCGATGTCGCACCTGGCATGCCGTGGCGGTTCGAACCGGTGCAGCGTCAGGTGCACGTTCATCTGGGGCAGGAGACGCTGGTGTTCTTCGAGGCGGAGAATCTGTCCGATGCGCCGGTTGTCGGGCACGCGACGTTCAATGTCACGCCGGAGAAGGTCGGTGCGTATTTCAAGAAGATCCAATGCTTCTGTTTCACCGAGGAGAAGCTCGGGGCGCATCAGAAGGTGGAAATGCCGGTGGATTTCTTCGTCGATCCGCGCATGGGGAGCGACGCCGACACAAGCGACGTGAACACGATCACGCTGTCCTATACGTTCTTCACGTCACGCCAGCCGAACGGTGCGGCTGACCTGGCGCGCTTCGACAATGCGAAGCCAAGCGCGGCGGCAGGCCACGAGGTGTTCGAGACGGTTTGCAGCGCCTGTCATTCGCTCCATGCCAACAAGGTGGGGCCGTCACTCGATGGCGTGGTGGGACGCCAGGCAGGCAGTGTGCCGGGCTATCCGTATTCGCAGGCCTTGGCGAATGCACACTTCGTCTGGAACGCGACGACGTTGGACAAATGGCTGACTGATCCGCGCGGTTTCGTGCCCGGTGCCACCATGCCGATGAGCATTCCCGATGCTGTGCGGCGGCGCGACATCATCGCCTACCTCGAGAGCCTGAAGGTAAACGGCGGTGGCCCGAGCTGAGGCCACCCATTGCTGCATCCTTCGCCATAACACTGGGTGACCGGAGTCGTCATGGGCCTTGGCCTCGGCTTGGCGATCGCCGCCGCAGGTATCGTCCTTGGCATAGCGATCGGAGCCACCGGTATTGGCGGCGTGCTCCTTGTGCCGATCCTGACCCTGGCGCTTGGCCTCGACGTCAAGCACGCAATTGCCGCGGCGCTGCTGAGCTATCTGCCGAGTTGCCTGGTCGCCGTTGCCCTATATGCGCGACGGGGCTCGATACCCTGGCGCGACGCATGGCTGCTTTGCCTCGCCGCGCTGCCCGCCGCATGGCTTGGTGCACGCACAGCGAGCCATGCGCCGGCGAGCCTGCTGGAGGGCGCGATCGGCATGTTGCTGTTGGCGGGTGGCCTCTACGCAGTGCGGGCGCCGCGAGGCATGTCAAGAGCGCGAATTGCGCTCGCGCCGATGACGCTGCTGGGATTGGGTGGCGGTACTGGATTCGTTTCTGCCATGACAGGCGCCGGCGGCGCATTCGTGCTGCTGCCGCTGCTGTTGCTGCTCGACACGCCGGTGCTGGCGGCCATCGGGCTGGGCCAGGCGATCGCCATCCCGATCTCGGGTTTGGCGAGCGCGGTGAATTTCGCAGCCGGACTGGTGGACCTGCGGCTTGCGGGCGGTCTTGCGGCCGCGCTGACACTCGGCATCGTCATCGGCACGCCAATCGCGCATGCATTGCCGCAGCAAAAGCTGCGCCGCCTACTCGGCGTCGCGGTGGTGCTGGCAGGCTGTGCGATGCTGCTGCGTACGGCGGCACGGCTGCTGTGAGGTGTTGAGTTAAATTTCGAGGCCCAGTTGTGGGCTGGTTCATAGGTTCGCGGCTCTTTTTTGCTGGATATTCGGGTCAGGCCATCGACGGCTGGCGCCGATGGCATCCTGCGAAGGAGCATCGCCATGTTCGCGATCGAAGTCGACCCCAAATGGTACGAGAATTATTGGCTTCGCGCTCAGCCGCGTGGCGAACGACGGTCGTTCTTCGAGAAGGTGAAGGTGGCCTTGTTCGCGGCGTTGGTGATTCTGCTGGCAGGTGGCGGTCTGGTTCTGGATTTCTAGGGCGCATTGGGCTGACTGAGGAAATTGCTGATCGATTCAACCTGTCATCGCGAGAAGCGAAGCGACGCGGCTACCTCCGCCAGTAAGGGCTGGCCATGCGGGCAGGAGATTGCCGAGCCGCTTCGCTCCCGGCAATGACAATTGAACGCGATCCGGCGACCGCTGGTATAGGGTGGGTCCCTATGCTATAAACTGCGAATGACCCACACCATCCGCGATAAACGCAAGCTCCTGGCGCGGGTCCGCCGCATCCGGGGCCAGGTCGAGGCCATCGAGCGTGCGCTCGACACCGAGGCGGGTTGCGAACAGGTCATGCACCTGATCGCCGGCGTGCGCGGCGCCATGGCCGGCCTGATGGCGGAAGTGGTCGAAGATCACGTTCGTACGCATCTGGTCGATGCCGCGAAGCATCCCAGCGCACTGAATACAGAGGCGGCCGAGCAACTGCTCGACGTCGTGCGAACCTACCTCAAATGAGGACAGCCATGAGCCAACCCGCCACGGACGCCTCGTCGCACCGGCATTCCCACGTGTTCCTCGGCGTGCGGCATGAAGCCAGCGAGCGCAGGACGTGGGCGGTGATCTGGCTCTGTGGCGCCATGATGGTCGCCGAAATTGTAGGGGGCCTGCTGTTCGGTTCGATTGCGCTGGTCGCCGACGGCATGCACATGAGCACGCACGCCGGTGCTTTGCTGCTCGCCGCGTTGGCTTACAGCTATGCCCGGCGACACGCTAACGATCCGCGCTTCACCTTCGGTACGGGCAAGTGCGGTGACCTCGCGGGGTTCACCAGCGCCATCGTTCTCGCGCTGATCGCGCTGTTGGTTGGCTACGAGTCGATCAACCGCATCCTTGCGCCAGTGCCGATCCATTTTGCCGAGGCCATCCCCATTGCGTGTCTGGGGCTTGGCGTGAACGTGGTCAGCGCGTGGCTGCTTAGCGGCGGCGAGCATCATCATCACAGCCACGGCGCGGAGCATGATGGGCACGTGCACAACGAGACGCACCGCATCGCGACACAAGACGGCGTGATGATATTGCAGGTCTTCGAGGATGGGGTACCGCCGCGTTTCAGGCTGCGTGCGGAGACGGGACCTGCTTTGTCGCAGTCGGCCGTGATCGAGACGGTGCGGCCCGATGGTGCGCGCCAATCGTTCGCCATGGTCAATAGCGGAAACTACCTGGAATCGGCCGACGAAATCCCGGAACCCCACGCGTTCATCGCGCACGTGCGCATCGGCGGAAACGAACACCCTGTCATCTTCGAAGAGCACGAACATGCGCACACGCCCGCGCATCGCGACAACAACATGCGGGCCGCGTTGATCCATGTGATCGCCGATGCCACGGTCTCGGTGGCGGTGATTGTCGGTCTGCTGCTCGCCCGCGCGTTCGGCTGGTTATGGATGGATCCGCTCGCCGGCATCGTCGGCGCCTGCGTAATAGCCAGCTGGTCCTATGGCCTGATCCGCGACACCGGGGCAATACTGCTGGACATGAACCCGGACCGGCGCATGGCGGATGATCTGCGGCAGACCATCGAGAGCGACGGCGACACCCTGGCCGATCTGCATCTCTGGCGTCTGGGTCCGGGGCACCTGGGCGCCATCGTTTCAATATGCACCCGACAACAACGCAACCCCGGCTACTACCGCGCCAGACTGGCGCCATTTCACTCGCTATCGCATCTCACCATCGAAGTGGATGGTGCCTGAAGCAACCGCAACGCCGAGACATGGCGGCGGAGCGTCGCACCGCATTACCCGAACGAATACTTCGCGAAGATCGTCTCCGCCCGCCTGAACGCCTTGTCCACTGCCGTTGCCGGCGTCACTCCGTTCTTGATCACATCGGCATGCGCCTGGCCCCAAAGTTGCTCGGCGTTGACCTCACCCCAGGCCGGATTGAATCCGTTGTAGGAGGGCACAGTTGCGTTCAACACGGCTTCCGTCACATAGGGCAGCCGATGCGGATCGCTCTTGGTGTCGGTCCACCATGGATCCTCCTTCACGATTGACGGGATGACCGGCACCCAGCGACCCAATCCGCCCTTTAGATTCTCATTCATCACCTGCGGCTGCATGAAGTATTTCATGAAATCCTTGGCAACATCGATGTTCTTCGCATCTTTCGGGATGAAACCCCCGCCGGCGCCGACCTGCGCACGCATCGGCTTGCCGTCATTGGTGTTCGGCAGGCCCATCACCACCATTTCCTCGTAGTAGGCCTGCTTGTTGTGGATCATCGCGAGTTCGGTTGAAAGCGTGCCGTCGAAATCCATCACGAACAGCTTTTCATGATAGGCATTGTTGTCATCAGCATCGTTCCAGCTCAGCGCCTCCGGCGGCACGTAGCCTTCCTTGTAGCAGGTCGTCAGGTACTCGACCGATCTGATCGCTGCTTCGCGCACCTTGGGATCATCGGTGTGCAGCTTGCCGTCCTTGGTGACGATGCCGGCGCCACCATTCGCGATCATGAAGTGGGCGAACAGGCCGTTGCCGTCATTTGGTCCGACGGTGGTGATCTGCAGGCCCATGGCGTACAGCTTGCGCATGCCCTTCGCGCGCAATTCCTTCTGTACCGGCTTGAAGAAATCCCAGAAGGCGTCCCAGGTGTTGGGTGCGTCCGACAGTTTCAATCCGGCCTTGGTGACCAGGTCGCCCCAGATATGGAACGGCTCGCACGCCTGCTTGACCGGGCAAAGGTAGTAGCTGCGTCGCTTCGTGACGCCGTTGTAGAAGCTGGAGCACAGCACCGCGGTCTCGCTAAGGTGGGACTTCTGCGCCTCCCCCACGTCGCTGACATCTGCCAACCGGTCTTCCCAGGCGTTCTGCGGCAGAATCGTCGCCGGCGCGTCGTGGACGATCAGGTCTGGAACGTCGCCGCTGGTCAGTGCCGATATCGCCTTCTGATTCAGCGCCATGAACGGCATGATGCTGAAGTCGAGTTTGTTGCCGCTGAGCTTCTCGTAGTCCGCGATCGTCTTGCGGAAGGCCGCGTCCTCTTCAGGGAAGAAGCCTTGTACCGCCCAAACGGTGGCGGTGGAGGCTGCTGCGTTGGCGATGTATGGACGCGACAAAGCCCCCGTGGCCGCCAATCCGAGGGACCCGCGAATCAACGACCGCCGGCCAAAGCGTTTCATCGCCGCATTCCTTCCCTGATTGTTGGCCGGTCGCTTCGCGCCGGCTCTTCACGAGACCTTATCGGGTGCCTTTTTAGTTGGCATCAGACTACGGCGGCTGGTTGGCCACGGTCAAACATTTCTTCAGGGTGATCGCATGTGGTTTGATGCCTCAGCCGTAATGCCATCGGGAGCACCAGATTCCACTTGATCGAAAGCCAGCGATCAAGCGCTCACCGATTTTCGCAAAGCGCTCACAGACTATGACGGTGGCAGGATAACAATATGGCATAGCATGCGAGATGGCACAGCACGCGAGGCGGCTCCGACATTGCAGGAGAACCTCGGTAACGCGCCGCCGCTATGATATCTCCGCGAAACTCTGTGTGCGCTTGATGGCATGCGCTGCTGCGTCGGCAGATCGCCGACTCACTCCCGCAATTCGGGGATTACCCACAGCGGCTTCTCGCCACGCGCAACACGCTCGACATTGTCGAAGCCGTTGCGAAAGCGCGCGGACTGATTGTCCCAGGTCGGGCCGGCGTAATGCGGCGTCAGGATCACGTTGTCCAGACTGAAAAGCGGATTGTTGGCCGGCGGCGGTTCCTGATCGAACACATCCAGCCCTGCGCCGGCAATCGTTCCATTGGTCAGTGCTTCGTACAACGCCGGTTCGTCCACCACCGGGCCGCGGCAGGTGTTGATCAGATATGCCGTCGGCTTCATCAGCCTGAACTGCGCCGCACCCATCATGTGACGCGTCGATGGGATCAGTGGCACGTGCAGCGACACGATATCGGACGTGCGCAGCAGCTCATTGAACAGCCGGAACTTCACCCCCAGCGCATCCGCATCGTCCTCGCTGAGCCGGGCGACGTCAAAATACTGGATCGCCATGCCAAAACCCTTCGCCAGGCGGACCACCTTCTTGCCGATATTTCCCAGTCCCACGATGCCGAGTGTGCGGCCGTGCAACTCGTACAGCCGCACGCTGGCGACGTCGTTGCCGCGCCAGCGGCCGGAGGCGACCATCGAGTGCAGCCAGGTCAGTCGGCGGCACACCGCCAGCATCAGCAATATCGCATGCTCCGAAACCGCGATCGCATTGGCCCCGCCGTTGTTGCACACCGGCACGCGGGCGCGGCGCGCGGCCTCGATGTCGACACGGTCGTAGCCCGCGCTCAGCAACTGCACCAGCCGCAGCTTCGGTGCTGATTTGTAGAACTCGTCGTCCATCTTCACCTCGCCGAGGCCGACGATGTATTCGGCATCGGACAGCGCGGCGGTGAATTCCGGCGTGCCTGACCGCGCAATCACCACGTCAAAACCCGACGGCGCCAGTTCGCGCGCGATGTCCATCGCGCTGAGCGGGTTGTCGGTCAACAGTATCTTCGGCGCCATAGGTTCCCCTCCTGGGCGGTTGCTTTGCGCGGAGGATAGCCGGCCCGTGCGCCGTTAGCCAATTGTTCACCGGATTCTCGGGGAGTCGCCGATTGTCATTCCGCCACCGTGCCCGCGGAACCGATAATCAGGGATACGCGACTTTCGCGCGGACCAGTCGCGTTCGACTGTCATTGCGAAGAGCGCAGCGAAGCGCCGATCCCGACTCAGCAAAACCTAATTGGTCCGAGATCGGCGCGCCGCTGCGCCCCTCGCAATGACAGGCGGACGAAGGAGCGGCAGCCCCATCGCTTGGCGCATGAACAGCCGCTTCAGTGGCGATGTGCGGTGCACCGCGGCAATGCCTATATCGCGCGCCAGCCGAACCAGCGGATTGTCGCTGCTGAATAGCCGGTCGAGCGCATCGGTGGCGGCCAGCATCAGAAGATTTTCGGGTCGTCGTTGCCGCTGGTACTGCTGTAGCAGTGGCGGCGCACCAAGGTCGTCGCCGCGCTGCGACGCCGCGATCAGCAATTCCGACAGCGCGATCGCGTCGCGAAACCCGAGGTTGAGTCCCTGGCCGGCGATCGGATGGATCGCATGCGCCGCATCGCCCACCAGCACCAGGCGCGTGGCGCAATATCGATGCGCGTGCATCGCCGAGAGCGGATAGCTCCAGCGCCGGCCGATCACATGCACCTCGCCTAGATGTTGCCCGAGCCGTCGCACGATCTCGCGGGCCAACCGCGCGTTGTCCAACTGCAACATGCGCAGTGCGATCGGCGTGCGTTCGGTCCAGACAATGGCAGACACGTTCGGTGCGCCGCCGTCCATGGCATCGGGACTTGCGCACATCGGCAGTTGCGCGAATGGGCCGGATGGCAGGAAGTGTTCGAGTGCCGTGTTGTGGTGCGGCGTCACGTGGCTGACAGCGCAAACGATGCCGGTCTGGCTGTACGGCAACCGCGTAACCGGAATGCCGGCGGCCTGACGTAACGGCGAATTACGGCCCTCCGCCGCCACGACCAAACGGCATGCGATGCGCGAGCCGCCGATGATCTGGACGGTTGCGCCATCTTCGCACCGTGCCACCTCGACCTCGGCCGGCGCGTAAATCCGCAGCGGCGACAATGCGTGCATGCGCGCGTTCAGTGCCATGCGCAGGCTGCGTGCCTCCACCATCCAGCCGAACGCGCCGCAACCGGAAGGCGCACGCACCTCTCCCCCTGGGGCGGCGGGAAGGACAGGGTCTCCGCCGGCTTCGCGGTGGTCGAAGTGCAGGAACAGGGGTGAGGCCGGGCGCCCCAACCGGCCGTCGCTGACGCGAATGTCCATTATCGGGCACGCCGGCTCCGGCAGGCGGTCCCACACGCCGGCTTCCCGCAACAGTTCACGCGACCCGGCTGCGATGGCATAGGCGCGCCCATCGAAAGCCGGATGCTCCATCGGCGGCAGCGCGGCGCGATCCACTACAACGGTGCTGATCCCCGCCGACGCCAACCGGCAGGCCAATGTGCCGCCAACCGGTCCGGCGCCGACCACGCAGACATCCGCGGTGATCGCTTCGTGCATTCACAGGGCTCCGGTTGGATTGCCAGCGCATGGCGTAGCTGCTGTTGCGGACCGCACGCCATCGGTCGTGTCCCATATCCGGCGCGGCGGCAAACGCGTGCCCTCAATCATGCGGCACACTGCCCTTCGCCGCAGGGTCTCGGCAAGCCAAGGGGGATTGGCAGGCGTCAAAGCTTTTGCCGGCGTGCCGCATGGCGAGCAGATATTCTGACAGCAGTCAGTCAAGCAGTCAGCGTTCTCGCTTCATTGATCAGGCGGTTCCGAGCTATACTTGACGCCCCGCCCCAGCCGGCGGCCACAAGGTGCCGATTCGCATGGCCACTGCACGATCTGCCGAGACACGTCGACTCGCCTCCCCCACCATCAGGTCGCTGATGCAGCAGCGTTCGGCCGAACTGCTCGGCCTGGCGTTGGGCCTGCTTGGTCTGGCGCTGCTGGTGGCGCTGGCCTGCTACGATCCGCGCGACCCATCGCTGAACACTGCGACTTCGCGCCATGTCAGCAACCTGGCGGGCCCGCTTGGCGCGGTGATGGCTGATCTGCTGCTGCAGGGGTTTGGGATCGCCGGCGCCCTGCCAGGACTGGCCATGCTGGCTTGGGCCTGGGGGATCGCCTCACGCCGAGGGGTCGGCAGCATGGCCGCGCGGTTGGCTGCCACGGTGGCCGCGTTGCCGGTGCTGGCCGGGGTGCTGGCGGGCGTCCCCACGCCGCCATTATTCGCATGGCCCTCGGTGGCGGGGCTGGGTGGAGCGGTCGGCCACCTGCTGGCATCTGCCGGCCTTGCGGCGGGCTCCGGCCTGCTGGGGCCGGTCGGCGCGCTGATGGTTTGGACGATGGGATTGGCACTCGCCGTGGCGCTGACGGTCCTTGCGCTGGGCCTGTCCGCTGGCGAATGGCGTGCCGCTGGTCACCTCGCCGGCCGTGCCGCGCGCTATGGCGCTTCGGGCGGGCGCGGTGCCGCCGGCATGCTGGGACGGTTGTCGCAGGGCAGCTGGTTCAGGCTGCCTGGATTGCCGCGGCCGTTGCGCCGCCGCGAGGTTGCGGGTGGCGGCTCGATCGTGCGTCGGCCGCCTCTCCCGGTGACGCAACTGGTGCCGGCGCTGGATGAGCCGCCACCGCCGGCGATGGTTTCATCGCGCACCACGCGCCCGACCATGCCATTGCGCAAGCCGCGCCAGGAGAGCCTGCCACTGGTTGAGGCCGGATGGCGCTTTCCGTCGCTGTCGTTGCTGAAGCCAGCGCCGGCGCGAGCCACCAGCGGGCCGAGTACCGAATCGCTGGAGGCGAACGCTCGGCTGCTCGAAACGGTGCTGTCCGACTATGGGGTGCAAGGCAGCATTGTGGAGATCCGGCCCGGGCCGGTGGTGACACTGTACGAGCTGGAACCGGCGCCGGGCATTCGCAGCGCCCGGGTGATCGGGCTGGCGGACGACGTGGCGCGCAGCCTGTCGGTGACGGCGGTGCGCATTGCCACAGTGTCGGGACGCAACGTGATCGGTATCGAGGTGCCGAACGCCCGGCGGGAGACGGTGTTCCTGTCGGAGATACTGTCGTCGGAGGAGGAGCAGAAGAACTCGGGGCGGCTGACGCTGGCGCTGGGGAAGGACATCAGCGGCGCGCCGGTGTTCGCCGACCTGGCGCGGATGCCGCATCTGATGATCGCCGGGACGACCGGGTCGGGCAAGTCCGTCGGGGTCAATGCGATGATCCTGTCGCTGCTGTATAAGCTGTCGCCGGACCAGTGCCGGCTGATCCTGATCGATCCGAAGATGCTGGAACTGTCGATGTACGAGGGCATTCCGCATCTGATGGCGCCCGTCGTCACCGAACCCGCCAAGGCGGTGACCGCGCTGAAATGGACGGTGCGCGAGATGGAACGCCGGTATCGCGCGATGAGTCAGCTCGGGGTGCGCAATATCGGCGGATACAACGACCGGGTATCGGAGGCGCGGTCCAAGGGCGAGGTGGTAACCCGGCGCGTGCAGACCGGGTTCGATCCGGATACCGGGCGGCCGACGTTCGAGGACCAGCCGCTAGCGCTGGAGGCGATGCCGCTGATCGTCGTGGTGGTGGACGAAATGGCGGACCTGATGATGGTGGCGGGGAAGGAGATCGAGGCAGCGGTGCAGCGCCTGGCGCAGATGGCGCGCGCGGCGGGCATCCATGTGATCATGGCGACGCAGCGGCCCTCGGTCGATGTGATCACCGGCACCATCAAGGCGAACTTCCCGACGCGCATCAGTTTCCAGGTGATCTCCAAGTTCGACAGCCGGACGATCCTGGGCGAGCAGGGGGCGGAGCAACTGCTGGGCATGGGCGACATGCTGTATATGCAAGGTGGCGGACGCATCACCCGCGTGCACGGCCCGTTCGTATCTGACGATGAGGTGGAGAAGGTGGTGGAGTTCCTGCGCGAGCAGGGCGAGCCGGCGTATGTCGAGGAGGTGACCGAGCCGGTGGATCCCGACGGAGATGCAATGCTGCCGGGGTTGAGCGCGTCGGGCGATGGCGAGAAGGGTCTGTACGACCAGGCGGTCTCGGTGGTGGCGCGCGAGGGGAAGGCGAGCACCAGCTTTATCCAGCGGCATCTGAACATTGGCTACAATCGCGCGGCGAAGCTGATCGAGCAGATGGAGAAGGAGGGGGTGGTCGGGCCGGCGAATCACGTGGGCAAGCGGGAGGTGCTGATCCGGCGGGTGGTTGATGACGAGGACTGAAACCGCAGCAGACGCACGCAGACGCGCATCGGCACACCGCTCGCTTTCAGAGCAAGGTTGGCGGACCGTGGCGCCTCGCTGAGAGGGAATATCTGGTACTTCCTGGCGCGAGCGACGGGACTCGAACCCGCGACCTCCGGCGTGACAGGCCGGCGCTCTAACCAACTGAGCTACGCCCGCAGCAGAAGGCGCGTTTAGCAGCGATCGGCGATCAGTGTCCAGCGGCGATCAGGTGCCTTGTGGGCATCTGCGGGTTACTGGTGGGCGGTGACGGATTCGAACCGCCGGCCCTCTCGGTGTAAACGAGACGCTCTACCGCTGAGCTAACCGCCCGACAGTGGCCGATGGTCTTCTCAGTGATCAGTCAGCAAGCCAGCATCGAACCTCTTGCGACGACCGGCCCCTGACCACTTGCCCCTGACCACTTGCCCTGGCCTCTGGCGCCGGGCCACCTGATCCCTGCTTATTGAACCGAGTCCTTCAGGCCCTTGCCGGCCTTGAACCGCACCGTGGTGGACGCGGCGATCGTCATCGCCTCTCCGGTGCGCGGATTGCGCCCAGTCGAAGCCTTGCGTTCAGCAGTCGCAAATGTGCCGAAACCAACCAGCCGCACTTCATCCTTCTTCTTCAGCGCGCCCTCGATTGCGTTGAAGACGGCATCCACCACCTCGGCCGCCTTGGCACGCGACAGTTCAGTACCGTCCGCGACGGCCGCGATAAGATCCATCTTGTTCACTGATTCAATCCCTCTCGATTGGGTGAAGTGGGCGACGCCGGCGCGGGTGGCCGACCGGGCGGCGACACTAAAGGCGCAATTTCCGCCGCGTCAATGGACGCAAAAAGGCCCGCCGGATACCCCGACGGGCCTTCTCGCAACGTTGCGTCAGTGCGGCAATGAAGCAGTGGCAGGCTCCGGCGGAGGTGGCGTCACCGGCTCGGATGGTTCCTCCCACTCGATCGCGACGGGCCGGCGAGCCAGCGCCTGCGCGATGACCTCGTCCACATCGGCCACCGCGATCAGCTTCAGGTGTTTCTTCACGTTGTCCGGTATCTCCGCCAGATCCTTTTCGTTCTCTTTCGGAATGAAAACGGTGGTGATCCCGGCACGCAGCGCAGCCAGCAGCTTCTCCTTCAATCCGCCGATCGGCAGCACGCGGCCGCGCAGCGTGATCTCGCCCGTCATCGCCACGTCGCGCCGCACCGGTATGCCGGTGAGGATCGACACGAGCGAGGTGGCCATGGCGACGCCGGCGGACGGACCATCCTTCGGCGTGGCACCCTCTGGCACGTGCACATGGATATCGCGCTTCTCGAACAGCGTCGGTTTGATGCCGAATCTGGTCGAACGGCTGCGCACGTAACTCAACGCAGCCGAAACGCTTTCCTGCATCACGTCGCCCAGCTTGCCGGTGTGCTTGATGTTGCCCTTGCCAGGCAGCAGCACGCTCTCGATCGTCAGGATCTCGCCGCCGACCTCGGTCCAGGCCAGACCGGTAACGACACCGACCATGTCCTCAGCCTCGGTCTCGCCAAAGCGGAATTTCCGCACGCCCGCGTACTTCTCCAGGTTCTTGCGGGTGATCGTCACCTTCTTGGACTTCTTGGTGACCAGCTCCTTGACCGATTTGCGAGCCAGGTTGGCTATCTCGCGCTCCAGGTTCCGCACGCCGGCTTCGCGTGTGTAGTAGCGGATCATGTCACGCAGCGAGTCGTCCGAGATGTGCCACTCGTCCAGCTTCAGACCGTGTGCCTCGGACTGCTTGCTGATCAGATGGCGCTTGGCGATTTCCACCTTCTCGTCCTCGGTATAGCCGGGGATGCGGATGATCTCCATGCGGTCCATCAGCGGCTGCGGCATACGCAGGCTGTTGGC
>DATKFJ010000197.1:0-5085 GCA_035511435.1 Acetobacteraceae bacterium | reverse complement strand
CCGCGTGCCGAGTGAAGGATAAGCCAGTGTGACCATCGCGCAGCATCCGGTACTCGTCATCGGTGCCGGCGTCGTCGGTCTGTCGACCGCGCTCTACCTGCAACGTGCCGGCATGCAGGTTTCGGTGATCGATCCGCTGGGGCCTGCCGGTGGCGCTTCGTTTGGCAATGCCGGCATGCTCAGCCCCGATACCGCCACGCCGATCGCCATGCCGGGCATGCTGCGCAAGGTACCTGGTTGGCTGCGCGATCCACTGGGACCGTTGGCGATACGGCCCTCGTATTTTCCGCGCGCACTGCCGTGGTTGCTGCAATGGGTGAAAGCCGGCCAGTTGCAGCGTGTGCTGGCAGTGTCAGATGCGATGCGCGCGCTGCACCGCGACACGCTGGCCTGCTGGCGAGACCTACTCGGCGACGCGCTGTATCACGACCTGATTCGACCTTCGGGCCAGGTCCACGTGTGGGAGGATGACGACTCCAGCCCGACCGAGGCCATCGATCGGCAGATCCGTGAACGTCATGGCATCGCGTCGGAGGTACTGACCGCCGATGATCTGCGCCAGATGTTCCCCGGTATCGCGCGCAATATCACGCGCGGTCTGCATTTGCCAGGCAACGGCCATACGGTAAGCCCGCAACGCATCGTGCGGACGCTGGCAGAGCTGTTTCGTGCATCGGGCGGGGACATCGTGGCAGAGCGCGCGATGAAGCTGATCCCGCGCGATGGCGGCGGATACATGGTGATGACGAACACCGCCAATCGCAACGCCGACCATGTGGTGGTCGCCGCGGGTGCGTGGTCAGGCCAGTTGCTCTCGCCACTCGGCATTCGCGTACCGCTGGAGACCGAACGCGGCTATCACGCCATGCTGTTTTCCCCGAGCGTGCAACTTCAAATTCCTATCAGCAGCAAGACGCGTGCGTTCTTCATGACGCCGATGGAGGACGGGCTGCGTGTCGCCGGTACGGTGGAGATCGCCGGTCTGGATGCGCCGCCGGATGAACGACGTGCCAGGATATTGGTTGATCATGCGCGACGGCTGTTCCCTGCGTTGCAGGCAAGCGACATACGCTACTGGATGGGCTTCAGACCCTCGACGCCCGACAGCCTGCCGATCCTGGGACCCGCGACGCAACGCCCGGGGCTCTATTTCGCCTTTGGGCACGGGCATTTCGGCATGAGCGGCGGTCCGCCAAGCGGCCGACTGCTTGCGCGCCTGATCACCGGCCAGTCTCCCGGTATCGATCCGGCGCCTTACAGCGCACAACGTTTCGGGCGCTGACGCCACTCCGCGTGGCAAGCAGGCTGCCGCGCTCCATGGCAAGACTCTATTAACCGCTTGCGCCTACATCCGCGTGCTATGAGCACGCGAGCAGATCGTGGTTATTGGCGGCTGACCTCCATCGCATCATACCGGCTTGCGCCTTGGTTCCACCGCCAGGCCAGGCGCCTTGTCCTGCTGTTCTGGTGGTCCATCACACTGCAATTATACACTCAGTTCGGTTTCTGGATTCGCGCAAGGCGCGTGCGACGCCTCGCTCCGATCACGCCGGGTTCCCAACCCACGCTGCTGCACCCGGTCGATCCGCGGGACCTCCGGATTCCGCGCAGCGCGAATCCGACGGTCTCGATCATCATTCCGACCCATGGCCAGGTCGACTACACGCTGGCTTGCCTCGCATCGATCGCCGCGCACCCATCGCGGGCTACCATCGAAGTCATCGTAATCGACGATGCCACTCCGGATGCGTCAACCGCCTGTCTCGCCGCCGTTCAAGGTATCCGGCTGATCGTCAACCCGCGCAATCTCGGGTTTCTGGTGTCTTGCAACACGGCCGCACGAATAGCTGATGGACAGTTCCTGCTGTTCCTGAACAACGATACCCAGGTCCAGGCCGGCTGGCTCGATGCACTGCTGACGCCGTTCCATTCCGCCAGTGATACGGGCGCGGTGGGCTCGAAGCTGCTGTATCCCGATGGCAGGCTTCAGGAGGCAGGCTGCATCATCTGGCAGGATGGTTCCGGCTGGAACTATGGCCGGCACGATGACCCCAGCCTGCCGGCCTATAATTACCTGCGTGAGGTCGACTATTGCTCCGGCGCCTCGCTGATGGTGCCGCGTGAGCTGTTCTTGCGACTGGGCAGCTTCGATGAAATCTACACGCCTGCCTATTGTGAGGACAGCGATCTTGCCTTCAGGTTGCGTGAGCACGGTTACCGGGTGTTCTACCAGCCGCGTTCGCGTGTCGTGCATTACGAAGGCATCAGCCACGGCAGGACGTTGACTGGCGGTATCAAGTCCTTTCAAGCGCGCAATCAGCGCACCTTCCATGCGCGCTGGCAGGCGGTTCTGTCGCAATGGCATCTGCCGAATGGCGCACATGTCATGCGCGCACGTGATCGCTCGCGGCACAAGCGCATCGTCCTGATCATCGATCATTATGTGCCCGAGCCGGATCGCGACGCTGGCTCACGCACCATGCTGTGCTGCATCCATGCCTTGCAGCAGGCGGGCGTGGTCGTGAAGTTCTGGCCGCAGAACCTGCATTACAGCCCGGGATACACCGATGCGTTGCAGGACATCGGCGTGGAGGTCGCCTATGGCGGTGACCGTGACACATTCCGGCACTGGCTGGCCGAAAACGGCGACGATATCGATTATGTCCTGCTGAGCAGGCCGCAGGTGGCCGCTGCGTTCCTTCCCGATCTGCTGCAGCACGGCGGCATAAAGCTGCTGTATTACGGACATGATCTGCATTTTCGTCGGATGGCGCTTCAGGCGCACGTGCTGGGTGAGCGCGGCAGCGCCAGGCAAGTCGACCGGATGGAGCAACTGGAGCGTTCCATCTGGCGCAGCGTCGACGTGGTGATGTATCCGTCGGACGAGGAAGTGGCGGTTGTGGCGGCGATGGAGCCTGGTGTCACAGCACGCACGTTGCTGCCCTATTGTTTTCCGGACTTCGCCACGCCGCGTTCGCCGGCGCCGAGTCCGGTGATCCTGTTCGTCGGTGGCTTCGCACATCCGCCGAATCAGGAGGCGGTGCTGTGGTTCGTGGAACATGTGCTGCCATTGATCCACCTGCGCGTGCCCGATGCCAGATTGGTTGTCGTCGGTTCCAATCCACCGTCGATCGTGCAGGCGTTGGCCGGCGATGCGATCAGCGTGTATGCCGATGTCAGCGATGCGGTGCTGCGCAAGCACTATCGCACCGCCCGTGTCGCCGCCGTGCCATTGCGTTATGGCGCCGGTGTGAAGCTGAAAGTGGTCGAGGCGTTGCGTGAGGGGCTGCCTCTGGTGACAACGTCGGTCGGCGCGCAGGGACTGCCGGGTCTGCAGGATGTCGCGTCGATCTGTCACGAACCGCAGGAATTCGCCGACGCCGTGTGCCGGCTGCTGACCGATGACGCTCTGTGGACGGAGCGCTGCGCTGCGCAGATCGACTATGCGGCGTCGCGCTATTCCGAAGCGGCATTTCGTAGCGCATTGATCGACGCGCTGCCTCAGTCGCCCAGGCGCTGCGCGACTCGCTGAGCCTCATAGTCGGTGCGTGCGGCATTCACCTGGGCGCGCGTCGAGACCTCGGGCACACCGACATCCCACCAGTTGCCTCCCGCGGCGGTAGCGATGCGCGGGTCGGTTCGCAGCACGACCACGCTTGTGCGGTCAGCGGCCAAGGCACGCTGCAGTGCCGCTTCAAGATCGGCGATTCCTTCCACTTGCTCCGCGTTTGCGCCCAGACTCGCGGCATGTGCGCGGAAATCGATCGCCGGCGATGGCCCGCAGTCCGTCAGCAGATTGTTGAATGCGTCGCTTCCGGTTGCGCGTTGCAGCCGGTCGATGCAGCCGAAGCCGCCATTGTCCAGTACCACGATGGTCAGCTTCAGACCGAGCATCACCGACGTAGCGATCTCGGAGTTCAGCATCAGATAGCTGCCGTCGCCAACCAGCACGATTACGTCGCACTCGGGCCGCGCCAGTTTGACGCCAAGGCCGCCGGCAATCTCATAGCCCATGCACGAATAGCCGTACTCGACGTGATAGGTGCCGACTTCGCGTGGCTGCCACAGCTTGTGCAGTTCGCCTGGCAAGCCGCCGGCTGCGCAGACCACGATAGCATCATCCGATATGGTGCGCTGAACCGCGCCGATCACCTGCGCGTCCGACGGCAATTCGGCGTTGGAGGGAGCGGTCACGGTGGCGGCTGCCTCGCGCCAGATCGATAGTTCTTTGGCGACAGACGTCCGCCATGCGGCTGGCGTGCGGTATTCCGCCAGCGCGCCGGCCAACTCGTTCAATCCGACGCGCGCATCGGCAACCAACGGCAGCATGTGATGCTTGGTGGCGTCGAAAACCTGCACATTGAGGCCGATCAGGCGGCGTTCAGGCTGACGGAACAGCGACCAGGAGCCGGTGGTGAAATCCTGCAGCCGGGTTCCCACCGCGAGAATTACATCGGCGGACCGCGCGGCCTGATTGGCGGCCGATGTGCCGGTCACCCCGATCGCACCGAGGTTGAGCGGATGGTCGTACGGCAGCGCGCTTTTGCCGCCTTGCGTCTCGGCGACAGGAATGCCGTGGGTAGTGGCGAAGCGATCCAGCATTTCTGTCGCTCCGGAATAATGCACGCCGCCGCCGGCGATAATCAGTGGCGCCTTGGCGCCACGCAGCACGCTTGCCGCTGCCGCGAGTTCCGCTTCGTCCGGCCGCTGACGCCGCACGCGCCATAAGCGTTGGGCAAAGAAGTGTTCCGGATAGTCGAATGCCTCCGCCTGCACATCCTGGCAAAGCGCCAATGTCACCGGGCCGCATTCCGCCGGATCGGTCAGCACTGACAGCGCGCGCGGCAGGGCGGTGAGAATCTGCTCCGGTCTGGTGATCCGATCGAAGTAGCGCGATACCGGGCGGAAGCAGTCATTGGCGGAGACGGTTCCGTCGCCGAAGCTTTCCACCTGTTGCAGCACTGGATCGGGGCGCCTGGAGGCGAATATGTCGCCGGGCAGCAACAGGACCGGCAGCCGATCGACATGCGCCACCGCTGCCGCGGTGATCATGTTGGTGGCGCCGGGTCCGATCGACGTGGTGCA
>DATKFJ010000196.1:0-9967 GCA_035511435.1 Acetobacteraceae bacterium | reverse complement strand
CGCTTGCGCAGGAGATGATCCGCCGTATCGAGCGAAAGAAAGCTCTTCGGATGTCGCGCCGCAGCAAAAATCGCACTGGCATTCTCGATGCCGACATATTCGTCCTGCGGCGCATGGCACACCAGGAGAGCCTTCTGCATCTTCGCCAGGTCATCCAGGAAATGCTGTCCCGTGAGGTCGTCGACGAACTGCCTGGTGATGGTGAAGGTGCGGCCCGCCAATGTAACTTCCGCGGTTCCCTTCGCAACGATGTCCGTCAGGTTGGCCGCGAAAGTATGGGTGACATGAGCAGCGGAGGCTGGCGCGCCAATGGTAACCACTGCAGTTGCGTCCGACATATACGGTGCCGCCGCGAGTACCGCCGCCCCGCCCAGACTGTGGCCGATCAGCAAGGATGGTGGGCCATGGTTCTGACGCAAATAATCTGCGGCCGCCACAAGATCGCCGACGTTGGATGAGAAGTTTGTATTGGCGAACTCGCCCTCACTGCTGCCGATGCCGGTAAAATCGAAGCGCAGCACGGCAATATCGCGAGCTGCCAGGCCTTCGGCAATCCGCGATGCTGCGAAGATGTCCTTGCCGCAGGTGAAGCAATGCGCAAACAAGGCAAAAGCGCGGGGCTCCGCGGGCAGGTCAAGGCGAGCCGCCAACATTGCTCCAGTCGCCCCAGGGAACTCGACCTTTCGTGATTCGGTCATCTCTGCTCCTATTTGTTCGGACCTTCGGGACCACATGGCGGTGACAGGTCTCGGCAGCAGGCGCTTCCCGTCAAGCTACCCGCGCACGCGGCTATGTCCGAATTCAATGCGCGCCGCCAGCAGCGACGGTGCCCTTCTTCAGCATCGCGACCGCAACGATGGCGCACAGAAGTACGACGTCCAGCAGCGCGAAACAGTCAGCGTAGCCTATATAGGTGGTTTCTGCGCGGATGCTGTCGCCGACTGCAACCATCGCGCGATGCATGGCGCTGGCCGGATCCGGCGTGCCTTGTGTCGTGAAAAACTGCTGCAGTTGGGCCAAACCTCTGCGGAGTGGCAGGTTGCAGCGTGTGATCTGGATGTTCAGTACGGCCATGTAGGCCCCGAGGAGGACCCCCCAGTAGTGATCCGGGTCTTCAGCGACACGGTGACCTCCGGCTCCCTTATCGCATCGGCCATGTCGCATCATCCCTTCGGGCGGGTGTTGATCGTGGGCTCGACCGACATGCCTGGACGCAATCGGCCCGCCAGCGGGTCGTGCGGGTCGATCGTGATCTTCACCGGAATTCGTTGGACGATCTTGGTGAAATTGCCTGTGGCATTATCGGGCGGCAGCAGCGCGAATTCCTCACCGCTGGCCGGAGAAATGCTGTTGACCACGCCACGCACGGTCGCATCGGGAAATGTGTCCACATCGATGGTCACTGGTTGGCCAGGCTGCACATAAGTGAGCTGCGTCTCCTCGTAATTGGCGGTGATATAGACAGCGGAAAGCGGCACCACTGCCATCAACTGAGTGCCGGCCTGCACATACTGCCCAACGCGCAGAGTACGGTCCCCTACGGTGCCGTCCACCGGTGCCGTGATGCTTGTGTAGCTGACATTGAGCTCAGCCTGGTGCAGCATCGCCTGTCGCTGCGCGAGCACGGCCTTTGCCTGTGCGAGCTCGGAGCCCAATATGTCGACCTGCTGCTGCGCGACACCCACGGCTGCGGTATCGCGTGCCAGCCCCGCCTCTTTTTCGCGTTGATCCGTCTGCCATTGCTGTGAGTCCTGCACGGTCGCAGCGCCGGTACGCGCAAGACCGGCATAGCGTCCGTATTGCTGCTGCGAGAATGCCAATGCCGCCTGATCGGTTGTGACAACAGCTTGCGCCTCCAAGATCGCGAGTTTCTGCTGGGTGATTTTGTGCTCCAGGTTATCGATGGCGGCCCGGGCGGAATCGACTTGGGCGCGGGCGGCGGCGAGTGCGGTGAGATAATCGCGGTCGTCGATGCGTGCCAGCGTCTGGCGGGCATGCACCACCTGGTTATCGTCCACCAACACGGCAGACAGATAGCCGGACACCTTGGGGCTTATTATGACGGAATCGGCTGCGACAGTGGCGTCATCGGTAGAGGCCAGGTAGCGACCTGTGGTCCAGTAGTAACGACCGTAGACACTCAGTGCGATAAGCACGAGCAGTGCCGATATCACCTGGAGTATTCGGCGCGGCGACAACAATCGATGCCGCGGAGCTGCAGAAATCCCCACCCTCGCCACCGCGGGGCCGGCGGATTGCGATCCATCCATTACAGCACTCCTGGCCGGGCGAGTCGGTCGACTGTCCAGTGGTCTCAATATGGACTGTCAGGCGGTTTCTTTTTGGGCCGGCACGCGCATAAGTGTTCTGCGCAAACGTGGGGAATCGGCAAATATTTTAAATGCCGAGGGTGATCGCCGAGCATTGCCATCAGACAGGATACGCGGCGCCAGGCGACGGTGGCGGATCGTCCGGCAATGGGATGAATTCGCGATTATCGTCGGGCGGCAATGCCATTCGCCCAGCTTGCCAGTCGGTCTTTGCCTGCTCGATCCGTTCGCTGCGCGAGGACACCAGGTTCCACCAGATGAAGCGCGGTCCGATGTTCGCGCCACCAAGCAGCATCACGCGCGCCGCCGCGTCCTCGGCGGCGATCACGGGTTCGCCGCCGGCTGCAAATACCAGCATGCGCCCGGCCTCGTGCCGCACACCCTCATGCACCACCGTGCCGGACACCACATACGCCGCGCGTTCAGCGTGGTCGGTCGGCATTGCGATGCTGGCACCGGCGGCCAGTTCAGCGTGCAGATAGAAGAGCGGCGAATATGTCTGCACGGCGTTGCTCAGGCCGTAAGCGGAGCCAGCGATCAGGCGCGCCCAGATGCCGCCGTCCGACATTTCCGGTAGTGCATCGACTGCGTGATGGGCAAACGCGGCATCGACCTCCTCGTCTTCCCGCGGCAGCGCCACCCAGGCCTGCATGCCGTGCATCAATCCACCGCTCGACCGCCAGGACGGGTCGGTGCGCTCGGAATGCACGATGCCGGAACCGGCGGTCATCCAATTGACTTCACCAGGGCGGATCTTTTGGCTGACGCCCAGACTGTCGCGGTGATGGATTTCGCCATCGAACAGATAGGTGACCGTCGATAGGCCGATGTGCGGATGCGGCCGGACATCAATGCCCTCGCCGGTGCGGAAATCGGCTGGACCCATGTGATCGAGGAAGATGAAGGGACCCACCATGCGACGTTTCGCGAAGGGCAGCACCCGGCCGACCTCTAGTCCGCCACCCAGGTCCCGGCGTCTGCCTTCGATGACCAGATCGAGTATGTCTGCCTCCTCGCACACCAGGATCCACCGCGGTTGTAGTGGCTTCCTCGCATTTGGTCAGCGTCAACCGGCACAACCACGGCGTCCGCGCATCAATTGGAGCGGGGCGCAAATGCCGTCAACCCCCTGAGGTGACCATCAACTGTCGATAGAGTTGGTCCACTGTGGACGACTCCGACTGTCGCTGCGTTGGTGTCGGTTCTACACCTGCCGCCGCTTCGTTCTTGAGAACCTCTGATTCGGTCGGCTGGTGATCGCGCCAGCCCCAGATATTGCCCTCGCGGGTTGGTACCTGCGGCTGCGCGAATGCGGCTCCCGGTGCCGCGAGCAGCGCGACCGTCAGGACCGTGGCGGCCATGCTAAATGGAATGTTTTTCATGTGTGCACCTCTCGCGTGAGCACCAACGTGGATTGCGGACCACGGTCTGGTGCGGTGGGCCGAAGCGGATTTCGTAGGGTGTAGCGGCGGGCCAGATTGGCGCAGACCATCCGCTGGATTTGATGGAACAGGATCAAGGGCGACTCCTTTTTTCTCCGCGGCGCCTTGTCCTATCCGGGATGGTGCCACAGTGACGCCGCGGATTGAGTTACGCTTCTGCATGGTTATTTCGTCGTTTCAAGTCCGTGGCGCCAATGCCAGATGCTTATGCGGACATGTCGCCGAACCATAATCCGCATCGTGCGCCTGTCCGGTTCGCCGTGGACCAGCCCGCTGCTGGCGCTTGTGACGTTCTCGGGCGCGGATCATATTTCGTGGTTCCAACCGACCCTCGAGCCATGCGGGCTTCCCACCACGGACGACAGTGGCGGACGCTCATGACCTCCCGAGCCGGGCATTGACAGCACTGACCGAAGGGGGCGATCGGTTCAAATGTGTTGGTCTGCTCCGGGACGAATATGTGGCGATACCATCAAGTGATCACCCGATTGCCGATGAACCCGAATTGTCGATCGAAAGCTTCGCCAGCCTCCCGCACATCAACATCATCTTCAGTGGCGACGATACACATTTAATTGACGCTATACTTTGCCGAGCGTGTTCTCGCGGGGCGCATTACCGCAATGGAATAAATGCGCATGGTCTTTGACCTGATTTCCCGCGCCGAGGACCAAACGAAAAGGGCCGGCACTTTGCCGGCCCCTTATTCGAAACTGCAGCGGCTGTATCGTTAGCTGTTGGCGCCACCATTCATATCTGGCGGAAACAGCCATGTTCCGGTGTTCTGGTGGCTGACGTACGCGTGTGTCGCCGCACCGTCCTGATTCGCAGCCATTGCGCTCGGCGCCTGTTGCACCGAAGGAGTGGCTATTTCACCAGGCAGCTCGGTGAACTGGGTATCGGGAAGCTGGTCGCCGCCGTCAGCATAAGCTGATCCAATGCCAAGGCTCATCACCGCAACAGCGGCAAGCATCATCGTCTTCATGGTCTCTCTCCTATCATGTGGCCTCGCCAAATGGCGGACCGTGTTTCGTGCTATCGCCCGACAGAAGGTCCGTATTTCCGTCCGTCTGCGACACGCGTGAAATGGGTTCGCTATCTACGGCGCTAAGCGTGGCTCGGGATCATCCGGTCATACGAGAAATGAATGGGGCAGCGCGGTTCGCCCTGCACGCCGGTTTGCCCCATATTCACGACAGGCATGTCGCCGTGAGAAACGTGCATTTCCGCCGCGCCAATCTACGCATTATTGCTTCCGGCAGTGGACCGATCAGATGCGCAGCAACCAGGACCTGCAAATGTCCGCAACAACCATTGTCGGCTACACGAACCTCAGTCGCGACCAAGGATTTCCGATCAAGGCCGTTCATCATGTGTCAGCAGATCGGGCGCACGAGGTGCTAGGTCTTGAGACCAGGAACCTGTCCAGGTGTGTCGCTGGCAAACTGTTATTGGACAGCATCAGCGTTCAGGTACCGCCAGGTGAGGTGCTGGCCGTGGTCGGCCCGAGTGGAGCGGGTAAGTCATCCTTCTTGCGCCTGCTGAACCGCCTGGATGAGCCAACCGGCGGCAGTGTGCTGCTCAACGGCGAGGACTATCGAGAGATCGCCCCACGAGAGCTACGCCGCCGTGTCGGCATGGTCATGCAGACAGCCTTTCTGTTTCCCGGAACGGTCGCGGCAAATATCTCCTTCGGACCACGACAACACGGTGAGACACTCACTGCGGACCATATTGCAGTGCTGCTCGATCGGGTCGGATTGCCGGGATATCAGGATCGCGACGTCAGCAATCTTTCGGGTGGTGAGGCGCAACGCGTGTCAGTGGCACGGACTCTGGCAAATGCGCCGGCCGCACTGTTGCTGGACGAGCCGACATCCGCACTCGACGAGGCTTCGGCACGAGGTATCGAGGAACTGCTGCTGGGCATCACTCAGGAACGACGGATGACCTGCGTGATTGTCACGCACAACCGCCTTCAGGCCGCCCGCATTGCAAGCCGTACCATGGTCCTTGAGGCTGGCAGGTTGGTCACAATAGGACCCACCAAGGAGGTGCTGCATGCTTGCTGACCTGTTGAACAACCTGAGCAGCAACCTCACGACGGGTTTGGTTCAGGCGGCTGGTGCCATCGTGCTTTGCGTGGCCGTGGTGGTCGCGTGCCGACGATTTGCCGTGCACGTGGAGCGCGAGGCTGCGGTGGCGATCGCCCGGGGTCTCGTGCAGATGGTGTTCGTTGGGGTCGTCCTGGCTTTGCTGCTGCATGGCAGCCTGCTTGTCGGCGGGCTCATCCTGCTGGCGATGACAATCGCCGCAGCGCTTACGGCCGCGCGCCGCGCACCGGATATCGATGGGTCGGTGTTGCTCTCCTTCTGGGCGATCGCTGCCGGGTCCGGTGCCGTGATCGCGGGAATGCTTGCAATCGGTATGCTGCAAACCAGCATTACGATGCTGGTCCCCGTGGGAAGCATGATCATCGCCAATGCCATGAACGCCTGTGCTCAGGCCGCCGAACGCTTCCGGTCTGACGTCACCGCGCACGTAGGTCAGGTGGAAGCAGGCTTGGCTCTCGGCGCTGACCCCGCTGTTACTGTTGCGCCTTACGTACAGAGCGCAGTGTACGCGAGCCTGCTCCCCCGCCTCGACATGCTGAAGTCGCTGGGCCTGGTGTGGATACCCGGCGTGATGGCCGGCATGATGGTGTCAGGCGCCAACCCGGTTTACGCGGGCATCTATCAATTCATTATCGTCGTCATGATCCTGACCGCGTCCGGTATCGCGGGTCTGATCATGACGTTGCTCATGCGAGCACGTGCCTTCACGCCAGCCGCACAATTGACCTGGTCTCGAGGGTAGTGCGCCGGATAGATCCAGTAATGCGAACTGAGGTCCCAGCGCCGTCCCGTAGACCCTCAGTGATTATCGCCTATAGACCCAGTCACGCAGACCGAGGGTCATGATAATCCACGGCTGGTCGGCTTTCACGACTTGTTCGACTTTGTCTTACGCTGTGTCGATCCTCCCGGCGGGATCGCGTGACGTCCGACCCGATGGCGGCTAGGCTTCCAGCAAAATTCGGAGGTACGTCCCTTGCAACGCAGAAGCATCGCGATCGCCGGCGTCGAACTCGACCTGTTCGAGGACGGCAACGGCCCGCCCCTCCTGTTCCTGCACAGCGCGCAAGGCTTCGCGCCGGAACATCCCTATGTGCCGCGGCTGTCGGCCGACCGCCGCCTGATCGCGCCGTCCCATCCGGGCTTCGGCAAATCCAGCCTGCCAGACTGGATCGATGCGATCGACGACATCGCCTACATCTACCTTGAACTGCTGGATCGGCTGAACCTCAAACAACTCGATGTGATCGGCTGCTCGGTCGGTGGCTGGATCGCCGCTGAACTCGCGACCAAATCCCCCGCGTCGGTGCGCAAGCTTGTGCTGGTTGGGCCAGTCGGCGTGAAGACCGGACCGATCGACCGCCTCGACATTCCCGACATATTCGCCATCCCGCAGAGCGAAATAGAGCGGCTGCTATTCCACGATCCAGAGCGCATGCGCGCGGACCCGTCGCGTCTCACCGATGAACAGCTTGCGATCAGCGTGCGCAATCGCGAAACGCTCGCGCTGCTGTCGTGGGAACCGTACATGCACAATCCCAAGCTGCTGCACCGGCTGCATCGGGTCACCGCGCCGACGCTGTTCTTGCGCGGCGAAAGCGACGGCCTGGTGTCGGCGGATTACCTCGCGGCTTATGCGCGGCTTATGCCGAACGCCAGTACCGATATGATTGTCGCGGCCGGCCATGCACCGCAGATGGAACAGCCGGAGGCATTCACCAAGAAAGTGCTTGCGTTCCTAGGAGCAGTGTCATGAAAGCCTGGCATTTCAGCGAGAACGCCTATCCGTATCTGCCTCCCGCGGAAGAATACGAATCGATCCGCGTCAGTCTGCCCAATCGTATCTACGATCCGGAGAAGGGCGCCGCACTGTACGACCGGTTCCTGGACGAATGGTTGATCGCGGAAGACGAGGGCATGGAGATCATGCTGAACGAACACCATCAGACCGCGACCTGCGTCGATCCCGCCGCGCCATTGGTGCTTGCGGCCCTCGCGCGACTGTCGAAGAAAGCGCGTCTGCTGATCCTCGGCAATCCGATATCCAACCGCCGCCAACCGGTACGCGTGGCGGAGGAAATGGCGATGGTCGACATTCTGTCGCGCGGGCGGCTGGAGGCTGGGTTCGTCCGCGGCGTGCCATACGAAGTGCTGCCCGCCAACAGCAATCCGGTGCGCATGAACGAACGGCAGTGGGAAGCGCTGGACCTGATCGTCAAGGCGTGGACCAATCATGACGGTCCGTTCAGCCATGAAGGCCGCTTCTTCCACTATCGCGCCGTGAACATCTGGCCACGGCCGTATCAACAGCCGCATCCGCCGATCTGGATCAGTACCACCAGCGCCGGTGGTGCCGCACGGGTTGGCGCACGCGGTTACATCCAGGCGACATTCCTCACCGGCTTCGATGGCACGCGCACGATCTACGATGCATATCGTCGCGGCTGGCGCGAGGCAGGACGCGGCAACGATGTGCCGATCGATCGGCTGGCCTATTCGGCTTTGGTTTACACCGCACCGAATGAAGCCGATGCGCGCGCCGGCGCGGAAAAGCTGCTGTGGTACGTCACGTCCAACAAGGTGCCGCCGCATATCGCCAATCCGCCCGGCTATGTACCGGTGCAGGCCAACGTGGCAATGCTGCGCGGTGCCGAACATCCGCTCAGCGCGTTCCGCCGTGCGGCGACAGTCGAGGGTGCGATCGAGGCCGGGATCATGTTCGCCGGCACACCCGATCAGGTGTACCGGCAAATGAAGAAGCTCTACGACCACGTCGGCGGCTTCGGCCACCTGCTGATCATGGGCCAAGCCGGCTTCCTGGAACACGACGACACCGTGTTGGGCATCCGCACCTTCGCGCGTGAGGTCTATCCGCGGGTACGGGAAGAATTTCCCGACACGGCGATATCCGGCGTGGCCTGACGGACCCGTTGGCGACAACGCGGGGCGGAAACCCGGACTTGATCCGGGGTTTTCCGCCCTAAGTTGTGTAGACTCCGGCGCTGTGTAGATTGCCGGCGGTAGATCTGCCTGGAGCCATCGATGACCGGACCCGAGACACCAGCCGCCGAACCGGGCCGCGATTTCATTCGCGACATCATTCAATCCGACATCGACGCCGGACGCATATCGCAGGTGGTCACCCGCTTCCCGCCGGAGCCGAACGGCTATCTGCACATCGGTCACGCGAAAGCCATCTGCCTGAATTTCGGTGTCGCCGAGGAATACGGCGGGCGCTGCCATCTACGGTTCGATGACACCAATCCCACTAGGGAAGAACAGGAATTCATCGACGGAATCAAGCACGACGTGCACTGGCTCGGCTTCGACTGGGGCGAGAACCTGCATCACGCGTCCGATTACTTCGAGCAGCTTTATCAATGGGCCGAACACCTGATTCGCGAAGGCAAGGCGTACGTGGACGACACGCCATCCGACCAGATGCGCAGCCAACGCGGCACGCTGACCGAACCCGGACAGAACAGCCCATTCCGCTATCGGTCGGTCGATGAAAATCTCGACCTGTTCCACCGCATGCGCGCCGGCGAATTCCCCAATGGCGCCCGCGTGCTGCGCGCGAAGATCGACATGGCATCGCCCAATATGAACCTGCGCGATCCGGTGCTTTACCGCATCCTGCACGCAGAACATCCGCGTACCGGCACCGCGTGGTGCATCTACCCGACCTACGACTTCGCGCACGGCCAGTCGGATGCGATCGAAGGCATCACGCATTCGCTGTGCACGTTGGAATTCGAGGATCATCGGCCGCTGTATGATTGGCTGCTCGACAATCTGCCGGTACCCGCGCGTCCGCGGCAGTATGAATTCGCGCGACTCAACATCGCCTACATGGTGATGTCGAAGCGCATCCTGACCCGTTTGGTGACCGAGGGCAAAGTCACCGGTTGGGACGATCCGCGCATGCCGACGCTGGCCGGTATGCGGCGACGTGGCGTGCCGCCGGCGGCACTGCGCGATTTCGTGCGCCGTGGCGGCATCACCAAGTCGAACAGCATCACCGACTACGCGGCGTTCGAATTCGCCATCCGCGAACTGCTGAACCGTACGGCGTCGCGCC
>DATKFJ010000195.1:0-5889 GCA_035511435.1 Acetobacteraceae bacterium | reverse complement strand
TCGAAACGGAACTGCGGCCCGGTGAATTGATCACCGGCGTGACCGTGCCCCGCAGCGCGTCGGCGCGCAATTCGCACTACCTCAAGCTGCGCGATCGCGCGAGTTTCGAATTTGCACTCGTCTCGGTCGCCGTCGCGGTGGAGGTGGCGAACGGCAGCATCGGCGAGATTCGGCTCGCAGCAGGCGGTGTCGGCACCAGGCCGTGGCGACTGACGGAAGTCGAAGCGGCGTTGTACGGCATGAACCCGAGCGATGCGCTGATGCGTCAGGCGGCATCGCTGGCGGGCGAAGGCGCGCGGCCGGCGCGACAGAATGGCTTCAAGCAAACATTGCTGCGTGGCGCGGTGTTGCGCGCACTGCAGACATCCGTGGCGTGAGGGAGGCTTCCATGGCAAGCATCGGAAAGCCCATCGACCGCGTCGACGGACATCTGAAGGTCACCGGGCAGGCGAAATATGCCGCCGAATTCGCGGTGCCTGACGTGGTGCACGCGGTGCTGGTGCAAAGTACGATCGGTGCGGGCGAGATCACCGGGTTCGATCTCGACGCTGCGAAATCGATGCCTGGCGTGCTCGCGATCATCACGCCGGACAACGCGCCGAAGCTATCGACCAAGGGTGGCACGCAGCAGACGATTCGTGCGCCGCTGTTGCAGGACAGGCGCGTCCGCTACAACGGCCAGCACGTGGCCGTGGCGGTTGCCGACAGCCTCGATCGTGCCACTGCCGCGGCTGCCGCGGTGCGAGTACGGTACCGCCAGGACGAGCCGGTGACAGCGATGGATGCCGTGCTCGAGCAGGCTTATGCGCCGAAGAATTTCCGCAATGGCGAACGGTCACCTGATTCGAATCGCGGTGATCCGGACGGTGCGTTTGCCGGGGCGCCGATCAAGCTGGAGGCCACCTACACCACGCCGATCGAGCATCACAACCCGATGGAGATGCACGCGACGATCGCTCGCTGGGATGGTGACCGGCTGACTGTGTGGACGGCGACGCAGGGCATTTCGGGCGCCCAGCAGACGCTTGCGGCCCTGTTCGGCATCGATCGGGGCAACGTGCACGTGATGTGTCCCTACGTGGGTGGCGGGTTCGGTTCCAAGGGCAGTACCTGGCCGCCGGCCGTGCTGGCGGCGATGGCGGCGCGGGTGGTGGGCCGGCCGGTGAAGCTGATCGTGAACCGCAAACAAATGTTCACGTCGAACGGCTACCGGCCCCGCACGATCCAGAAGCTGCGTTTCGCCGCCGATCAACAAGGCCGGCTGGTCGCCATGCGACACGACGGGTTTACGCAGACGTCGATGCCTGAGTTGGGCGAGTTCGCCGAGCCGGTCGGACTGGCGACCGAGATGCTGTACGCCTGTCCGAATGTCGCGGTGACGCATCGGCTGGTTGCAACGAATGCCGGTCTGCCGACCTATATGCGCGCGCCGGGTCTTGCCAGCGGCAACTTCGCGCTGGAATCCGCGATGGATGAATTGGCGGTGGCCCTGAAGATGGATCCGCTGGAGTTCCGTCTGCGCAATTACGCCGAGCAGGATCCGCATGAAGGCAAGCCGTTCGCCAGCAAGGTGTTGCGCGAATGCTATCGCCAGGGGGCGGAGCTTTTCGGCTGGTCGAGTCGCTCGCACGAGCCGGGATCGATGCGTGACGGGAATGTGCTGATCGGCTGGGGCATGGCGACCGCGACCTATCCCACGCATCGCATGCCGGCGACGGCGCATGTGCGGCTTGGCGCCAATGGCACTGCGTTGGTGCAGGTCGGCACGCAGGACATCGGCACCGGCACCTACACGGTCATGTCGCAGATTGCCGCCGATACGCTGGGTTTGCCGGTGGAACGGGTACGGTTCGAACTGGGCGACAGCGCGTTCCCGCAAGCGCCCGTGTCGGGCGGTTCCATGACGGTGGCGAGCGTCGGCCCCGCGGTGCTTGCGGCGTGCCAGGCGGTGCGGGACAAACTGTTCGATCTTGCCCGCGGCGAGGCACGATTGGGTTGGCAGAATGCGCATGATGCCCCGCTGCGATTGCAGAACGGCGCGATCATCGGGCCGGATGGCCGCGCATCTGTCGCGGAGTTGCTGGCGCGCAGGCGGATGGACTTCATCGAGGCCGACAGCAGCGCCAAGCCGGGTGATGAGCAAAAGCGCTATGCCATGCATTCATTCGGCGCGCAGTTCGTCGAGGTTCGTTTCGATCCGGATATCGGCGAGTTGCGGGTGAGCCGTTTCGTCGGCGCGTTCGATGGCGGGCGGGTGATGAACGCAAAAACCGCGCACAGCCAGTTGATCGGTGGCATCGTCTATGGCCTCGGCATGGCGCTGCTGGAGGAAACCCATGTGGATGGCGAGACGGGGCGCATCGTCAATGCGAACATTGCGGAGTACCTGGTGCCGGTGAACGCCGATGTGCCGGACATCCAGGCGATCCTGGTGCCGAACGACGAGTTGGTTTCCAATCCACTCGGCGCGAAGGGCATTGGGGAATTGCCGATGACGGGTGTGGCGGCGGCGGTGGCGAACGCCGTGCACCATGCCACCGGCGTTCGCGTGCGCGATCTGCCGATCCGCGTGGAGCAACTGATTTAGCTGACGGAGTCCGACTGAAGGCACCCGGCATGGTGCCCTGAGCACACCCCGTCATTGCGACGGGACTGATCCGTTTGGTGAACCACTGACGCGCTATCGGGTCGATGGATTCGGCTGCGCTTGACGCGTCCCGCGTCGCCACGCCGTTACGACACAGCACGAGCGGCGCGAGCAACAAAACGCAGGCGCGGCTGCATCATCCGGATTCCAGCTCGGTCATGGCAGACCAGGCACTCCCTTGCGGAGGTGCGACGAAGTGGCCACGCTGCCCGATGTGCGGGCGATCAGGACCGTCGCCTTATCGTATAGAGGGAAACTCGGGGTTTCATGCGGCACTCCGTGAAGCATGTCTGGCATACCGGGCGCGAGTTCCTGACTCACTGGATGGCGGCCGGGCTTGTTCTTGCGGCAACCGGTGTCGCGCCGGAACATTGGATGGCGCGCCTGGTGCATGGTCTGAATATTCCCACAGAAGCGCTGCATCTCTGGGCGGCGGAGATCGATTTCCGCTGGGTGTTGCTGGTGTCGGGGCTGACGCTGGTGATCGGTGACATCGCCTGGCGGCGGACACGTCCGGCGATTGTGGCGGCGCCGGCGGCGCCCACGGTCGATGCTTTGCCGCTGCCGAACAAGCCCTCGATCGCCGTGCTGCCGTTCGTCAATCTCAGCGGCGATCCCGGGCAGGAGTATTTCTCGGATGGTATCACCGAGGATATCATCGTCGAGCTGTCGCGGTTCCGCGCGCTGTTCGTGATCGCTCGCAACAGTACATTCACCTACAAGGACAAAGCCGTGGATGTGCGCCAGGTGGCGCGCGAACTGGGTGTTCATTACGTGCTGGAAGGCAGTGCCCGCAAGGCCGGCAACCGTGTGCGGGTCAACGCCCAACTGGTCGACGCCGTCACCGGCAACCATCTCTGGGCCGAGAACTTCGACCGCACGCTGGAAGACGTTTTCGCCGTCCAGCAGGATGTCACGCGCGGCATCGTCGCGGCCGTGGCACCGGAGATGGAACTGGCGGAAATGGCGGAGGCGCGCCGAGCCAGGCCAAACGACACCGCAGTCCAGCTGACCTGGCGGGCGCAAGGTCTGCTGAACGAGGGCGTTCGGCAGGGCAGTTCGGCGCTTGTACTGGAAGCCATCGGTACGGTGCGGCAGGCGATCGCCGCTGATCCTGCATCGCTCACGGCCTATAATGTCCTGGCCTGGGGGCAGTGGTCGTGCCACCTCTACCGTTGGGGACCGGACCCCGCGAATGCACTCGGCGCGATGTGGTCGGCGGTCGAACACATGCTCGCCATCGATGCCCTGGACCACCGCACGCTGACCAATTGCGGCATGGTTCGGGTTATCCAAGGCGAACACGAACGCGGCCTTGCCGATTTGCGCCGGGCACTCGAGGTCAATCCGAATTGCTCGCTCTCGCTGATGTGGCTCGCACTGTGCGAGGCTATGACGGGCCAGGGCGAAGCGGCCAGGGCGCACGCCACGTTGTCGCTTCGGCTCAATCCGCGCGATTTCTGGATCGGAGTGCCGCATCTGGCGCTTGCGATGGTGAGTTTTTCCGCGCGCGACTACGCGGAAGCCGCGCGCTGGGCCGAATTGGCGATCCAGTCGGAACCCGCGGTGCCGTTCCGGCGAGCCATCATGATTGCCTGCTGCGCGCGGACCGGCGATCTGGAGAGGGCGGCGCGTGAACGCGCGGTGCTTGACGGTTTCGCCCCGAACTTCATGGCCAGCCTGTTCCGCGGCGAGATTCAGGTGTTCCGGCGACCGGAGGACATCGAAAACCTGCTGGATGGGCTGAGACTTGCGGGGGTGTCGGGCTGAGGTGTTGGCTCGAGGCCGGGGGGCTCGGCCGTGATCGGCGTGCCTGTGCCACGCGGGTCTCGGGTGTGTCTCGTTGCCCGTTTGGTGAGAAGTGCCTCGGTGGCGATCGCCTTGCTCCAGGCTTTCGTTGGGAAGCCGTTGGGATGCGGGGATGACGATGATGCCGAGGGGACGATGCCCGGGGACGATGCCCGGGGGACGATGAGACGCGGGCAGCATTCGACCCTTGCGTCGTGACGCGACAGGCCCGAATCTCCGCCATCGAGGAGAACGCGATGCCTGAGATCGAGGTCTACACGCAGCCCTGGTGCCCTTACTGTGCCCGCGCGATCAGCCTGCTGACGTCCAAGGGCGTAACGGTCCGCGACATTGACGCACCGCATGGCTCAGCCGAGAGGGAAGAGTCGAGCCGGCGTTCGGGCGGGCGAACCACGGTGCCGCAGATCTTCATCGACGGCCGGCACATCGGCGGCTGTGACGACCTGATGGCGCTCGACCGGGCAGGCAAGCTCGATCCCCTGCTGCAGGCCGCTTAGTGTCCGACCGGCAACATTATTGCGGCCACCTCTTGGCACTCACTTGTCATGAGTGCCAGATTTCGCCATCTGAAGCGGCAGCGATCGGATCAATCGGGCGAGAAGCATGATTCACTACGACTTGCGATGCAGCCAGGAGCACGGCTTCGACGGTTGGTTCAAGGACAGCACGGCGTACGAGAAGCTGGCCAAGCGTGGCTTGGTCGAGTGTCCCCATTGCGGCGACACCAAGGTGGAACGTGCACTGATGCGGCCGGCCGTAAAGACCAGGCGTGCGGCGCTGCCGGCGCCCGAGGCATCGCCGACCGCGGCGCCGCAGCCGGTCCCGACTCCTGCCACGGTCGCCGGTGGACCGTTGCCTGACCACATGCGCGCAATGCTGCAACGCATGCGATCCGAGGTGGAGAACCATTGCGACTACGTGGGACCGCAATTCGCCGACGAAGCGCGGAAGATGCACCGCGGCGAAAGCGACAAGCGCGGGATCTATGGCGAGACCAGCCCGGAACAGGCCGAGGCGCTGGCGGACGAAGGCATCGAAGTATCCCGCATTCCCTGGGTCCCGCGCGCCGACGGGTGAAGGCGCTTTTCGGGGAATATTGCAGGGGCAATGTTGCAAGGTTGACGGGTTTCGCTGACGCTCGACCCTTCGTTGCGAGTGGCGCGACGCCGCCGCAATCATTGATCCCGCCAAATGACCGCGCGGGTTGTCAGCTCCAGATATCGGTGGCTGCCCGTTCCAGTTCACGGGCCAGCGGAGCAAGCATCTCGCGGCATGCGATGGTATCACCGGGACGGGCAGCCGTTTCCAGTGCTGTCGCCACCCGCTCTAGCGCGCGTGCGCCAACGGACTGCGCCCCGCCCTTCAGCTTGTGCGCTGTCGCGGACACCACCGCCATATCGGACCGCGCGAGGGCCGCTTCGATCTCCCGTGCG
>DATKFJ010000194.1:0-25808 GCA_035511435.1 Acetobacteraceae bacterium | reverse complement strand
CGCGGCCAACCGTCGCATCAGATTCTCGAGCTCGCGCACATTGCCCGGCCAGCCGTACCGCTTGAGTTGTTCAATCGCACCCTGGTCCAGCATCTTCGCCGGCAGCCCGTCATCCTGTGCGCGATCCAGGAAATGGCGCGCGAGCAATGGGATGTCCTCGGCTCGCTCCCGCAGCGGCGGCAGCCGGATCGGCACGACGTTGAGCCGGTAGAACAGGTCCTCGCGGAATTGTCCCTGGCGGATCGCATTGCGCAGGTCGCGATGGGTCGCGGCAATGATCCGCACGTTCGCCTTGATCGGCTGCCGCCCGCCGACCGAGGTGAATTCGCCTTCCTGCAACACGCGCAGCAGTCGCGTCTGCGCCTCCGGCGGCATATCGCCGATCTCGTCGAGGAACAGCGTGCCGCCATTCGCCTGCTCGAAGCGGCCCTGACTGCGCGCTGTGGCACCGGTGAAGGCGCCGCGCTCGTGGCCGAACAGTTCGCTCTCGATCAGCTCGCGCGGAATCGCCGCCATGTTGATGGCAACGAACGGGCCGGCCCGCCGTTTGCCGTAATCGTGCAAAGCGCGTGCGACCAATTCCTTTCCGGTGCCCGATTCGCCATTGATCATCACCGTCAGGTCGGCCGTGGTGAGCCGGGCGATCGTCCGATAGATCTCCTGCATCGACGGGCTGCGGCCGATCAATGGCAGCTTCTCGTCTGCGTCGCGCGGTTCCGGGGTGCTCGTGCTGGGCGCCGGTGAAACCGCCAGCGCCCGACTGACGACCGACAGCAATTCCTGCAAATCAAATGGTTTGGGAAGGTATTCGAAGGCGCCACGCTGGGTCGCCTTCACCGCCGTCATCAGCGTCGACTGGGCGCTCATGACCACGACCCGCAGATCCGGGCGGAGTTTGCGGATGCGGGGAACAAGGTCCAGGCCGTTCTCGTCTGGCATCACGACGTCGGTGATGACCAGATCGCCCTCGCCGTCCTCCACCCATCGCCACAAGGTGGCGGCGTTGCCTGTACTGCGCACCTGATAGCCCGAGCGCCCGAGCGCCTGAGTCAGCACGGTGCGGATCGAGCGATCGTCATCGGCAACCAAGACTGTGGGAGGGGTCATCAGATATCCTCAGCCATCGGTCAAATGCCTGGATCGGCCTCCTCGTCGGTCAGCACCGGAAGGTGCAGGCGGAATTCGGTACGTCCAGGCCGGCTGTCCACCTCGATCAGCCCGCCATGGTCGCCCATGATCTTGGCGACCAGTGCCAGGCCAAGCCCGCTACCGGCTGCCTTCGAACTGACGAACGGCTCGAACAGATGCGGCAGGATGTCCTCCGGTATCCCGGGCCCGTTGTCGCGAACGATGACCAGCAGCGGCAGGTCGACGCGTGTCCTACTGCCGGGTACGGCAAGGCGCATGCCATGCTGGAAGCCGGTCGTCAGAGTGATCTCCGGATTGCCCTGGCTAACATGCGTGACTGCCTCGGCGGCATTCTTCACCAAATTCAGCATCACCTGCACAAGCTGATCGCGATTGCCCCACACCGGTGGCAGCGATGGATCGTAGACCTCGTGGAAGCGGACATGGGGCGCGAAGCCCGATTGCGCCAGCTTTCGGACATGCTCCAGCACACGGTGGATGTTCACCGCCGTGCGGGCAATCGGCTTCTCGCCGAAAATCTCCATGCGGTCGACCAGGCCACGAATCCGGTCCGCCTCATCGCGGATCAGCACCGCCAGTTCGCGATCCTGTGGTTCGACACTGGCCTCCAGCAACTGCGCGGCACCGCGAATGCCGGAGAGCGGGTTTTTCACCTCGTGTGCCAGGATAGCCGCCATGCCGGTGACGCTGCGCGCCGCGCCGCGAAAGGCAAGTTGTCGGTCCAGTGCGCGGGCGGCGGATGCATCCTGCATCACCAGCAGCACCGCTCCGGGTTCCTCCGTCAGCGGCGAACCCTGCACCGTGATGCCCTGCTTGTTCAGTCGAGGGCTGTCCACCGTCAGATCATGATCGGATACGGATGCATCGCTTTGCCGCACCTGCTGAACCAACAGGAACAACGGGTTGTCTTCCGGAACCAGGTCGCGCAGGCGAAGCTGCGACAGCCCGGATGCCGAGATGCCCAGAAACTGCTCGGCGGCATGATTGACGAAGCGAAACCGGTTGTCCGCATCCAACAGCACCACCGGCACCGGCAGGGCACCCAGGATCTGCGCCGTGTCCGGTGCGCGCCGACGCTCCACCAATGCCAGCGCTGCGCGAGTGACCGGGTTTCTCACGCTGCCCTCCGCGCCGGGCCGTCGTCGCACGCAAGGGCCTCTTCACCCATCAGCGTGTCATCGCGCGCGGCGACCGCACGTGTGACGCCGCGCGCGATCAGACGGTCGTAAAACGCATCGATCAGTTGCAATACGCCGGTAGCATCAGACAGCCGGTTCATCGCCGCGCGAAACTCTGCCGAACCCGGCAGACCACGCGAGTACCAGGATACATGCTTGCGCGCCAGGCGTACCCCTGCATGGCTGCCGAAGTGATCCAAGATCGAGTTGTAATGCGCAGATAATGTGTCTTTTTGCTTCGCCAGCGGCGGTTCGGACAGCAGATTGCCAGTGCGCAAAAAATGCGCCACCTGCGACAGGAACCACGGCCGGCCATAACAGCCGCGACCGATCATCACGCCATCCGCGCCAGAGCACCGCAGAGCCTCTGCTGCGTCTTCCTCCGTCACGATGTCACCGTTGGCAATGACCGGTATTTCCACCGCGTTCTTCACCTCGCGGATGAAGTCCCAGTCGGCGCTTCCGGTATAGAACTGCTGGCGGGTGCGGCCGTGGACGGTAACCATGCGGATGCCGCAATCCTGGGCGATGCGGGCAAGGCGAGGCGCGTTCAGGCTGGCATGGTCCCAGCCCATTCGCATCTTGAGTGTCACCGGCACGCTGACCGCTCGCACTGTGGCATCGAGGATCGCGGCCGCCGCCACTTCATCGCGCATCAGCGCAGAGCCGGCTTGCTGACCGAGCGCCACCTTCTTCACTGGACAGCCGAAATTGATGTCGATCATGTCCGCGCCCCGGTCCACCGCCAACCGCGCGGCCTCCGCCATCGCGGGCGGGTCGCACCCGGCAAGCTGGAGGGCACTGACGCCGCCGCAACCGTCCATTTCGGCCATCGCCATGGTCTTTTGGTTTTCACGGATCATCGCCCAGGAGGCGATCATCTCGGACACCACCATGCCCGCGCCGAGTTGCTTGGCGAGCCTGCGGAATGGCAGGTCGGTCACACCGGACATCGGCGCCAGGATCACCGGCGTGTCAATTCGAACGCCACCGCCCAGGTCGATTGGCTTGAGCTCGCCGGTCGAAACTGTGGTGTCGCAATGACACTTGCCCATCATTTGAGCAATTTACCGACACATATGCCGATGCGCAATGCCTAACGCCAAGCCAACGCCAGGGTAATTGTATTTGGTGCGTCGCGGGCTGCCTCGAGATCACCAATGTCGCTTTATGGCGGCCGCAACCCGAAGGCGTTTCGCTGCGATATTGCGGTCGCCAGGACACCAACCACCGCAGCCATACGGTGTTGACGCCGCCGGCTGGCCCGGCAACGGTGCCGACATGCGAATCGCAGCCATCCTGGTCGCGGCCGGCTCCGGCAGCCGCTTTGGCGCAGAGACCCCCAAGCAGTTCCTGCCGCTGCTCGGGAAACTGGTGATCCGCCATGCCGCTGAGGCGCTGGCAGAACACGTTCACCTCCTGCTGCCGGTTGGCGATGCCAGCGCGATCGAGGCCGCGCTCACCGGCATCGCGCACTTGCCGCCGGTCGCCGGCGGTGCCACGCGCCAGGACAGCGTTCGCGCCGGCCTCGAGGCGTTGCTGCCCCAGGCGCCCGATATCGTCCTGGTGCACGATGCCGCGCGGCCACTGATTCCCGCCGGCACCATCCCTGCCCTGCTGGCCGCGCTGAACCACGCGCCTGGCGCGATCCCTGCCGTCCCGGTCGCCGACACGCTGAAGCGGGTGACAGCGACAATGATCACGGCCACGGTGCCGCGCGACGGCCTGTTCCGCGCCCAGACACCGCAGGCTTTCCGCTTCGCCGCCCTGCTCGCCGCCCATCACGCCAGTTCCGGTACGCCGGCCACCGACGACGCATCGCTGCTGGAGGCCGTGGGCCGGCCGGTCGCCATCGTTCCCGGCTCCGAGGACAATATCAAGCTGACCTATGTCGAGGACCTGACCCGCCTGGAGCTCGCCATGACCGCCCATCTGATGCCTCGCGTCGGCACTGGCTTCGACGTCCACGTGCTGGAAACCGGCCGGCGCCTGGTGCTGTGCGGCGTCGCGGTTCCGCACGACAAGGGGCTGGCCGGGCATTCGGACGCCGATGTCGGCATTCATGCGTTGTGCGACGCGATCTATGGTGCGCTGGCGGAGGGCGATATCGGCCGGCACTTCCCACCCAGCGAAGCAACCTGGAAGGATGCCGACAGCGCCCGCTTCCTTGCCCATGCCGCCGAACGCATCGCCGCGCGGCGCGGGTTGCTGGCCAACGCCGACGTCACGCTGATCTGCGAGCGTCCGAAGATCGCGCCGCATGCCGCGGCGATGGCCGCGCGCCTGGCGGCAATCCTCGCGGTCGAGGCGTCGCGCATCTCGGTCAAGGCGACGACCACGGAAAAGCTTGGCTTCACCGGCAGGGAAGAAGGCATTGCGGCGCAGGCCGTTGCCACCATTCTACTGCCTGCCTGACCGGCTGCCTGACCGCCTGCCTGACCCGCTGGCTGACCGGCAGCGCCGGGATGGAATTCCGGCGCCAGCATGCACAATTGGTCGCGTGCGCAAATGCGCCGGGGGAGGCTCCAGCCAAATGAGATACCGCTCCATCACTGCCGCATTGATCGGCGCCGCCTGGATCCTGGCCGGCTGCACCACAATCAATCCGCCAGTGCCCGTGCCGGCGCCAATGGCCGAGACAATGCCCAAGCCGCCGGTCAGCGCGGAGCCGCTGATCTGGCAGCCCGGCCACTGGGACTGGACCGGCAGCGCCTATGTCTGGATACCCGGCCAGTACGTGTCGGCGGAGGGGCACAGCAATCGATGGATGTGGGGCTTCTGGGAACAGACCGGTGCCGGCCAAGTGTGGCACCCGGCACACTGGATGTAGCATTGGCGGATGCAGCATCGGCGCACAAAAGGGGGCCTTCTCCCGCCTTCCCTCGCTGGAGGCGGGCAGAGGCGAACCATTACCCACGGTCCATGTGCTCTTGCGGCTCCGTTGCTGCGGTGTTAGTGCCCGCCCCGCCGTTGCAGGGGCTGATCGATGTCGTCGACCTTCGAGACCGTCGCCGGAATCATTTCCGAAACATGCGACATTCCACGTGAGAAGATCGCGCCGGAAAGTCATGCGATCAACGACCTCGGCATCGATAGCCTGGACTTTCTCGACGTCGCCTTTGCCATCGACAAATCGTTCGGCATCAAGATGCCGCTCGAGCAATGGACACAGGAAGTGAATGAGGGAAAGGTCTCGTCCGACCAGTATTTTGTCCTGAAGGACCTGTGCGCCAACATCGATAAGCTGGTGGCGGCGAAGGCAGCCTGATACGGCATGAAGCTGGAATATTTCCAGATGGTGGACCGGATCGTTGAGCTCGATCCGGTGGCGCGGGTCGTGCGCGCGGCTTGCCTGGTGCCCGACGCCAGTCCGGTATTCGAGGGTCATTTTCCCGGCCACCCGCTGCTCCCCGGCGTGCTGATGATCGAAACCATGGCGCAGACCGGCGGTTGGCTGGTCCTGGCGGTACTGCGCTTCCAGCGCATGCCGTTCCTGGCCCAGGTGAAAGAGGCCAAGCTGCGCACCTTCGTCGTCCCCGGGCAGGCGCTGCAAGTCGAAGCACGCCTTGTGCACGACGGCTCCGGTTACGCGATGGTGTCAGGCAGCATGACTTCGGATGGCAAGAAGGTGGCGGACGCCGAGCTCACCTACCGCGTCGCCCCCTTCCCCAACGAGACATTGCGCGCTCAGATGCTGGAAACCGCGCGGCGTGTCGCGGTACCGGAGGCCTTTTTAGATGGCTAGCCCCCGCGATGCGATGATCACCGGCATCGGCCTGGTCTCCTGCCTCGGCGACGGGGTGGACGCGCATTGGGCGTCCCTTATGCGTGAGGGCGGTTGCCAGCCGGTCGTAGACCACACCAGCTTCGCGCCGTGGCCGGTGCATCCGATGACGGCGCTGGAACTCGACAGGCAGATCCCCAGGCGGGGCGATCAGCGGCAGATGGAGGCGTGGCAGCGCATCGGCACCTATGCCGCTGGGCTGGCGCTGGACTCCGCTGGCATGAAGGGCAATGCCGACCTCCTGTCGCGCATGGACATGATCGTGGCGGCTGGCGGCGGCGAGCGTGACTATGCGGTGGATACCGCGATACTCTCCGCCCTGCCCTCCGCCGCCGATCCCGGCGCTTATTTGAACGAGCACCTGCTGTCCGACCTACGACCCACGCTGTTCCTGGCGCAGCTATCCAATTTGCTCGCCGGCAATATTTCGATCGTGCACGGCGTGGTGGGATCTTCTCGCACCTTCATGGGCGAGGAATCTGCCGGCACCGACGCAGTTCGCATCGCCTGTGCGCGCATCGCGGCGGGTCAGGGCGACCTGTTCCTGGTAGGCGGATCATACAACGCGCAAAGAGCCGACGTTCTGCTGCACTACGAAATGGGGCGGTTGTTGTGGAAGCAGCCGTTCGCCGGTGTTTGGCACCGCCAGGTACAAAGTGGCGGCATGATCCTGGGCTCGGTCGGCTGTTTCCTGGTGATCGAAAGCCGCGAACATGCCGCGACACGCGGCGCTGCCAACCTGGCACACATCGCCGCCATCGCCACCGACCGCAGCCGTCGACGCCCGGGCGAAGCGACGGCGATCGCGACGCATCAGTTCGATGCGATGCGCCAGCATCTCGATCCGTCACATGCAGCGGTGATTTCGGGCGCCTCGGGCGCACCCGCGGCAACGATGGAGGAAGCCGAATTCCTGCGCGACCTGCGGCTGCCGGTACGCGCCACGGCGAGCGCCTTCGGCCATTCGCTGGAGCCGTCATTTCCTGCCAACCTCGCCATCGCGGCAATATCGCTCGCCAATCGGCGCTTGTTCCCGCCACTTGAAGCGTCCGAGTTGGAAACCCCGATGGCGGCGGAACTGCGCCAGGTACTGGTCACGTCCTGGGGTCACTGGCGCGGCGAAGCATTGGCCGTGGTCGAGGCGGCGTAGGAGGCACGCATGGCACGATCCGACGTTGACAGTCGCGGCCGGCCCGTCGTCGTGGTGACGGGCACCGGCGTGCTGACGTCTCTCGGCAACGGCAAACAGGACAACTGGCGCGAATTGACTGCCGGACATTCCGGCATCCGCCGCATCAGCCGCTTTCCGGTGGCGGGACTGCGCACCACCATTGCCGGCACTATCGATTTCGTACCGGTCGATGAGCTGTCCGCTCCGGCCTTGTCGCAACGCCTTGCCGAATTCGTCATCGACGAAGCGGTGGACGAGGCAGCGATCGGTTCGTCTGGCGATTTCCCCGGACCCATGTTCCTGGCATTGCCGCCTGTGGAGATGGAGTGGCCGCAACGTCTGGCGCTGGCCGCCGCGTCAGGCGCCAATGAAACGGTCACCTACGACGATCTGTTGCGGGCTGCCGGAACCGGCAGGTTCGCTCGCTACCATGAACGCTTCCTGTTCGGTTCGGTGGCGGAGAACCTGGCGGTACGCTTCGGCACCAAGGGATCGCCGGTTGCCACTTCGACCGCCTGCGCCTCTGGCGCCACCGCGATCCAACTCGGCGTCGAAGCGATCCGCCGCGGCGAATGCGAAGCGGCGCTGGTGATCGGCACCGATGCATCTGTCAACCCGGAGAGCCTGATACGGTTTTCGCTGCTGTCCGCATTGTCCACGCGCAATGATCCGCCCGAGGCCGCCGCACGCCCGTTCAGCAAGGACCGCGACGGCTTCGTCATGGCGGAAGGCGCCGGCGCGCTGGTGCTGGAAAGCCTGGCGCATGCGCGGGCGCGTGGCGCGAACATCATCGGCGTGATCGAGGGCTGCGGCGAGATGGCCGACGGTTTCCATCGCACGCGGTCATCGCCCGATGGCAAGCCGATCACCGCCTGCATGCAGCACGCACTGGATGATGCCGGACTGACGCCGGATGCGATCGGCTATATCAACGCGCACGGCACCGGCACGCCGGAGAACGACAAGATGGAATGGGTCGGGGCGTCCGCGGTGTTCGGCGAACGCGCTGCGTCGATTCCGATCTCTTCCAACAAGTCGATGATCGGCCACACGCTGACTGCGGCAGGAGCAGTCGAGGCGATCTTCACCTTGCTGTCGCTGCGACACGGCCGGCTGCCGCCCACAATCAATTACGACACGCCGGATCCGACCCTGCCGGTGGATTGCGTGCCCAACGTCGCACGCGATGCGCAGGTTGCGCACGCGATCTCTAACTCGTTCGGCTTCGGCGGACAGAATGTCTGCCTGGTGGTGGGCACGCCATGACTGGCCGCAGGCAGCGGGACAAATGGCGGTGCTTCAGGGGTGCGCACGCATGGCCGCGACGTCCGGCCCCGCATGACGAACGAGCCCCGCATGGCGGACGAGCCCCGCATAACGAACGAATTTTACAGCGACGCCAATGCCCCGTGCCCTGGTGATCGGTGGACGACGCGGCATCGGCGCCGCCGTGGTCAGCGCCCTGACTGCAAAGGGTATGGACGTCACCTACACCTATCGCACCTCCCCAACCGATGCTTCCGGCAATTCGCTACGGCTCGACCTCGGCGACCGCACCGCGGTCGAAGCGTTCGCCAAGGCACAGCAGGACGCGCCCGCTTGGGATGCGATGGTCCAGGTCGGCGGCACAACCTACGACGCGCTGGCCGTGATGATGGATCAAGACGCCACCGAGCAGGCCATGCAGGTAAACTTCTTCGCCTTCGCCCGCATCGCGCGCGCCGTGGTGCGACCGATGATCCGCGCGCGCACCGGACGCATCGTTGCAATAGGCTCGGTGATCGGCCAGTTCGCCAGCCAGGGCAACGCCGCATACGGTGCAACCAAAGCCGCACTACTCGCCTACGTCCGCACGCTTGCAATAGAAAGCGCGCGGCGCGGCGTCACGGTGAACTATGTCGCGCCTGGCTTTGTAGATACCGAAATGCTGGCGCCGTTCGCCGCGTATCGAGGCGCCACTGAATCGCGTATCCCCGCCGGCCGCTTTGCCCGACCGGAAGAGATTGCGTCCGTTGTCGCCTTCCTGGTTTCGCCAGATGCCAGCTACATCAACGGTGCCTATATTCCGGTCGATGGTGGACTGACCGCTGCGATCGGCATTCCGCGCGCATGATTGTCATAGCAGGTTTTATAACGGCCCTTGCCGACGTGCCGACGCAAAGCCTGCCCCGAGCGAAGGCCGGGGCGGCCATCGATGCCGATCGATTCAGCGTCGGCCGCCGGCCGTTACGAAACTCGCAATGACAACCACGGTTCATGACAATGCGCGCCCTGCAACTGCTGGCTGACCGCGACATCGCGATGGTGCAGCGCGACCCACCGCCACCACCGGCGCCCGGCGAGGTGCAACTTCGCATCCGCGCCGTCGGACTGAACCACATCGACGTATGGGGCTTCCGCGGCATGGCCTTCGCCAAGCGGCAATTCCCACTGAGCGTCGGCGCCGAAGCATCGTGCGAGATCATCGCAGTCGGCGACGATGTCAGCACACTGTCCGCCGGCGATCGCGTCGTACCCTACGCCGCCCTGGTCTGCGGCACCTGCCACGCATGCCGAACCGGGCGCGAGAACCTTTGCGAGAACGTCGCCGGCGTGCGCGGCTTCCACGTTGACGGCTTCGCCCAGGAACTCACCAACCACCCGGCGCGCCTGGTGGTGAGGCTGCCGGACGCGGTCGATTACCGCGACGCCGCCTGCGTACCCGTCGCCTTCGCCACCGTCGAGCACATGCTGTTTGACAATGCGCGATTGGAACCAGGTGAATGGATCCTGGTGCATGCCGGTGGCTCCAGCATCGGCAGCATCGCCATCCGCATCGCCAAGTCACTCGGCTGCACCGTCATCACCACCGTCGGCAGCGATGACAAGGCAGCGAAAGCGCGCGCACTCGGCGCCGACCACGTAATCAACTACCGCACAGATCGTTTCGAAGGCGTTGTGCGTCGGTTGACCGGCAGGAAAGGCGTGGACGTGGTATTCGAACACGTTGGCGCCGACACCTGGAGTGGCTCTCTGCTATCGCTGAAACGCGGCGGCCGATTGGTGACATGCGGCGCAACATCCGGCCCGTCCGGCAGCATCAACCTGATGCAGCTCTTCCAGCAGCAGTACCGCATCATCGGCTCGTTCGGATCGCCGCTCAGCGCGTTGGGACGAGCGTTGGATCGCATCGCCACCGGTGTCCGGCCAGTAATCGACACCGTCTATGGCCTGGAGGATTTCCGCGCTGGCCTGGAAAGGCTGGAACATCGCGACGTGTTCGGCAAGATTATTGTCGAACTGTAGAATTTCGTTGAACTGTCAGGCGATGTCGGCCCCAAAGTTATGTCATCCCTGCGCAAGCGGGAACCCATTTGATGGGTCCTCGCTTGCGCAGGGATGACGGCATAGACCCGCCGTGACCCGTCGCCTCTCGCTTTACGGCGACCGGATACTCGGCCGCATCGTGAAGTACCTGCTGGCCGTGCTGCGCCGAACCAACCCCGATCGCGCGTCGGACATTTGCGGCGCGATGACCCGCCGCATCGGTCCACTCCTTCCAGCGCACCGCATCGGTCGCGCCAATCTGCGCGCCGCCTTCCCAGACAAGGACACCAACTGGATCGAAACAACGCTGCGTGCCGCCTGGGAAAATCTAGGTCGCGTCGCTGGCGAGTACGTGCATCTTGGCCAGTTGTGGGACTACGACCCCGCACGGCCCAACACCGGTCGCATCGTCACCGACGACGCACAGATATTCACCGAGCTGAAGGACGACGGCAAACCCGCATTATGTTTCGCCGTGCACCTGGCCAACTGGGAACTGCCCGCGGTGATGGCCGCGACGCACGGCCTGCCCTCCGCCGTGGTCTATCGCATGCCGAACAACAAGGCGGTGGCAAAGGAAATTACTCGAATCCGCGCGCCCCTGATGGGACGACTGATCCGCAGCCGCGCGCAGGCGCCATTGGAAATGGCCGCCTCGCTCACGCGCGGCGAGCATCTCGGCATGCTGGTCGACCAGCATTTTTCGCGCGGCGTCGACGTGACCTTCTTCGGTCGCCGCTGCAAGGCCAATCCAACCATCGCTCGCCTGGCACGACAGTTTGACTGCCCAGTCGTCGGCGTACGCGTGATCCGGCTGCCGGATCGACAATTCCGCGTCGCCGCCGAAGGTCCGCTGACATTGCCGCGCGATACCGACGGCCGCGTCGACGTTCCGGCCACCACGCAACTGATCACTGACGTTGTCGAGCGCTGGATCCGCGAACACCCCGAACAATGGCTGTGGTTTCATCGCCGCTGGCGATAAGCCGCACGTTCCGGTTTCATCGCCGCTGGCGATAAGCGGCACGTTCCGGTTTCATCGCCGCTGGCGATAAGCGGCGCGTTCAACTTTATATCATCGCGACGTCACCCTCTTGGCCATAATTGCGGCACGGGCTGCTCGTAGCCAGATCAGTGATCCGCCACCAATAGAAGGAGAACCGCCATGCGTAATCTGGCTCTGTCCGCCACCGTGCTGGCCGGCCTGATCGCAACCCCGGTATTCGCGCAGACCGTTACGACACTCACGCCGCAAGGCGTGCCTGCTGGCGCCAATCCGACCACCGGCGCACGGCCCGGTAACGTGATTGGCACTGGGATGTCGCTGCCGATGGGCACCCGGGCAAGCAACATCGATCAGGGTGACACCCACTCCTCGATCGCGCCCAATCTCCCGTCGCCGTCTGTTGGCCCGAACGCCACCTCGGCTGATTATCTGCGGGCCGCGCAGTCCGCGCTGCAGTCGGGCCAGACCGGCGAGGCGCAGCAATCGCTCGAAATGGCACAGACCCGACTGCTCGATCGGTCAGTGCCGCAGGCGCAGACCGACAATCCAAGTGGCAACCCAGCGGTAATGCAGATCTCGCAGGCGCTGAAGGCGCTGGCTGCCGGCGACCGTGCCCAGACCATGCAGTTGATCCAGTCGGCGATTCCCGAAGCCACTGCCATGGCCCGCTAGGGTCAAAAGCGCGCCCCGCTTGACGTCAACGCGTAACGTGGGCCGCCGCCGCAAAGGCGGTCCACGCAGATTGCTTGATTGCACCGCAGCATCCGTTCACAGTATCGGCATTGGCCGGACGTGGACGGAGCAGCCGTGCCCGACGCAGACGAAGATTTTGCCGACCGGACCATCAGCTTTCGCCCGTCCGCGGCGCCCGTACCCGCGTCACTGGACGCGCCGGCACATCTGCTGCTCGTGCTGGCCGAGAATAGCGCCCCCCGACATGTTCCGCTGCAGATCCTGCCGCTCACCATCGGGCGGACTGCTCCTAGTGAACTGACGCTCGATGGCAGCACGGTGTCGCGCCAGCATTGCCGCCTCGAATGGCAGGGTGACGAGATCTTGCTGACCGATCTAGGCTCAACCAACGGAACATTCGTGAATGGCGAACGTGCCACCGGGCCCATCCTGTTGCAGGACGGCGCGCGGATCGCCATCGGCGAACATGAGCTCGGCTATCATCGACGCAGCCGGCAGGAGTTGGCGGGATGGGAGGCGCTGGATCGCGAACTCGGCGAGGCAAACGACTACGTCCAGTCCATCCTGCCCCACCCGATCACCAGCGGACCAGTGCTCGCCGACTGGTTTTACCAGCCGAGCACGCGCCTCGGCGGTGATGCATTCGGCTACCAGATGCTCGACACGCGGTACTTCGCTGCGTTCATCATGGACGTTGCCGGACACGGCGCGGGTGCCGCGCTGTTTTCCATGACTGTGGCAACGACATTGCGCCAGCGCATGTTGCCCGAGGTGGATTTCCGCGACCCTGCATTGGTGATCCGCGGCCTCAACCGCATGTTCCCGATGGAGCGTCACAACAACCTGTTCTTCACCATGTGGTATGGCGTCTACGACATTGTGGAGCGCACGCTGTCCTTCGCCACCGCCGGTCACCATCCGGCCTTCCTGCTGTCGTCAGGTGCATCGCATTCCGTGCCACTCGGCACGCGTAATCCGTCGATCGGCATTGCCGCGGACCGCGAAGTCAGCGCCTCACGCGCGCCGATACCGCCCGGCAGTTCGCTCTTCCTGTTCAGTGACGGCGTGTTCGAGATCACCGACCGCGAGGGCCACGTATGGGGCTTACCACAGATCCTGTCGCTGCTGCCGGTGATGTCGGCACCGGGTGGCCCGCGCCGCCTTTACGCCACGGTGCGCGCGGCCGCACGCCCAGGACCGTTGGAAGATGATTTCTCCGCACTGGCTTTCCGTTTCGTCTGACACAAGGGTACCGCAATGGCCAATCTTCCGCTCAGCCTGACGTGCGCTGATTATGCGCGCGTGATGCCTCTGGCGACCGGCGACGTGCAGCCGGACGGCATCGATCTGACCATGATCCTGGGCCGAGAGGGCTCCTGGCCGATGCGCGCCGAGATGCTGCGCCGGGCGGCGAACGACCCAACGGTGCATGGCGGCGAATCATCGATGGCCGGGCACCTGCGCCGGATCGACAAAGGCGACCGCAGCCTGGTCGGCCTGCCGGTATTCCCGCTGCGCAACTTTACCGCGCGCGATCTGTACGTGCGCAAGGACGGATCGGTGAAGTCAGCCACCGACCTGCGCGGCAAGCGCGTCGGCATGTACGACTGGGTGGCCAGCGGATCGATCTGGTACCGGCATTTCCTGCGCTTCATCGGCGTCGAGCCGGAGCAGTTGCAGTGGTGGATCGGCGATGTGGACGAACCGCGCATCACCAATCACGTCTATACCCTGCCGGATGGTGTGCGGGCCGCGCCGGCGGGGCATGCCTTGTCGGACATGCTGATCGCCGGCGAGCTGGACGCGATCTACAGCCCGCCAAGGCCGCGCCGCTACCATCCCGTGGATGGGCCGATCGTTCGCCTGTTCCCCGATATTCGCACCATCGAGCGCGACTACTTCCGAAATACCGGCATGTTCCCGCCGCAGCACCTGATTGTGCTGCGGCGGGAAACATGGGAGCGAAACAAGTGGATTGCCGGCGCGCTGACCGATGCGTTCGTGCGCTGCAACGACGTCTACACCAAGGCACAGCGATCGTTCCCGTACGGTTCGCCGTGGCTGGACGCAGAGCTGGAAGAAACCGAGGCTCTGATGGGCGCCGATTTTCATCCCTATGGCTTCGACAGGAATCGCACCACGATCGAGACATTCAACGAGCAGGCATATCAGCTCGGCATCGTTGGGCGGCGCATCACCGCGGCGGAGTACTTCGCGGAGTTCCTGGAGAACTCGTGATGGGGCAAGGATATTTCTTGTCGTCTTGGTCAATCGAAGCCGAACACTAATGACCTGAACGTTGCCGGCAGCGGTTGCGCAGACAGGAACCGGGTTCGCTTCGCGCGAAGCTCGGCAGTAAATGCGTATCCGTGCAACTAGCCGGCTTGATCCGCACAATTCGGGTCGGCTTGATTGCCGTCAGATGATGCCTGGGACAAGCGCTCCATGCCATGCAAATGCGATTGCCCCGATCGGGCGGCGGTACCCGATTGACGCTGCGCGACGCAGGCGCATGATCCTCGGCTTCTGCTGAACAAGGGAGCAATGCCATGGCCGATCCGATCCTGTTTCCCGGTACCGTGGAATGGTCGGGCGAGAACCCGGGGATATCGTTGAAGGAACGCCCGGACGGACCATTCACCACATTGGCAAGTTTCTTCCGCGTCGTGCTGTCGCCGCATGGTCGCGGTCACGCGCTGGTGCTGATGCAATCGCCGCAAGCGGCGAACCCACCGGCCGATCGTGCCAATCTGTGCCTGACCGACAACGAACCTCTGGCACGCTACCTGGTCGCCAACTTCGTCGCCAATTTTGGTGCATTCAAAGGCATCCCCGGACTGCAAGGCCTGGCCTATCGCAAACTCGACAGCGTGCAGGCATCGGGCGATCCGACCAGCAGCTACAGCGAGACGATGAAGGCCGGGGATATCAACGTGCAGCTAAGCTGGAGTGGACTCGGCGAGCCGTTCTGCTTCGCGTTGCCCCCTGACAGGTCGGCCACCGGACAGCACCATATGCCGAGCCTGTTCGTTGGCTGCCAAAACGCGGCCATCACGGTGAATGGCCGCGTGCTGCCGGGCAAACCGATCCCGCGGGATGTCGCAGGTCACGCAATCAGCACAGCCATGCTGGCATTTTCCGAAACCTGGATCCGCGTCTGACAGAAGGCTGGCGCCAGCCCTGACCCGCCATGGTGGGGCTTGTCCACGCCTGTCGCGCGATCAGCGGGAACGCCTAGGCAGCCAAGTCAACGCGGCCAAGTCAACACCGGCCAAGTCAACACCGGCGCAGTCTGCCCATACTCGCCACCCGAACGAGGGGAACAATAAAATGGACTTTGGCATCGGCATCGCAACATCCAGCGATTCCTGGAAGCTGGCGCAGCGCGCGGAGGAACTCGGGTTCACCCACGCCTGGTTCTTCGACACGCAGATGATCACCGCCGATTGCTTCGTTGCCATGGGCGCCGCGGCAATGAAAACGTCGCGCATCCGGCTGGGCACCGGCGTGCTGGTGCCGTCCAACCGCATCGCAGCCGTGACGGCGAACGCGTTCGCAACACTCAACGGCATGGCGCCCGGACGCATCGACTTCGGTGTCGGTACCGGCTTCTCCGCACGCCGCGCCATGGGTCTCGGTGCGATGAAGCTCGCCGACATGGAGGAATATATCCGTGTTGTCTACGGCCTGCTGAATGGCGAGACGCTGGAGACGAGCATCGAGGGCAAGCGCAAGAAGATCCGCTTTCTCAACCCCGATTTCGGCCTGATCAACACGCGCGATCCGATCCGCCTGCACGTCTCCGCCTACGGCCCGAAGTCCCAGGCGCTGGCAGCGAAGTTGAATGCCGGCTGGAAAAGTTTCATCTCCGACGTTCCCGGTGCGATGTCCGCGTTGGAAAGCATGCAGCAAAGTTGGCAATCAGCCGGGCGCAGTCCCGACGACCTGTACGCAACCGCGTGGGCGTGCGGCTGCGTCCTGCAGGACGGTGAACCCGCCGACAGCCCGCGCGCACTGGCGCAGGCCGGCCCGCGCGCCGCGGTGCTGCTGCATCGCGCCGCCGATCTCGACATGGAAGGCTGGCAGAATACTTCCCCCGTACCATCATCCGTGGCGGAACAGGTCGAGGGTTACGTGCGGATGGCGCGCGACTACCAGCCGCCGGATGCGCGCTATCTCACCAACCATCGAGGACACTTCATCTTCGTCAAGCCGGAGGAAAAGAAATTCGTTACCGCCGACCTGATTCGCCACACGACATTCACCGCCACCGAGCAAGAACTGAAGCAGCGCGTGGAAGCATTGCGCAGCGCCGGGTGGAATCAGCTCGTCATCCCGATCACGCCAGGCGAGGAACGCGCGATCGAGGACTGGGCGCGCGTCAAGCGAGCGTTCGACTGAACCTCACGCACTGGGCGTCGGCATCGCGTAGCCGACGCGGGTGCATGTCAACTCCACGGCCTGCGTAATTCCGACCGCCCGCATCCACGTTGGCCGATCATGCCGCCGTGTATCGTAGCTGCGATACGTCGTCGGATTGACGCGTAATTCCGCCCATTCGGCGCCGTCGTCGCCAGGGGCATCCGGTGCGTCCGTCAGGTCCTGCTGCTTCGGGTGCCGTTGCAGCCACATCTGGCAGATCAGGGCGGCGAGATCGCCGACGCGGCGCAAACCTTCCTGCACCGATTCCACCAGTTGATAACCGCCGGTAAACGGATTCCACACCTCGAAGATAAAGCCTTCAAACTCCGTCCGTCCCAGTGGGTGGCTGATCTTCAGCGACGGCCGACTGAGACGCTGTCTGTTCAAGCAACCTCCTTATCGTGGCCCGGGACGATTTCAAGCACATCGTCGTCGATCTCCTCGTCCGGCTCGGGTGCCGGCTCGGTGTCTTCCGCGTCGGGATCTTCAAGGTCAGGCGCTGCCGCAGGTTCCGCTTCCTCCGCGGCAAACACCGGATCCGGTTGCCGAAACAGGCGTCTTGTGCCGAACGAGGTGCGGGACGGCCGAACCGCGCGCGGCTTCTCTGGTGGCTGTTCCACGCCGCACTTCGGGCACATGCCCGGCGTCCGGTTCAAATCATAGAAGCGCTGGCCGCAGCCCGCACAGGTGCACTTTGTACCGAGTTCCGCTTTGCTCATCATATATCCCAGTAAAAGAAACTGCCTTCATTCCCGCGCAAGCAGGGAACCAGTGATATCAGCACGATGTATCCGCTCAGCCCGCCCGCTTGCGCGGGTAGGACAAGTGCAGACGACGGCCGCCGTCAGCCTGTCTTTTCCGCATGAAGCTGGGCCGAACACGCGCGCGCAAGTGCGTTGTCGCCGAACTTCGCGCTGCCGAGTGTCGCCCAGCCAGCCTTCATCACCAGGTCGTTGCGCGAATACGATGATTGCTCGGCCTGGAATTTGACGAGCGTGGCATGATCCGGATCCTGCTGCGCCTTGGCAACGCAGAATGGCACCAACGCTGCGACGACTGCCGTGTCGGCGCGATCCTGCGCCAGACTGTCAGCCGAACTCGGCGTGTACCAGCCGAGTTGGGAAAAGCCGACGATAGTGATTGCCACCGCGCCGACCGCCGCGCCCCACAACCCGGGCTTCAGCCAAACAGGGGTTTGCATCGGATTTTCTTTTCGCTGTGTTCGCTGTGGGAGGACTGCTCTCCTCCCATCGGCACGGTAGACCAAGCACAAAGATGGGGCAGCGGGCTGGCCATTACATCGTCTGGAGTAAAATATCGCGCCGCATGAGCCTACTGGATTTGCTGTCACTCCGAGCGATCCGCACCACATCGGGTTGGCGTGTGGCGAATACGTCTTGCTTTTACTCGCTATCCAGGCGATATACACGGTGCCTTCCGTGAATGCGTGATTGGCGCTCCGGCCGTTTGGCGGGGCGCCCTCCCGGAAATCTCCATTTTAATGCGTTCGCCCCATTGTCGCGCGGGCAGGCGAACATCAAGGCGTCGGATTCCGCCCGCAGCAATAGCCGTGGCGACCGGCGCTGGAGCCATAATACTCAGTGTCATCGATTACCTTTGCTAACCTCGGCCTGGCCGAGCCCCTGTTGCGCGCCCTCGACAGAGAGCGTTTCCTCCAACCAACCCCCATCCAGGCCAGTGCCGTGCCGCCCCTGCTCCAGGGCCGTGATCTACTCGGCGTCGCGCAGACCGGCACCGGCAAGACCGCAGCATTCGCGCTTCCCATGTTGCAGCATCTGGCGGCCAATCCGACGCAACCGCACCGCTACGCCACGCGCGCCCTGATCCTGGCGCCAACGCGCGAACTCGCGCTCCAGATTGAGGACCACCTGCGTCGCCTTGGCGGCGACTTGAAGCAGCGCACCGTCGCCATTCTTGGCGGCATGAGCCGCTCCATGCAGGTGCAGCGCATGCGCGGCGGCGTCGACATCGTGGTTGGCACGCCCGGCCGCATCTGCGATCTGATGGCAACCGGCGAGCTGAAGCTGAACGAAGTCCGCCATTTCGTCCTGGACGAAGCGGATCGCATGCTCGATCTCGGGTTCATTCGCGATATTCGGCGCATTGTCGCGGCGCTACCCGTGAACCGGCAATCGGCGTTGTTTTCGGCAACGATGCCAACTGATGTCGGCAAGCTCGCCGAAACGCTGCTGCGCAATCCGGTGCGGGTTGAAATCGCCCGCGCCGTATCGGGCGATCTGCCCATCCGGCAGCATGTGCATTTCGTCGATCCTGCCGCCAAACGGGCATTGCTCGGTCGGCTGCTGGCCGATCCCGCCATGTCCCGCGTCATCGTCTTCACCCGCACCAAGCGCGGCGCCGATCGCGTTGCCGAAACGCTCGACATGGGCGGCGTTCAGGTCAGCGCCATTCACGGCAACAAAAGCCAGCCGGCGCGCCAGAAGGCGCTGGAACGCTTCCGCAGCGGGCGGGCGCGCGTGCTGGTGGCGACTGATATTGCCGCGCGCGGCATCGACGTGACGGGGATATCGCACGTTATCAACTTCGATCTGCCCGCCCAACCCGAGGATTACGTTCATCGCATCGGCCGCACAGCGCGTGCCGGCGCCAGCGGTGTCGCGATCTCGTTCTGTGACGCGGCGGAGCATGGCACCTTGCGCGCCATCGAGCGTATGACCGGCGTCACGATCGACGTCGCGGGCGGATCGCCGCCAACTGCACAGCCGCAGCAGCCGCGCCAGGCGACAAAATCAACGCCGGCGCATCGCCCCTCGAACTGGCGCCAGCAGGGATCGCGCCGCCGCACCGGCTACCGACCGGCGGCATGACCGATGATCGGCCTCCCCGTCGGCCACGATCCGTGGTATCATTTCGCTTCCACCCCCCGTACAGGAATCACCCGATGAACGCGGGTAGACACAACCACGCGGATGACATTGCATACCCGTCGAGCATCGGGTTCGTATTGGTGCATCTGGGATGCCTAGCGGCATTCTGGACCGGCGTGACACCAGGCACGGTTCTGCTCGGGGTCGCGTTGTATTTGGCACGGATCTTCGGCATCGGTGCGGGTTATCACCGCTACTTCTCGCATCGCGCCTACCGCACCAGCCGCATCTTCCAGTTCATCCTCGCATTCCTGGCGCAGACGTCGGCCCAGCGTGGCGTTCTGTGGTGGGCCGCCAACCACCGCATGCATCACAAGTACTCGGATACCGAGCTCGATGTGCACTCACCAATACAGCGCGGCTTCCTGTATTCGCATGTCGGCTGGATCTTTGTGCCTCGCAACAACGACACCGACTATGCGGGGATTCGCGACCTGAGCCGGTTTGCCGAGTTGCGGTGGCTCGATCGGCAGCCCTATCTACCGGCAGCGGTGCTTGGGGTGTCAACGTGGCTGATCGCCGGCTGGCCGGGGCTTGTGGTCGGCTTCTGCTGGAGCACCGCGGTGCTTTGGCACGCCACGTTCAGCATCAATTCGCTCGCGCATCTGGTCGGCCGGTCACGCTACGTCACCGGCGATCAGTCCAGGAACAACTGGCTGCTGGCGCTGCTGACCATGGGCGAAGGCTGGCATAACAACCACCACGCGTATCAGGCGTCTGTCCGCCAGGGCTTCCGTTGGTGGGAATACGACCCGACCTACTACACGTTGCGCGCCTTGTCCTGGCTCGGCATCGTCTGGGACCTGCATGTGCCGCCGAAGACGGTGCTCCGCGGCGAACAGAAGTTGGGACGTCTGGTGATCGACAAGGTCGCCAGCCAGCTCGCGGCTTCCTTTCCGGTCAACAGCATCGCCAATCAGGTGCTCGAGGCCCTGGCGCATGCGCCAGGCTGGGCAGATGTGAAGTCCCGCTTCCTTTCGGCACGCGTGCAAGCGGAGATGTTCTGGGCCGAAATCGATCTGCCGCAAGTGCCGACGCTCGATGAGGTGCGTCGTTATGCGCGCGCGCGGCTGGCTCAGACGCCTTCCCTGGACGAAATCGCCGTCTCCGCCCGCGAACGCCTGCTGGAGCTGGTTTATTCGCGTCTGATCGAGGTTTCCGCGGTGTCCGCCACCGGAGCCGCGTCACACCCCAGCTAGCGCAGGATGGCCCGGCGGTGCCACCATCCGCGGCTGCGGCCGTTGTCGGCGACAACCTGGGCGAACGCACTCCGCGCAGCAGCGTCGGCCTCACGTCCTTGCGCGCGGCACCATGCCGCGAACTTCGCAGGATCGATGACCACGCGCACGCCCCCGCCAACCGGCTCGCCATAGCCGGACCGCGCCAGCCAATCGTCATAGGTCACTGGAAGCCCAGTCGGATCGAGCGCGCGATGCCGCGGGTAATTTCGACGCGTGAACCAAGCGATCGCGGGACGCCGCATCACCGCCCGCCGTCAAAAGCCACGCCACTTTCGGCCGGCGGGTGTCCGGAACGGATCGGCCGAATCCCATAGCCGCTTGTCTTGCGCGACCCACCCCCTGGCCTCCGCCTCTGTGGCAAAGCCCGCTGCAGTCTGCGGCAGCACTCCGGTCCTTGCGACTTCCACTGCGTAGCTGTCGTCAGGGCGCTGCACGATCCGGTACGTTTCGTCGGTCATTCACATCATATGGCATGCAGGTCCTCTGAATGCACCGTCCGCACCATATTCATCGAACTGCAGCAGAATTCGCGGTGCCATGGAACGGAACCCGTCGTGCGGTACTACCAACGCGCCGCGATCCGTCGTATCCTGACTCGAGTTCTAGCCAGAATCGACCATAGAGGACAGCTTTACCTTGCGAGCACCCAGGAACGACCGGCAGCGGCAACCTCGCCGTCGCGGCTTCGACGATGACAATTTCTTTGGCAACACCCCCACCCCGGTGACCTTTCCCGGCTTCGCGCCCAGTTCGTCCGCGCCTGAAGCGCAGGCGACGGTGAAATGGTTCAACGCCGAGAAAGGCTATGGCTTCGCGGCCTTGGCCGATGGTTCGGGCGACGTGTTCCTCCACGTGAACACACTGCAGGCCGCCGGCTTCCAGGCCGTCAGTCCAGGAGCCACGCTGAAGATCCGCGTGGGCCAGGGGCCCAAGGGGCGGCAGATCGACCAGGTTGTCTCAGTTGACGAGAGTACGGCCGAACAGCCGGCCGCGCGCCGGCCGCAGTTCGCAGGCGCACGGCCACGCACGCAGGACGGTCCCCGCCGCCAGGTCGACCTCAGTTCCGCAGTCGAGACGGTGGGCACGGTAAAGTGGTACAACCCCGACAAGGGGTTCGGTTTCATCACCCCACAGTCCGGCGGCAAGGATGTGTTCATCCATGCCACGGTGCTGGAGCGTGCCGGACTCGGCCCATTGCAGGAAGGTCAGTCGGTGCGCATGGGTGTCGTGCAAGGTGCCAAGGGGCCAGAGGCAGGCTCAATCAGCCTCGAGTAGAGCGAGTGTCCGGTGCCTGTCATCGCTCGGAGTGCAGCGCTCGGAGTGCAGCCGTCATGGCCGGGACTGATCCCGGGATTGAGTCCGGATACAGCCAAGACGCCAATATATGCGCCGCTTACCCGTAAGGATCGCGGCGGCGCCAGTCAGCCACCCACCGCGAGAGTGCATCGCTGCGATCCCAACCTGAAACCGGCTTGGCGCGCGACCCACCCCACCCGGGTCACTCCGATAAAGGCCGGCAACCACAGCTGTGCCACGTGCGTCTGCAGCGCAGTCGTGGATGGCGGCAGGTGTGGAACTCGCAAAGATAGTGGCAAGCTGCGCCCCTGCGGCGACAGACCCTGTCGCGGTTACATCGCCAGCACTTGCTCTTCCCAGGCGCCACGCACGAAGCTGGCCACCTCGAAGCCTCCGTCATCCGCCCAGAGAATGCGTAACACCCGTGTCCCGTGCCACACGTCGAGCCCGTACGGCAGATCAGGGTGCGTGTGCTGGCGTTCGATCGCACGTCGATAGCCGGGCGAGGACGCCTCATCCGAGGTCAATTCATTGAACGGCGTCCAGTGGCGAAAAATCCATTGCGCCTGCCTCAGTTCAATGACCCGGACCGTATCGCGCTGTACCTCCAGCGCGCCATGTCCACGCAGCAACGGCAGCACGTGGTCGCGGATTGCCAGTGCACGGTCATCGCTCGATGCTGCCAACCGGAGGTTCACGCGCGGTACTATGCTCCTGCTTAGTGGGCGCTCCTGCCTAATGGGCGCTCCCGCTTAGTGGGCCTTTCGCGTCTGTACCAGGTCATCACCGTTGAGACAGAAGACGACCTCACCGCCGCGGATGGTCCCGATAACATCGGCATAAACATAGGTGACTGCGTTGTGCGTCACCTCGAATGTGAACATCTGTCCCGTCGGGTGCCCGTAGTCTTTGCAGAACTCTTCGAAATCATATGCGATCTGACCGTCGAATCTGGTTCCCGCTTGCATGATTGCTCCGCGTTGGTGGCTGCAGATCGATTTTGGGCCAGGCTCCGCTAGCTGCTGCGAGCCGCATCCGCGTCAGCCGCATCGGCAACGAGCCCCGCGGCGCGCTGCACGGTTGTGTCCTTCAACACATGCACACCGCCCGCGGTGGTCGCCAACTTGACTGCGCCTTGTTCGTCATAGATCGCCACAACGTGGTTCGCCTGCACCACCACCAGACCTCCTCCGGCGGCTTCAAATGTGACCCAGGTCACCTGGCACCGCGGGCAATCATGTAGGTTATATAATCCGCTTCCGTGACACCGTCGTACGACATGCTGAAAGGTTTCTTCCCCGTCGCCGCCGGCTTGGCATCTGTCGCCGCAGGCTTCGCCCGCTTCACCCGCTTTACCGGTTGCGCCGCGGGCTTCGCCATCTGGACACTGACTTCAGTAGCCTTCAGGGCCGACTCTTCGGACCGCCCCGCCGACCACGATGCGACATCCTTGCGCAGTTGGTCCTTCATTGCGTCCGCCTGCTCGTCCGCTTCAACGTTCAGGTTTTTCTCGTCGTCGGTGGGCACGGTGCTCATTGCTTTTTCCCTACTTGCGAATGATCGCCAGGCACGGCGCTACTGAACGAGGCCACGTCGCTGCCATCAGCTTGTGCAGGCGGCCCGGACTGCAGCATCGCGACGCCAGCGAAGGCGACCAGCAACGCGATGCAAACCAGCGCCGCAATAATCGGCGTGCCAGGCCACCGGGCGGTCGCCAATTTTGGCCCTCTCCCCGGCCGTGGCGGCAACAGACCGATCAGCCGAACCGCGATCGCCCCGGCAGCGGGAAGATCCCACAGACTACTCGGCATGCCGGCGATCGTCCGGGCAAGACTGTCGGTTGCGTCCGCCTTCGTCAGCTCTGACAGTCGTCCCGCCTCGCCCCACGGATCACGGCCCTGGCGAGCCAATACCGATACAACGCTCAATGTCATGCCGTTCGCTTCTGTCCCGACGTCAGCAAACAGAAATGCATTCAGATCCGACCGCTGTACGGCAGTCACATCAGGCGATGCCACCCAAATATTCCTAAATTGTGCAAGTAATCACAACAGGATGTAAGCACGCTGCCAAGTTAATACAAGCCGCCGCGATTCGCGGGCAATCGCACGAGCTCTGCCGTAACATCGCTCCGCGCCTGCGGTCGACGGATATGCCGCCCCTCAGTCGATGGAATACTGGTGTCTGCATGGATCGCGAAATATATCCGCGGCGCCGGCGTGTATCAGGCGACAGCCGCGCCACATGAATGAAATGGCGGAACCCACCCAGCGGACCACCTCAGGTCATCGACCGTGATGATCGACACTGCGGCATGGCTTGTGCTTGTTCCGATCATCATTGTCGGTTTGGCCGTTTGGCGCGTCAGGCCATAGCGTTCCGCTGGCTGTCACGCATCCTCAAATGGCGCCGGCAGCCGTCCACACTTGAATATGATCGTCGGTTCCTCGTCGTAATCGCCCAATTCCGCATCGCCTGAAGTTGCGAATGCAACGACGCCTGCCTTCGTCTCGGCCAAATCTTCTGCTCGCCGGAGCGCCGATGCCGACGATTTGCACCGAATTGGTGCATCGGCGCTCAGGCGATTCCCCTTGCCAGGTTCAAACGCCTGCACGATAAAAATGGTCTCACGCGTCATGATACAGGTTCCAATCGAGATATTACGGCAGGTCATAGCATGCGAATCCGCGTCGGCTACGAGTTGATCTACGACTGTCCGCAGCCGATGCCGATGCTGCTGATGCTCCACATTCATCATTCGCGCGCCGCCGACATCGTCGTTCCAGACCAAATGACGACGGATCCATCGGTGCCGATCACCAGCTATCGCGATGGCTTCGGCAATTGGTGCAGCCGCATCATGGCGCCGGCCGGGCGCATTCGGATCGCCAGCAACGGCGTGCTGAACGACAGCGGCATGCCCGATCCGGTACATCCCAACGCCCAGCAGCATTTGGTGCAGGATCTACCGGAAGAGACATTGGTCTACCTGCTCGGCAGCCGATACTGCGAGACCGACCTGCTGTCCGAGACCGCATGGCACCTGTTCAAGGATGCGCCACTCGGCTGGGGTCGCGTGCAGGCGATCTGCGATTTCGTGCATAACCACATCGTGTTCAACTACGCGAACGCCCGGCCTACCCGCACAGCCTGGGAAGCATTCAACGAGCGAACCGGCGTTTGTCGCGATTTCGCACATCTTGCCGTGGCGTTGTGCCGCTGCATGAACATTCCCGCGCGCTACTGCACCGGTTATCTCGGTGATATCGGCGTGCCTCCGCCATATGGGCCGATGGACTTCGCAGGCTGGTTCGAAGCCTACCTGGGCGGCGCCTGGCATACCTTCGATCCGCGCAACAACCTGCCCCGGATCGGTCGCGTGCTGATGGCGCGTGGCCGCGATGCGGTCGATGTGCCGATCAGCAACACTTTCGGCCCTAACACGCTGGTCAACTTCCAGGTGTTCACAGACGAGGTTTCGGCGCCGTCGGCGTAGCGGTACGGCTGGCGGCGTCGGCTGTCACCTCGGCCGAGATCCGCGCCAGCATACCCTCCAGACCCCGCCCCGACGTCGTATTCAGCTCCTCAGCCGCACGACGTAGTGCCTCCCGCCGCAACAGCCGCGCCGTCATCGCATCAAATTCCGGATCCGG
>DATKFJ010000193.1:0-9487 GCA_035511435.1 Acetobacteraceae bacterium | reverse complement strand
GCTCACGCTGGCGCTGATGAAGCAGGCGGAAACCTTCTACAAGAGTCCTGGTCTCGCGCAGAAGGTGCTCGGCGCGCCCGACAATCCGGCGCAGGTCCTGCCGGAGGAAACGCTGGTTGGCCGCCTGCAATCCGGGCAGCTCGACGTGGGCTTTTTCTATTCGACCGAAACGTCCGATGCGAAGATCCCGGCCATCGCCTTGCCAGCCGATATCGGGCCCAAGGCTTCATACACTGTCACGATCCTGCGCGATGCGCCCAATGCAACCGGTGCTGAACAGTTTGTGTCTTTCCTCCTCGGAGCCGACGGGCAGAGCCTGATGAAGGCACACGGCATGGACGTTCAAAAGCTTGCACTGACTGGCGAGGCGAACTCGGTGCCAGCAAACATTCGATCGCTTGTCGATAAGGCGAAGTGACGCGTCGGGTTGCTGCACCGCTACCGTGGCTGGCCGGACTGCTCACGATTTATCTGGTCGCGCCGCTGGTCGCCGGCGTGCAGCAGATTGGCCTCGCCGATTGGAGTTCGGTTGACGACGGGGCTTTGCTTCGTTCGTGCGTCATCTCCATCACCAGTGCCACCGCGGCAACGGCGATCATCGCGCTTGGCGGCATTCCTCTCGGCTATCTGCTGGCGCGGATTCCAGGTCGCACGATGGCGGGACTCGGCTTCGTCGTTCAGCTTCCGCTGGCGCTGCCGCCACTCACCAGCGGCGTCCTGCTGTTGTTCCTCGTTGGCTATTCCACGCCGCTCGGTCGGCTGCTGAACGGAGCGCTGACGGATTCCTTCTACGGCATCGTGATCGCCGAAGTCTTTGTCGCGGCTCCATTCCTGATCATCGCGGCGCGCTCCGGTTTTGCCGCCATGGATCCGGTCCTCGAGGGTGTTGCCGCGACCCTCGGCCGTGGGCCGATCGAGGTCTTCCTGCGTGTGAGCTTGCCGATCGCCTGGCCGGCTATCTTGTCGGGCCTGCTGCTTGCGTGGCTGCGTGCCTTCGGTGAATTCGGCGCAACGGTGATGGTGGCCTATCACCCGTATTCGCTGCCGGTCTACACGTATGTTGCCTTCGGGTCGCAAGGCCTGCCGGCCATGATGCCGGTGCTGTTGCCGACACTGATCGTTGCGTTGGCCATCATGGCACTGAGCGGCCTCGCCGCGCGCGAAAGAGACGGGAGCAGCGGACAGTGGCTGAGTGCGATTGTCGCGCCGGTTGCTGTACCGGGTGGCGTGACAGTGCCACCTCGTCATGCGCCGCTGCGTCAGCCTGTCGGATCAGTCGAGATCGGCTTGCGGCTCGAGAAGCAGCTTGGCAGCTTTCGTCTGGACTTCGAGTGGTCGCCCCGCGCACGCCGCCTCGCGATACTTGGTCCATCGGGCTCCGGCAAATCGCTGACTCTCAAGCTGATCGCCGGGATCGAACGGTTCGGGCAAGGAACCGTCATGATCGACGGCAGGGAACTCTCGCGGCTTGATCCCGCAGCGCGAGCGGTTGCCTACGTGCCGCAGACTTATGGGTTGTTCCCACACCTCACCGTCATGGAGCAACTGCAATTTCCCGTCGGCGCCAAACAAGAAGTGGCGGAATATTGGATCAATCGCCTTGGCCTTCGCGATCTGGAACAACGACGCCCAATCGCTCTGTCGCTCGGTCAGCAACAACGCGTCGCGTTGGCACGAGCTCTCAACAGACCTGCTCGGCTGTTGCTGCTGGACGAACCGTTTTCCGCACTGGATACCCCACTCCGAGCCCACCTTCGCCAGGAATTCCTCGCGCTCCAGGCAGAGATCACTGCCACAACAATCCTCGTCACTCACGACCCGGGGGAGGCGGCGTTGCTCGCCGATGAACTACTCGTGATCGCAGAGGGGCGTGCACTGCAGTGTGGCCCTGTCCACCAGGTATTCATGCGCCCCGCCAACGAGACGGTGGCGCGCCTGCTGGGTGCCGACAACGTGGCCGAAGGCATTGTTGTCGATGAGCATCAGATCGATGTCGGCAGCGACGCAGCACTGACGATAGCGGGCCTGCCGCTGCGCAGGGGCGAGCGCGTCGGATGGAGCTTTCCGCCGGCACGCGCCGAGATCACGCCGAGGGGACGCTACCAGGGTGTGGTGCAGGGGGTTACGCCAGTAGGGATCGGGCGTCACGTCACTGTCCGCCTCGGTGACGCCCGGATCGCGATCTTCGACGGACGAACCGATGCCACATCTGCGGGCCAATGCAAATTCGATATCGATCCAAATTCCATCCAGGTCTGGCCTCTAGGCTAGGTTGCGCCACTACGCTATATCCTTTTGGATACGGCGTTGCGATGTGCCGCGCCGCTCTCACGAAAGCAGTCCCTGATGAATGCGCCGTTCGATCCCACGTTCATGGTGAACGAGAAGTTTGCCGTAGGCCAGCCCGTCTCACGCAAGGAGGACCCGGTCCTGCTGCGTGGCGAGGGCCGCTATACCGACGATTTGAACCTTGCCGGCCAACTCTATGGTGTCATGGTGCGCAGCCGGATGGGCGCATGGTGAAATGCGTTCGATCGATACCGATGCCGCGCGCGAGATGCCCGGCGTGCATATGATCGTCACGGCGGCTGATCTGGATGAGGCCGGCATCAAGAACATGCAGGCGGCGGCGGGAAAGCATCGCAATGGCACGCCAACGCCCCGTCCGCCGCAGCGGGCGCTCGCGACTGATCGGGTGCGTTATGTCGGCGAGCCGATCGCCATGGTGGTGGCCGAGACGGTCAAGCAGGCGAAGGACGCCGCAGAGTCGATCTTCGTTGACGTCGATCCGCTGCCGGCGGTGACGACCGCAAGCGCCGCCGCGGCGCCGGATGCGCCGCAACTGCACGCGGACGCTCCCGGCAATGTCTGCCTGGACTTCCACTACGGCGATAGCGAGCAGGTTGCCGCCGCCTTTGCGTGTGCCGCACACGTCACCAGGCTGTCGATCCGCAACAACCGCATCGTGGTCTGTGCGATGGAACCGCGCTCCGCCATTGGCGAGTACGATCCGGATGCGGACCGACTGATCCTGCGTCTCGGCTGCCAGGGCGTGTTCGGGCAGCGCAATCAGCTGAGCGCCATCCTTGGCGTGCCGGTAGAGAAGCTGCGGGTCCTCACCGGCAATGTCGGCGGCTCGTTCGGCATGAAGTCGTCCGCCTACCCGGAATATATCTGCCTGCTGTACGCGGCGCGTGCGCTCGGCCGTCCGGTGAAGTGGACAGACGAGAGGTCGGAAAGCTTCCTGTCCGACAGTCATGGTCGTGACCATGAGATGACAGCGGAATTGGCGTTGGACGCGGACGGCAAGTTCCTGGCGCTGCGTGTGGCCGGCTACGGCAATCTTGGGGCCTGGCTCAGCAACGCCACCACCATTCCACCAACCATGAACACGGTGAAGAACATTATCGGCGTCTATAACACGCCGTTGATCGAGGTTTCGTCCCAATGCATGTTCACCAACACGACACCGGTTGGTGCATATCGCGGTGCGGGCCGGCCAGAAGGCAACTATTACATGGAACGCCTGGTGGAAACCGCGGCGCGCGAGATGGGTATCGACCGCGTCGAACTTCGCCGACGCAACCATATACGCCCCGAACAGATGCCGTACCGTGCGCCGTCCGGCATGTTGTACGACAGCGGCGAATTCCCCACCGTCATGGACAAGGCGCTGATCGCCGCGGATTGGGATGGCTACACCGCACGCCAGGCGGACAGTCGCGCTCGCGGCAAGGTGCGGGGACGCGGCATCGGTCACTATCTGGAAGTAACGGCGGATGCCGGCAATGAGATCGGTGGCGTTCGCTTCGAGGCCGATGGCTCCGTCACCATCATCACCGGCACACTGGATTACGGCCAGGGGCATGCGTCGCCCTTTGCCCAGGTCCTGGCGGATCGCCTCGGCATTCCGTTCGACCGGATCAAGCTGCTGCAAGGCGATTCCGATGAACTGATCGCTGGCGGCGGCACAGGCGGCTCGCGCTCCATGATGCAGAGTGGTGGTGCTATCATCGCCGCCAGCGATATTGTCATCGCGCAGGGCAAGCAGGCCGCCGCACATTTCCTCGAAGCTTCTGTCGCCGACGTAGAATTTGCCCGCGGGCGATTCAGCATCGCCGGCACCGATATCGGCATCCACATCATGGACGTCGCGGAGCGACTGCGCCTCGGTGGGGATTTACCCGATGACATTCCGCGGACTCTGGACGTCAGCCACGTATTCAAAGGGGTACCGTCGGCGTTCCCCAACGGCTGTCATATCGCCGAGGTCGAAGTGGATCCGGACACCGGTGCGGTGGAAATCGTCAGCTACACGACGGTGAACGACTTCGGTGTGCTGGTGAACCCGATGCTGGTCGAAGGCCAGGCGCATGGTGGCATCGCCCAGGGCGTCGGACAGGCATTCATGGAGAGCGTTGTGTATGACGCGGACGGACAGATGCTGACCGGCTCCTACATGGACTACGGTCTGCCGCGCGCGTCCGATCTGCCTGGTCTCGGCTTCGAAAGCCATCCGGTGCCCGCGCGCACCAATCCGCTCGGTGCCAAAGGCTGCGGGGAGGCAGGTTGTGCCGGCTCGCTGCCAGCGGTGATGAATGCGCTGGTCGACGCATTGTCGGAGTTCGGCATCAGGCACATCGACATGCCGGCGACGCCGATGCGTATCTGGCAGGCGATCCAGGAGGCGCGCCACCCGTAGACGGGGGATGGCATACGGGGGATGACATCACGCGGCTTCCTGCGCTATATCCGACCGGGAATTGCGTAGCACACCAGGAGGAAGCCGATGAATGTCATGCTGCAGCCAACCGCGGTGCCGGAAATCACCGCGCGGTTCATCGCCGGCCCGTTGCAATTGCTGATCGGCGGCGAGTGGGTTGACGCCAGGTCGGGCAAGACCTTCGATGTGTTCGATCCGGCCACCGGCCGCCCGATCGCCAAGGCAGCAGAAGGTGACGCCACGGATATCGATGCGGCGGTTGCCGCCGCGCGCCGTGCCTTCGAAAGCGGTCCATGGGCGCGCATGTCACCTTTGGCGCGCAGCAAGCTCATCTATCGCCTGGGCGACGCGCTGGAAGCGAATGCCGAGGAATTTGCTGCGCTCGAAGCGCTGGACAACGGCAAACCGATCCGCGACGCGCGGGCAATCGACGTTCCCGGCTCCTATGAGATGTTCCGTTATATGTCGGGCTGGGCAACGCGGCTGAACGGCGAGACCGTACCGATCTCCGCGCCCGGTAACTGGCATGCCTACACGCTGCGGGAACCGGTTGGCGTCGTAGGACAGATCATTCCGTGGAATTTTCCGCTGATGATGGCGGCGTGGAAGCTGGCACCGGCGCTGGCAGCGGGCTGCACGATCGTGCTGAAGCCAGCCGAACAAACGCCGCTCTCTGCCATCAGGCTTGGCCGGCTGATCCAGGAGGTAGGCTTTCCGCCTGGTGTCGTGAACATCATAACCGGTTTCGGCGAGACCGCAGGCGCGGCCTTGGCGGCGCACCCTGACGTGGACAAGGTCGCGTTCACAGGATCGACCGAGGTCGGCAAGCTGATCGTGCAGGCCGCTGCGGGCAACCTGAAGAAGGTGTCGTTGGAACTTGGCGGGAAGTCGCCGGCGATCGTGTTCCCGGACGCCGACATGGATGTCGCGATCCGTGGCACCGCGAGTGCGATCTTCTTCAACATGGGTCAATGCTGCACGGCTGGCTCGCGCCTGTTCGCGCATAAGCGCGTGTTCGACCAGTTGATGGAGGGCATCGCCTCGGAGGCCGGGAAGATCAGCATGGGTCCGGGCCTTAACCCGGACTCGCAGATGGGACCGCTGGTGTCGGAGGAACAATTCACCCGCGTGACCGGCTTTCTGGAGGCGGGACGCAAGGAAGGCGCGCGCGTCGTCACTGGCGGCGAGCGCGTCGGCAATGCCGGCTACTTCGTGGCACCGACAGTGCTGACCGACACGCGGCCCGACATGTCGGTGGTGCGCAATGAGATCTTCGGCCCGGTGGTCTGTGCGATACCGTTCGACGACGACGATCTGGACCGCATTGCCAAAGAGGCGAACAACACGAACTACGGCTTGGCCGCAAGCGTGTGGACCCGTGATCTGGGGATTGCACACAAGCTTGCGCGGCGCATCCGTGCCGGCACGGTGTGGATCAACACGCACAATTTCGGCGACGTGGCGCTGCCGTTCGGTGGCTACAAGGAGTCCGGCTGGGGCCGCGAGATGGGCAAGGAAGTGCTGGAACTCTACACCGAGACCAAGGCCGTCGCTGCCGCATTATGACTGACCGCAGCAGGATCGATGCCGAACTGGATGGCGTGCGCATGTCGCCGGACGGCTCGCGGTTGATCCTGCTGCTGCACGATACGGCGGGGCAGAAGGTTGCATTGTCCCTGCCGACCACCTGCCTCAACACTGTTCTGACGGCGGCGCCCCCGCCGGTAGAAACAGGCGCCGTGCATGCGGTGGAGACCTGGAACATGACGCAGGCCGAAAATGGCCAGGACATGATTCTGACCTTGTGCACCCGCGAGGGAATGACGATCGCGTTCACCATCAATCCTTGGCAGGTTCAGGGCATGGCGACAGTGGCGACGTACGGATCGACGCGCGGAGGGACGAACCGATCGATCCATTGACGGCGATGTCAGTTGGCGAGACGAGGCACTGCAGGCAGCGGCTGCTCCACCTGTTCGCACGCGTTCAGCAAGCCGCTTGACAACATCCGTGCGATCCCTACCGGCATCGAATAGGATGCCTGGAACGGCGTGCCCAGCATGAACATCGTCACAACGCGCTCGGTCATCAGATCGACAGCAACGCTGATCGGGTATTCGATATCGACACGCGGCACCGACAGATATTCGCGTCCGTGCGAGCGATTGGCACCCTGCCGGGCAGCTATGACTGCGGACACGAAGGCTTGTTGAAACAGCGCGGCGAGCGATTCGACATACTCGAAGTCGATCTGGATCGTCTGCTGTTTGTCGCCAGCGTCTGTGAACCGGAACTCGATATACTCACGGTTCTCGTCGATGCGCACTGAGTCAAGCAACCGTACCAACGGCTCTGTCATCGTCACGTCCAATCGGCTGCACGTCGTTATATATCGGTGGATATTACGACATGGACAGCCGAGGATGGTCAAGCTGGGTCAAGGCAGACCGATCGGATCGAAGCCATATTGCTGCAGGATTGCCTGCCCCTGTTCAGACAGGACGAACAATGCAAACCGCGCGGCCAGCGGCTGATCGGTCAGGACGATCAACCCATAGGCGGGACCAACCGTCAGTGACGGCGGCAGGGGAACGTTCACGAGGCCCTGGATCTCGCGCATAACCGGTACCGAGCTGCTGCAATAGCCAAGCATCACGTCAGCACGATCCGCCAGGAAGATGCCCTGCACCGCACCGCGTCCCGGCACCAACGGGGTACTATTCGGCCCTCCCACCAGCTTCATAGCCTTCGTCTGCAAGATAGCCTGTGCGCCCGGATGCACTGCCTCGGCGCGCGCGAAGACGGCCCATGCATAGTCGCCACCCGGATCGGCGCCCGGAGTGGAGGTCGCCAGGCGCACCGATGGGTCCAGCAACCTGTCGAGCAGATTGTCGGTTGTCATTCCTACGCTCGCTCGCCCCAGCGCACAGAGCCGGTTGCGCGTGAACATCACGACCGATGATCCGCTGTGTGAGCGAGCCAGGGTACGCGGCTGCACCATATCCGCCGAAGCGAAAACATCGACGCGATCGCCGTGCTCGATCTTCTCGCGCAGGACACCCGAGGGACCAAATACCGGTGTGGCCACATCGCCTTCGGCTGCGGGGAATGCCTTCACCATGTCGGTGAATGCACCAGTCAGGCTTCCCGCGGCATAGATGTGCAGCGGCTCCGCCATGGCAAAGCGAAGCGGCATGAAGGCGGCCGTGACCAGGAACACCGCCATGAAGCGCCTGACCATGGATGTCATCTGGACCCTCCTGACCGCCGCCGTTATATCCAGAAGACCATAACACACGCTTGGGTGTCCTGCACCCCTCGCAGACTGCACATTATGTCCGTAACCGAACAGACACGCTCGAATGTCAGTATTCCGCTGTGCCGTCCGCCTCACGCATAGACAAAGGCGCCGTCGTCGAGGTCGATGGCGGGCAAAGCGTCCTTCTCGGCCCAGTAGTCCTGCGTGTGCTGCCATTCGGGCTTGTCACCACGTTTCGGCAATAGGTGCATCCCGCGCATGAGATAGCCGGGATTGAAGTTCTCCGGATCGATCCACGGCAGCAAGGGCATGTCCTTGTCGTCGGGCCGGAGCGTCGGGGTAACCCGCCGCGCACCCTTGTTCGTCATGTGATTGAGCAGCCGGCACACGAAGTCGGCGACCAGGTCGGACCGCAATGTCCAGCTGGCGCGGAAGTAGCCGAAAACCCACGCCATGTTGGGCACTCCGGTGAACATCATGCCGCGATAGGTGACCGTATCGGCGAACACGAGCGGCTTGCCATCGATGCTGAATTCGATGTCGCCGAGTACGTTGAGATGGAAGCCGGTGGCGGTGATGATGATGTCGGCTTCGAGCAGCCTGCCGGATTTGAGGAGGATGCCGGCTTCCGCGAACCGTTCGATCTCGTCGGTTACGACCGAGGCCTTGCCCGCGCGGATCCCCTCGAACAGATCGCCGTCGGGGATGAAGGCGATGCGCTGCCGCCACGGCCGGTAGCGCGGCGTGAAATGCGTGTCGACGTCGTATTCGGGCCCCAGGTAGGCACGCACCGCCGACAGCAATTCCTGCTTTACCGTCTCCGGTTCGCTGAATGAACGGCTGGTGAATACGGCCTGCTCGTACAGGATCTTCCGGCGCACGATTTCATGGATCCACGTTTCGTCAATCGCAAGCTCGCGCAATTCGTCGGCGATCTCGATGGCGTTGCGCCCGGTTCTGAAGAAGGTCGGTGAGCGCTGCAGCATCGTGATGTGTTTGCAGTCGGCCGCAATCGCCGGAATGAGCGTCGCCGCGGTGGCGCCCGAGCCGATGACGACGACATTCTTGCCCGCGTAGTCGAGGTCCTCCGGCCAGGTCTGCGGGTGGACGATCCGACCCTTGAAGCGCTCCATGTTCTCCCACGTTGGCGTGTAGCCTTCCGTGTGCCGATAGTAGCCTTGGCACATCCACAGGAAATTCGCGGTGAAACGAACAGCCTCGCCGGTATCCGTGCGCGTGGCCTCGATCGTCCAGCGATTGTCGCTGCTCGACCAGCGGGCCGAGGCGATCATGTGCCGGTAGCGGATATGTCGTGCGAGGTCGTTCTCAACGATGACGTCGCCCATGTAGCGAAGGATTTCGGTGGCCGTCGCGATCGGCGCGCCGGTCCATGGCTTGAAGCGGTAGCCGAACGTGTAGAGGTCGCTGTCGGAGCGGATGCCGGGATAGCGGTGTGTGCGCCACGTTCCGCCAAAGCCGTTCTGGGCCTCAAGGACGACGAAACT
>DATKFJ010000192.1:0-15622 GCA_035511435.1 Acetobacteraceae bacterium | reverse complement strand
CACCCGCAACACGCCAACGATCAGCTTGCCGCGGATAACCACCACGTGACGCAACCCGCCCGACCCTGCTGACTGATGCAGGAACTCTTCGAAGCTGGTGGCCGCATCGACCAGCATGACGTTGCGGTCCATGACATCGCGCGCGCTGCGTACCAGAAACATGTTGGCATGCAACGCACGCGGGATCGGGTGCCCGCGGCGGATCAGCTTCGCCGTGTAGACGTTCTCGCGCGACAGCAGGCGTCGGACGCCAAGCGCCACGGCGACCGCCAAAATCATTGGCAGCACGATGTCGTAATCGCGCGTCATCTCGAACACCATGGCCACGGCGGTCAGCGCCGCTCCGGTGCCGCTGCCCACCATTGCGCCCATGCCGACCATGGCGAAGGCGGGCATGCTGATTGGCAATGGCGGGAATATTACCGAGACTAAACCGGCGAACGCTGCGCCGAGTGTTGCGCCCATGAACAGCGACGGCGAGAAGATGCCGCCGGACGACCCGGAGCCCAGGCTCACCGAGGTGGCAAATAGCTTGCACACGTAAAGCAGCAGCAGGAACCAGGCGACGGAAAGCTGCCCAGTGAGCGTTGCCTGGATGGTCGCGTAGCCTACACCTTCCACGTAGTAGTGGCCGTGCCAGCGCATCAGTGCATAGATCAACACGCCGACCAGCAGCATACCGCCCGCGTGGCGGACGTAGCGGCCGGGCACCTTGTCGAACAGATCCTCGACCCAATGCAGGCTGCGCACGAACAACGCGGCGGCTACGCCGACAACCGCGCCCAAGGCGACGTACAGCAACAGGATCAGCGCACTGCTCGGCTCCGCGGGCAGTGGCGCCAGGTTGGCGGGAATTTCGAACGCCGGTCTCGCACCGAAGAACAACCTGCCGATGAACGTCGCGGTTCCGGTCGACAGCGCCACCGGCAGAAACGTATTGACGCTGATCTCCGGCATCATCAGTTCGGTGGCAAACAGTACACCGCCAATCGGCGTGTTGAAGGTTGCCGCGATGCCGGCTCCGGCACCGGCGGCAACCAGGATGATGCGTTGCCCCATCGACATGCGGATCATTTGACCGAAGGTCGAACCGAGTGCTGAACCGATCTGGATGATGGGACCTTCTCGGCCCACCGCGGCACCGCTGCCGATGGCCAGCGCGGAGGCCAGTGACTTTGCCACGGCGACGACGGGACGGATGATGCCGCGATTGTAGTAGATCGCGTCCATGACCTCCGGCACGCCGTGCCCCTTTGCTTCGGGGGCGAAGTTGCTGACGATAAAGGTGACGCCAATGCCGCCTAGAACCGGCACAAGGATCACCAGTGGTCCCCACGGTGATGCTGGTGTGAACAGGTTGGAATCGTAGTTGAAGGCCCAATGGCCGAGGAACAGCAGGTTGTGCATGAGCCCGATCAAGGCGCGAAACACCACCGCTCCGAGGCCGGTGATGATGCCGACGACCAGTGCCAGGGCGCAGAGCAGCACTAATGGAAGTGGGCGCGCATCGTCGGTCGATACCTCGCTCCGGGGTGCGGTCCTACCGAGTTGATCCCGTGGCGATGCCGGCCCGGCCGAGAACTGATGCGTCATGTGAAATCGATCATGCATGCGCTCGCGGCTGTCGCAAGGCGGAAGCGTTGTGGCGAATTGGTGGCTGGCATGCCAATCATGAGCACGCTGTCGGTGGTGTGATAAGTATCAAGCCGCAGTCGCTCTCACCGATGACACTCAGCCGCCGCCTGACTGTCGGGCAACCCTCGACAGGAATGAGCGTCCGTCGCACGTTTCCCGTCACCAAGCAGGAGGGACGACGGCAATGGCAGACAATCCGCGTTGGACCAATCGCCCGGCCGGCTCGACCTGGGGCGATTACGGCCCCGATGATGAACGCGGCCGGCTGAACCTGCTCACCCCGCAGAAAGTCCTCCAGGGCATCGCCGAGGTGAAAGTGGGAAAGACGTTCTGTCTGTCGCTGCCGCTGGACTATCCCGGAGGCGCCATTCTCTCGCCGCGCCGCCACCCGCCGGTGCTGAAGCCGACAATGCGCGGGGACAGGCCCAACATGAACTATCCGCTGCGCTGCGACGATCCCACCGCAACCGACATCGTGTGCGATGACCAGGTGATCCTGACGCTGCAATATTCGACGCAATGGGACAGTCTCGCGCATGTCGGCCAGATGTTCGATGCCGATGGCGATGGCCGTGCGGAAGATGTGTTCTACAATGGCTACCGTGCCGGTCGCGACATCATTGGCCCCGTTTACTACGACGCTCGCGGCAACATGACGCCATGCGACGAGCCGCAGGGCGCACGCCATCTCGGCGTGCAGAACATGGCGGAGGCCTGCATGCAGGGCCGCGGTGTAATGATCGACCTGGAAGCACATTTCGGCCGCACCGGCCACATCGTCAGCCATGCCGAACTGATGGACATCATGCGACAGGATCACGTCGTCGTCGAACCTGGCGACTTCGTGCTGTTCCGCACCGGCTTTGCCGAAATGCTGCTGGAGATGAACAAGCAGCCGGACCGCGAGAAGCTGTTCGCCAACACCACCGGCCTCGATGGGCGCGATGCCAAGTTGCAGCAATGGGTGACCGACAGCGGCGCGGTGGCACTGATCTCCGACAATTTCGCGGTGGAAGCGATGCCGGCGCGGCCCTGCATGGACGATGTCTGCGCTACGCTGCCACTGCACGCGCACTGCCTGTTCAAGCTCGGCTGCTATCTCGGCGAGATGTTCTATCTGACCGAACTTGCCGACTGGCTTCGTGCCAACAACCGCAGCCGCTTCCTGTTCACCGGCCCGCCGCTACGTCTGCCCGGCGCGGTCGGTTCGCCGGCGACGCCCGTCGCGACGGTGTGATGTTCGGCCAGCGGCGGAATGCGCCACGTTCTTTCGCCCTGCACGGACGTCACGCAAGCGTGCCGCCCAGTAGTCACGTTGCCGCGTCGGCACATAGGGCGGGGAGACCCCGGGAGCCGATCCGGGAGCATCCCGTCCCCGGACGCTACGGCAGCACCGCCCCCTCCGACAAGTCGGCGGTCTTCTGATTGAGACTGTCGATCAGCGCCGGGGCGCCGCCGCGCTCAACCAGCCGACGAAAGTCAGACCGCTGCACGGCCACGCGACTGATCGATCCGTCGGCAAGCACATCGACAGCCTTCCAGGCGCCGCCGTCTTGGCGCATCACGTAATCGAGTTCATGCGCTTCGCCGGACGATGACACGATCTTCGTCTGCACCAACTGTTCGCCGTTCGGCAGGCGTTTGGTGTCCGGCTCGATTTCGAAATGCTGGCCGTCGAATTTATCGAAGCTGTTGACGTAGTTCGCGACGGTGTAGCGGCGAAATGCAGCCAGCAGTGCGGCCTGCTGATTCGGGGGCAGGCTGGACCACGCCAGACCCACCGATACCTGAAGGATCACGCGGAGGTTGAACGCCTGATCGATCACCGACGCCAACATCGCAAAGCGCTGCGCGAACGGTGTGGCGGCGCCGGCATGCATGATCCGCAGCAGCGTGTCACACAATTGTTTGATCGGGACGATCGTAGATGGGTCGGCCATGGCCCGGCGCCGACCGACCAGTGTGCCCGTCAGCGCCAAGGCGGCCTGCAACCAGCGCCGGCGGCCAATCGAGGCTATCGGCATGCTTTCTCCCCGTCTCGACAATGCGCGAGAAGCACCCTGAACCCGTGTTCCGGGGCGTGGCGCAACGCTTATCTCCTGGTGGCGACCGTGGTCAACTCGCAGCACCGATGGCTGAAATGTTCGGCTGTCCGTTGTGGATCGGCTTGCCATCCGGTGGATCTCTTCACATTCTCTTGCCGTGCGCACTCGCTCGTATCTGACATCATTGTGTTACTGTAAGCAATTAACTGTGTCTTGTCGAAGATAAGGAGCGCCGGGTGCCGGTCTACAACTCGGTTCTGAAGATCGCGGACAGCGTGGCGGACGCGGTTGGCTTGCTCAGTCGTCCACTGGATGCCGATGCGCTGCTCGCGCTTGCCCAACGGCGCAGTGGCCTGCGGGATTTTGGCGATATGTCATTCGTCGAACCACTGCGGCGGCTGATGGCTTCCTGTGACGATGAGGCTTCGCTCAGCTTGGTCGGGCGAATGGCCACGCGCTGGGACGTGCTGCGGTTCCTGACCAATCTGCTGCAATTCCGTGATGCGGAGCGGCGGGACCCTGCAATACTGAATCAGCCGATCGAGCAGCCGATCTTCATTACCGGCCTGCCTCGCACCGGCACCACGTTCCTGCATCGCCTCCTGATGGAGGATCCGGACAATCGCGCCCCGCGGGTCTGGCAGACGATCTATCCGTATCCGTTGGGGAAATGGGTGCGCGGTCGCCCCGATGTGCGCCCGCTACGTGTGGCGCGCCAATTGCGCACCTTTGAGAAACTCGCTCCCGAATTCCGCGGGTTGCACCCGCTCGATGCCACTTCGCCGCAGGAGTGCAGCGAGATCACCGCGCATGTCTTCCGCAGCCTGCGTTTCGACACGACGTACCGTATCCCTACGTATCGCCGGTGGCTGGACGGCGACAGTCATCTGCCGGCCTATGCATTCCACAAGCGATTTCTCCAGCATTTGCAGCATCAGGCCAGTCACGATCAGCCCGGGCACGATGAGCCTAGGCACGATCAGGCCACGCGGAATCGGGGCGTGGGGCGATGGGTGGTGAAATGCCCCGACCACCTGTTCGCGCTCGCCGCAATCCGCACCGTCTATCCGGATGCACGGCTGGTATTCGTGCATCGCGACCCGGTGAAAGTGCTGCTGTCAGTGGCGAAGTTGACCGAGGTGTTGCGGCGGCCCTTCACCCGCCGGATCGACTCGCGGGAAATCGGCACGCAGGAAAGCGGCCGTTGGCTGGGCGGCGCACAACACATGGTTTCAGCAGGCGATGATGCGGGTCTGCCCGAACCGATCTGCCATGTGCATCACAAGGCCCTGGTAGCGGATCCTGTCGGCGCGGTGGCGGCGCTTTATCAGCATTTTGGTCTCCCGCTGGCCCCTTCGGTGGCTGCTTCGATCCGAGCCTATGCGCAGCAGCGCCCGAATGGCGGCTATGGTCCGCGCGCCTATCGCTTCGAGGATCATGGGCTGGACGATGGCCTGGAGCGCGAGAAGTTCCGCGGCTACATGCTGCGGTTCGGGGTGGAGTCGGAACACGATACAGACCGTCGCCCGACCAACCCACGCGGCGCGGCGACACGTCCCGCCCACCCGATGCACCCCTTGACCACCTGATTGATCGGCCCCGCGAGGCAGCGGGTGATCATATCAGGAACTCAGACCGCCCCAGCCTTTTTGTCATTGCGATTTCCGTACTGGCCGCTGGCGGGCTGGTCCCCCTCTGGCGAAGCAGGCTGTGGCCGGCTAGTGCATGATGCCGCTGCTGTTCGGTCTCGACCTGATATGGACCGCACTGTCGCGGATGCGCCGGCTGGCGCTGGCCTGACAAGGCGGCACCGCGCCGATCACGCGTGCCAGCATGGCTTGTTGGCCTCTGCCTCCGCCTCCGCGAAGCTGATGCCGATGTCCTTCAGCAAATGGCCGTCCAGTCCCGCGATGGACTGACGCGAGCGGTGGCGCCGCCATGCCGCGCGAATGCTGGTCCACGACAGGCTGTTCGGCCTCGGGTGCCACCATGCCGGTAGCCATTCACTCGGCTGAAACCGCAAGGTTTCGCCGATCAGCAAACGATTGGACATCGCACTCTCCTGTCAGAATCCGAACTTCAGGCCGCCATATTGGGCTGGCCTAAATAATCAGTAAAACGAATTGCATTTATAGGAGTCATCAGATAACTTCATGGCTATGCAGCTTCCCCAAGCGCTCGACACCGATCTGCTACGTGCCTTCGTGCTGATCGCGGAGGGCCACAGTTTCACCCAGGCGGCCGCCCGTGTCGGGCGAACGCAATCCGCCATATCCATGCAGGTGAAGCGGCTCGAGGAAGTACTCGGACAGCCAGTACTCAGCCGCAGCAAGGGTGGCAGCGTCGATCTGACCCCGCACGGCCTGTATCTGCTGACCCGCGCGCGGCAGATATTGGCACTGAACGATGAGGTGCTGACGACATTTCGCGCCCCGCAGATCGCCGGGACGGTGCGGCTGGGCACGCCGGATGATTACGCATTCGCCTACCTGCCGCCAATTCTGAAGCGCTTCGCGGAGACCCATCCCGCCGTCCAGGTGGACGTAGTATGCTCGCCGTCGGGAGAACTGATACGCCGGTTGCAGGCGGAGGAGATCGACCTGACGCTGATCTCGGACGGCCACCAGCCGGTGGGCTGGCCGTCGGTGCACCTCTGGCGTGGGCCCCTGGTGTGGGTAACCTCCACGCGATTCGCGCCGCATCGGCAGGACCCGCTCCCGCTGGCATTGGCCGACCGCGACCCGTTTCTCGCCCGGGGGCTGGATTGCGAATGGGCCGGTGCCGCAGTCCGCGCCCTCGAAAGGGCCGGTCGGCGTTACCGGATCGCGTATACCTCGGCCTCGCAGATCGGCACGCATGCGCCAGTACTGGCGGGGCTGGCGGTCACCGTATCGACGTTGTCATGGCTGCCGGAAGGGCTTCGTCCGATGCGCCCGGAGGAGGGCCTGCCAAAGCTGCCGGAATTCGGCATCCTGATGCTGAAGGGCAAACGCCCGCTTCGGCCGGTGACCGATGCACTGGCGGCACATATCGAGGAGAGTTTCATGCAGGATGCAAACCGCTCGGTGGCGGCGGAGTAGCTGCGCACTGCTCTCACGCGCGCTCTCGCAGCCCGTGACGCCCTACACCACCGGCCGAGCCGTCCACATCGTTTCAGCCTGTGTCGGAGGTTCGCAGAACATCGGCACGGCGTTCTGCGTGCGCTGATTGGGTTCCATCCCCATCGCGGAACGCAACGCGCGGAACAATGCGCCGTGCGCAACCACCAGCACTGCCGGCGGCAATGCCGTTGCACGATTGATCGCCGCCACCGCCCGATGACGCAAGGCGGCGAAGGTTTCCGCACCTTCCGGCGTAAAGTTCCCCGCCACCCAGTCGGCGAACCAGTTGCTCATCGGCTGACCTTCCTGCACGCCGAACGCCACTTCACGCAACCCCCCGTCAAGTGACACCGGCAATCCGAGCGCCTCGCCGGCAATCTCTGCGGTAACGCGTGCGCGCGACAGTGGCGACGCGACAATGCTGGCGATGCCGCGATTGCACAGCTTCTGAGCGGCCGACCGGGCCTGAGCGAGCCCGGTCGAGTTCAGCGGAATATCAACATTGCCCTGCGAGATACCCTGGGCATTCCAGTCGGTCTCGCCATGGCGCAGATACCAGAACGGAATGCGTGCAAGCGCGACCTCCCGAAACGCCCCGTCCATCACCTCACGTCAGGCCTTCCTGTTGCATTACCCGCTGCACTGCGGGACGCGCACGCATGCGCGTATAATGCGCGGCGCAGTTCGGCGGCAATGTGATCTTCGCGCGTTCGGCTGCCCAGAACTCGACATAGAACAGGGCCGCATCGGCGATGGAGAACCCGCCCACCACGTATTCCTTACCCGCCAGCGCCTTGTCCATCACGCCAAGGCCCTTCTCGAAAATCTCCCTGCCGCGCGCCTTCACCGCTTCCTCGTCCGCCGCGTTCGGCGCGAAGTTGCTGGGGCGGAAGATGCGCCCGAAGCCCTGCATGTGCATGGTCGCGACGACGTAATCCATCGCCTCCAACACACGCGCCTGACTTTCCGCGTCGTCCGGCAGCAGCTTCTTTGCCGGATTGGTTCGTGCGAGCCAATAGGCGATAGCGGGGAACTCGGTCAGCACCGAGCCGTCGTCGCGCACCAATGTCGGCACCTTCGACTTCGGGTTGACTGTAGTGAAATCCGGCTTGTACTGCGCGCCCTCGCGCAGGTTCACCGATTGCGCGTCGTACGGCTTGCCGATCTCTTCCAGCAGCACATGGATACCGACCGAGCAGGCGCCCGGCGAATACATCAGCTTCATGATCCTTCTCCCTCCTTAGTGGCGAACCTCACGCCACGCGCCGATGCGCGGACGGTCAAGACCGAGGTTCTCGCGCAATGTGGTGCCACGATAGTCATGGTGAAGCAGGCCGCGGCGCTGCAGTTCGGGGGCAACGTAGCGGACGAACTCCTCGTAGCCACCGGGCACGTGCGATGCCGCGACCACATAACCGTCGCAGGCGCGGCTGGCAAACCACTCCTCCATACCGTCGGCGACGTCCTTCGGGCTGCCGATGAAACGCGGATGGTCGTGGAACGTGCCGCGATGGCTGATCTCCATGAAGTCGCGCGTCGTCGGATTGCGCTTGCCGAGCAGGCGGAACACGCGGTCGCGCAAACCCTGCACGCCGGTCCAGCTCATGATCTCTTCCTCGGTCCATGGTTCGTCGATCGGCTTGCTGGCAAGATCGACGTTCAGCACTTCCGACAACAGCGAGAGTGAATCGATTTCCTTCGGCAGGCTGTCGATCAATGCCGCCTTGTCCTCGGCCTCGGCCCGCGTTTCAGCGACAACTGTATAGACGCCGGCGGCGACCAGTACCTTTTCCGGGTCGCGTCCGCCCTCGGCGACCTGCTGCTTGAACGCGGCATAATCGGTCTTCGCCTGCGCCAGAGAATGATAGTTAACGAACACCAGTTCGGCCCAACGTGCGGCGAACTTGCGGCCGCGGCCGCTTTGTCCCGCCTGGATCAGGACCGGATGCCCTTGTGCGGACCGCGGTACGGTGAACGGCCCGCGCGAACGGAAATACTCGCCGACATGATCCAGCCGCCGCACCTTGTCGGGATGCGCGAACAGGCCGCTCTGCTTGTCAAGCACCAATGCATCGTCGTCCCAGGAATCCCAGTGCCCGGCTACAACTTCCATGAATTCGTCGGCACGGTCGTAGCGTTGGTCATGTTCGCTATGCGACGCGTGCCCCATGTTCAGCGCTTCGCCGTCGTTCATCGACGTGACGACATTCCAAGCCGCGCGGCCGTTGGTCATCAAGTCGAGCGTGGCGTAAACCCGCGCGACATGGAACGGTTCGAAATAGGTGGTGGAACACGTCGCAGCGAGGCCGAGGCGTTCCGTTGCCATGCCCATGACGGTGAGGATGGTGAGTGGGTCCATCTTCACGCAGCGTATGCCGTTGGCGACGGTGTGAGCATGGTTGTTGCCGTAGCGGTCCGGCATCGCCAGACGATCGTCAAAGAAGCCGACATGGAATTTTCCGGCCTCGAGCACACGGGCGATGTGGCGATAGTAGTCCGCGGTCATGAATGCGGGCGAGGCTTCAGGATGTCGCCACGAGCCGACGAAGTTCGTGCAGTTCTGCGCCTGAAGGAAGGCAACCAAGGTCATCTGCCGCATTCACATATTCCTCTGCCTGCCATGCCACGCGCCTTTGCGAGGAGCTAGGCCTCTTGTCACGGCCTGTTGTCGTTGCGAGGAGCAAGGCAACGAAGCAATCTCGGGCCGGCTGCCCAACCGCGATCAAATTTGCCGCTTCGCTACGCTGCTCGCAATGATACCACGTCGCAACTCCCCGCTTTGACAGTCTGGCGGGATGCAGTGCCGTCAATCGAACAGCGAACTCACCGAACTCTCGTCCGATATCCGTCGCATCGCCTCCGCGATCAGCGGGGCGATCGTCACTTGACGGATGTTGGCAGCCAGCCGCACCGCCTCGGTCGCCAGGATCGAATCGGTGATCGTCATCATCTCGATCGGCGAGGAGGAAATCCGCGCCACGGCGCCGCCGGACAATACGCCATGCGTGACATAGGCGCTGGTGGACCGTGCCCCCTGCCGCAGCAACGCCTCGGCTGCATTGCAATGGGTGCCACCGGAGTCGACCATGTCGTCAACCAAGATACAGTCGCGGCCCGACACGTCGCCGATCACGTTCATTACCTCGGACTGGCCGGCACGCTCGCGGCGTTTGTCGATGATCGCGAGATCGCAATTGAGTCGCGTGGCGATCTGGCGAGCGCGCAGAACGCCGCCGACATCAGGCGAGACGATCATGATGTCGCCGCCCTTGTAGCGCTCGTTGATGTCGCGCGAGTACAGCGGCGCGGCGTACAGGTTGTCCACCGGGATGTCGAAGAATCCCTGTATCTGCGCGGCATGAAGGTCCATCGTCAGCACGCGGTTGGCGCCGGCTTCTGTGATCAGGTTGGCAACCAGCTTGGCACTGATCGGCGAGCGCGACGCTGTCTTCCGATCCTGCCGTGCATAACCGAAATACGGGATCACCGCGGTTATCCGCCGCGCCGAACTACGCCGCAGGGCATCCAGTGTGATCAACAGCTCCATCAGCGTGTCGTTCGCCGGATAGGAAGTGGACTGGATCACGAACACGTCCTCGCCGCGGACATTCTCCTGGATCTCGACGAATACCTCCATGTCGGCGAAACGACGGATCGAGGCGCGGGTCAGCGGCAATTTGAGTGTCGCACCAACCGCCTCGGCGAGGGGACGGTTGCTGTTGCAGGCAACGATTTTCATGCTGCTCGGCCGCTGTGGGGGGTCATCGGACCGGCTCGACGCCGGCACTGCGGCCTTCTAGCAACGCCCCCTCCGCCTGTCCATGAACAGCCGTGTCTTGTCCCGCCGGGCCTTGCCCCGCTGCCGCCCCTTGCGCCGCTGCCCCTTGTATCACCGAGGCGTCGGACGTCGTCGGTGCTTGCGTTGTTGGTGTCTTGGCTGTCGGCGTGCCGCTGCCGGGCTCACGGCCCGATTGTCGTAGAATGACATCGTTCACCCCGCCGGCCGCCTCGGTCGCTACAATCACCGCAACGTCGGCCCAATAGTGATCCAGCGAACCGGCCGGAATCTCGTTGAGCTGCACCACCTTGCCGCGTTCATCGCCGCTTGCCGCCTTGATCGCCCACTGGATCTCCACACGCTGCTGCCCGCCGGCTATCGGCACCATGCGGACAGCACCCTGCACGATGAAATCGGCGCCGTCGGCGGTGTCCTGGACCGTGGGTCCAAGCGCCGCGAGATGGGCCTTCATCTGTTTGGTCAGCGACAGATCGCCGTCGCCCGGCGCACCGGTCACCGTCGCGACCTCCACCTTGGCATGGCGATTGTACAGGCTCTTCGGATCGGCGCGCAGCACCGCGGTCTGGATGCCGTCGAGGAGGCTGGCGACCTTCGGCGCGGCATCGGCGGCGACCTGTTGCAGTGTGGCGGACGACGCATCCGCCCAGGACTGTGTCGGCACTGGCGTGCCTTCCGCCTTGCCTTTGTTCTGACCCAGAGGATTCAGCACGCTGAAAATCGGAACGACTGTCGAGCCGCGTTGTTCGGCTGTTGTGATCAACTGCCAGTCAGTCTTGCGCATCTGATCGTCAACCGCCGGCACTTCCTGCGCCTGCAGACCGGCCGTGAGCGCAGCGGCCAACTGCCTGCTCGCGTTGTCGGGCAGCAGCGCGTTGGTTGGCGCGGGGACGGCAATCCGTGCAGTCGGAGGTTGGGCCAGCGCCCTGGCGGTGGCGCCCGGATTGCCCAGGAACGGCTCCGGCAGGTCGCCGCAGGACGCCAGCGGGAGCAGCAACGGCACCAGCAGGCACAGCAAAAGTGGCGCAAAGGTTCGTCTGCGGGCATCGCGCGCGCCATCAGGCCGACGAAGGTCGGCATTTGCGGCTTCCCTTGCTGCGACCGGCAAAGGTGCGGATGCCGATTTTCGTCGATATGCCGACCTTCGTCGATATGACGGGGTTGTGGCGACCAGCGCGGAACCTGGGGGAGCGGTCGGTATGAGACGGAAGCTCACGAATTACCTAGCATCGAGTGCGACAATTGAAATCTGATGCCCGATAGGACCGCCGCCGCCAAGGGCGCGCCGGCGATAGCTGAAAAACCTGGCCTCGTCCGCGGCCGTATCGGCATCGACGACGTCGACACAGCTTATACCCGCCACGGCAAGGCGCGCGGCGCAATAGCCGGGCAGATCGAACTGCCAGCGGGCCGCGCGTCGGCCTGGGATGAAGAAGCGATCGTGCTCTGTGTTGTACGCGACCACGGCGTCATGCAGATCAGCGCTGACTTCGTACGATTTCTGTCGGATGCAGGGTCCGATCGCGGCGGCGATGCTGGCTGGTTGGGCGCCAAGACGAACCATCGCGGCGACAGTGGCCTCGATCACGCCGGCCACTGCGCCGCGCCAGCCGGCATGGGCGGCGGCGACCACGCCGGCCTGAATGTCGGCGAACAGGACCGGCGAACAGTCGGCGGTGACAATGCCGAGAGCAATGCCCGGCCGGTCGGTCACCATGGCATCGGCGCGCGGTCCGGCTCCCGGCTGCCAGGGTTTCGTCACATGAATAACGTCCGCACCGTGGACCTGCGTCAGTCCGACCAGGTGGTCCGGCTGGGCGCCCAACGCGCGGGCGGCGCTGGCCCGGTTGTGCAGGACCGCGTCGGGGGCATCGCCGCCGGAAAGGCTGCAGTTGAGGCTGGCATATGGGCCGCTGGACGTGCCGCCGAGGCGGGTGAAGAAGCCATGCGGCGCGTGGAGCCGGTCGCAGTGGAGCGGCTGGGGGCGTGTTGTCATCGGGGGGCGGCCTCGAATCCGGGCGGTGTTGGGCAGCCAGGGTGGCAAACCGCCAGCACCTTGAACAGGCGCCCCATGCGATCTGGTTCGGCCAGACGGCGCGCCGCTTCGACCAGCGCCAGGGCTTGGGCGGGTGGCTGGGTTCGCGCCAACCGGCCGGTGCGTTCGAACAGGCCGAGGCGCGTCAGGAAGACGCCTTGCGGGAGAGGTCCGTGCGTTGTCGCCCCGGCTTTGCGTGCGATGTCGGCAAGCGCCGCGAAATCTACATGCGCGGTGAGATCGGCGGTGCCAGGTGCAGCAAGAGGATCGGCGGCACGGCCGTCGCGGACCGCCTGGAGGCTGTCACCTGGGGCACTGTGTTCCGGGCCGTAGTCGAGGCACAGGCCGGCGCCTGGGCGCTGGGCGAGGCGTGCACTCAGCGCGCGGATAAATCCGCGGGCGGGCTCGCAGACCTCGATGGTGCCGTCATGCGGGCGAAGGTCGCCACCCGTCTCGCCGTGGGTTGCGGCCACGGAAAGCGTGGATGCCGGCCTTCGTGGGCATGTCGGGGGTTCCGCTGAGCACTCCACGAATCGCCCGTCCTCGACGAACCGCTCCATCCATGCTTCACCGCGACGCACGAACTGGCGGATTGGCAGCGCGTCGAGGAACTCATTGGCCAACAGCAGCAACGGCGCGTCCGGCAGCGTATCCAGCCCGTAATGCCAGGTCGCCCCTGGCAGACGCTCTGCCTGAAGCGTGCGCAACCGCGGCGACGTCTCGATCAGATGCAGGCGCAGCGCCGAGCCAAACGCCGGAGCCACGCGACCAATCGCGCGCAATGCGTCCGCCATCAGCGTGCCGCGGCCCGGTCCGGCTTCCACCAACAGCACCGGGTCAGGCCGGCCGATGCATCCCCATGTCACCGCGGCCCAGAGCCCCAGGATCTCGCCGAACACCTGGCTGATCTCGGGCGAGGTGGTGAAATCGGCGAACGGGTCGTGTGTGGCATAATAGGCGGCGTTGGCGCGTGCCATGAAGGTGTCCAGCCGTTCCGTCATCGCGCCGGCCGTGCGCGTCCGATTAGCCACGCGCCGGCGAATAGCATCGGGATGCAGAGCAACTGCCCCATCGTCGTGCCGAACGGCATGAAGCCGAGGAACGGATCAGGTTGGCGGAAGCATTCGCCGATGATTCGGGCGATCCCGTAGCCGACCAGGAAGGCGCCCGTCAGCAGACCGAAGCGCTCGCGCGCATATTCGCGGCGAGCCAGGGCGAACATCACCAGGAACAGGACGAGCCCTTCCAGGGTCGCCTCGTACAGTTCGCTGGGAAAGCGTGGCACACATTGCGACGGATCGAGGCCGGCACATACAGTTTGTCGAAGTGCGTCGTAGGTAGTGATCGAAGGTTGCGCCGCGGGTTCGGCGTTCGGGAAGACCATCGCGCCAGGCCACCATAGCGGCGCGGGGCGGCCCCATAGCTCGCCGTTGATGAAATTGGCGATGCGGCCAAGGCCCAGACCGATCGGTGTGCAGACCGCGATGCGATCGGCAAAGCCGAGCAGCGGAATTGCGTTGCGCCGGCAGAACCAGACAATGGCGATGCCGACGCCCAGTGCGCCGCCGTGGAAGCTCATGCCGCCTTCCCAGACCGCGAAGATCATGGCCGGATGCGCCAGGTAGAGGCCAGGCTGGTAGAACAGCACGTAGCCTAGGCGGCCGCCCAGCACCACGCCGAGGGTGGCCCACGTCAGGAAATCATCGGCCTGAACCGGCGTAGCGACCTGTGGCGCAAGTTGCGCAAGGTAGCGCAGCAGGCGCCAGCCGAGTACCAGGCCAGTGATATACGCCAGCGCATACCAGCGGATGGCAAATGGCCCGACCTGAACGATGACAGGGTCGAACTGCGGAAACAGCAGGACGGAGATCATACGTATGGATCGGGTTGTGTCAGATAGTCCTGCACATAGCGTCGCACGCCTTCCTCCAGCGGGGTGAACTGACCGGCGTAACCAGCGGCGCGCAGGCGGCCGATCGAGGCCTGCGTGAACGACTGGTACTGGCCGCGCAGCGATTCCGGCATGTCGATGAACTCTACGTTTCGTGGCCGACCCGCCGCATCGCACACCGCGTGCGCCAGATCGAGGTAGCTGCGTGCCTGTCCGGTGCCGACGTTGAACAGGCCGCTGACCCCGGGCATGTCCAACAACCACAGCATCGTGTCGACCACATCGCCCACCCAAATGAAGTCCCGCCGCTGCTCGCCATCCGCCAGACCCGGTTCGGTGGATCGGTACAGCCGCGCCGGTCCGCCGGCGGCCACTTCGTCGTGCTTGAGCTTGACCACCGAGATCATGCGTCCCTTGTGGTACTCGTTTGGCCCGTACGCGTTGAAGAACTTGAGCCCGACCCATTGCGGCGGGTGCGGGCGGCGTTCGGCAACGGCTTGCGCAACGCGGAGGTCGTAGGCGTGCTTGGTCCATCCATAGAGATTGAGCGGGCGCAGGAGCTCCAGAGCGGCGGGCGTGATGTCGTCGTCAAAATTGGCCGACCCATCGCCATAGGTGGCAGCCGAGGATGCGTAGACGAAGCGTACGCCGTGCCCCGTGCACCAGTCCCAGAGGCTCCGACTGAGCTCTACATTCGTTGCCCACACCGCGTCGCCGTCGCTGGCCGTGGTGTCGCTGTTGGCACCGAGGTGGTAGACCATCTCCAGCGGCGGGCGGCTTTCCAGGAATGGGTCGATCTCTGAAGGCGGGATCAATTGCGCCGGCGGATGTTTTGCCAGGTTGCGCCATTTCCCGTCGCTGCCCAGCCGATCGACGATCACCGTTTCGTGCCCGCGACGCACCAGCGCCGCATGCAGGTTCGAGCCGATGAAACCGGCGCCGCCCGTGACCATGATCATGGCCGGCGTTATACGGGCCCGGGCGAGTCTGCGGAAGGCACCCGAACTGGCGGAACAGCGCCGGCGGGCCAGCAACCGAAAGGATGGCACAGATGGGCGAGCGACCGCGTTTCTTCGACGATCTCGCCGGTGTGGCCGGTGGGGCGATCTCGGCATTGGT
>DATKFJ010000191.1:0-5713 GCA_035511435.1 Acetobacteraceae bacterium | reverse complement strand
CAGCCGATGCCCATCTTCTCCACCGGGAAGTTGCTCTCGAACATGCAGCGGTTCGCGCCGAACAGCTCGATGCAGGTTTCCATGTAAGGGCGCCACCAACCGGCCAGTTCCTCCGACGAAGGCGGATGCTCCGCTGCCTTGTAGTCGAACAATGCCGCCCGCATCATCATCCCGCCCAGCTTCATCGTCACGTTCGGGCACTTCGCCAGTTCCGTCACCGAAGCCTTCCACGCCGCGAACACCTCGTCGCGCGCGCCGGCATAGGGTCCGTAACCCAACACGCCGCCGACATGTCCCATGATGATGTTGGTGCCGGGAAATGCACGCGCCAGATCGATCACGTCGGCCAGTTGGGTATGAAACACCCAGGCATCCAGCGACAAGCCGAGTGCGCTCAGGCGCGCCAGGCCGGCGCGAAAATCGGCGCGGCGATAGATGTCCGGTCCGGGCGCGCCATTGCCGATGATCGGGTCGGCGTCCCAGTTGCCGGAGTGGCGCACGCCGCGGAAGCGTCCGCCGCCGGCCCTGATCTGCGCCTCCAGCACCGCCTCGACACGCTCGCCCAACGTGAGGTCCGCGTAGCCCACAATGGCGGCGGCGACACGTGTAGGGCCGTAACCGCCGCTGTCGCTCATGGCGGCGATTCCGGCGACGAACTCGGTCTCACCGACGGGCCGCATTTCCTCGGGGCCATGCGCGCGATACATTGCGTGACATTGCAGGAATACGGTAGCGACCACATTATGGCCAGTCTGGATGTCCGCGAGCAAATCGTTCAACAGGTAACGATAATCGGGACGTTGCCATAAATGATGATGCGTATCAATAATTGGCATTCCCGGCTCTAGAATCTGTTCCGGCGGCGCTTTCGCCAGCCACGCTGCGTCGGGAGCATGGATTCGGCCGAATCTTGTCGCTTGCCTGGTCTCTGTCATGCGATGTCTCCCGCATTGCTGCTCTCAGGTAGCACGACCGCAGCGGATGAGCGACTTTGGCCTGGCGTTGCGTTTTTTCCCTCTTTCGCTTCGGTTTGGGATAAATCAATACGAGATAAGGAGACTCGGACTGCCAGGGGGGTGCCGAGGCCGCCAAAAGGAGGGGCAGATCGCCCAGAACCGTCACATGGGTGACGACGGTCGTGCCGCGACGCCGATCCTGCGTCACGGCTTTCGTATGTTCGGCCGATTGGCTGTCGTCGTTGCGGCTGCGGTGTTGATCGCGCTTGCCTGGGCCGGCGCGCGTGACGCGATCCGGGCTCATCGCACCGAAGCGCGTGCGCGCGTTCATGCCGAGATGCTTGGCAAGGCCCTCGCATTCGAGGAGCAGGTGCGGCGGGAACTTCTGTCGATCGATCAGACCCTCCGCATTCTGGAATACGAATGGCAGCGCGATCCCGCGCATTTCGACCTGGCGGCGCGTGCCAGCCAGGTGGTCGTACTCAATGATGTTTCGCTGCAGTTGTTCATCATCGATGCACAGGGCATCGTCCGTTCCAGCACGCGCCCCGCGATTGTCGGCACGGACGTCGGAGGCCGTGATTATTTCCGCTATGAAGCGACCCTGCCGGCGGACGACGGCAAGATGTTCGTCGGTTCGCTGACCCAGGGTCAGGTTACTCGTTTGTGGCAAATCAACCTGGTTCGTCGGCTGGACAATCCGGACGGCACGTTCGCCGGCGTGATCGCTGCGTCGTACGATGCCAATGCGTTGTCGCGGTTCTACCGGGGGGTCGATCTGGGAACCCACGGCATGATTGCCGTGGTCAGCGTGGCGGACGCCGAGGCTTGGTTCCTGGCCGGCGCCACACAGTCCGCAACCGCGATCAACATCGCCAATTCACCGATGTTCGCGGCGATGCAGGCTGCAGCCGATGGAAGCTGGCGGGGCCCGTCCGGTCTGGACGACGACGACCGACTGTATGCTTTCGCAACGGTTCCGGATCGCAACCTGAAGGTGGTGGTCGGCATCGACCGGACCGAGGCAATGGCTGCGTCGGTCGCCTGGGAGCTCAATGCAGAGATTTTCGCCGGCGGCACCACTCTGGTCGTGCTGCTGATGGCGGCATTGCTGCTGCGTGAGCAGAGTGCGGCGCGACGCCGTCACGAATCGCTGGCGCACGAACAGGCCATTCTGGCGGCGACACTGACCGGCATGAGCGACGGCATCATGATGGTCGACAGCGATCTGAATCTGCTGGCATGGAATCAGCACTTCCCTGAATTCACCGGCGTGCCGGCGGAAATTCTGCGTTTGGGTCTGCCGATGGAGGACATATTGCGGGCCCAGGCGCTGGCCGGCGAATTCGGTCCCGTCGATGTCGAGGTTGAAGTCGCGCGGCGCCTCGTCCTGCTGCGCGCCGGCGCGACGATGGGAACGATCGAACGCGCGCGACCGACCGGGCGCCACCTGGAGATACGCCGCAATTCGCTGCCGGGCGGCGGCTTCGTCACGCTGTACACCGATGTCACCGCGCGTCATCAGGCCGAGGACCGGATGCGTCAGGCGCAGACCATGGCCGCGGTGGGACGGCTGACGTCCGGCGTCGCGCATGACTTCAACAATCTGCTGGTCTCGATCAGCGGCAACGCCGAGATGCTGCATAACCAGTTGGCCGAACATCCCACGCATGCGCGCCGCCTCGCGGCGATTCTCCAGGCTGCCAGCCGCGGCGCCGATCTGGTGCGGCAGTTGCTGGCTTTCTCGCGCAAGCAAACTCTGGAACCGGTGATGGTGGACCTCAATCAGGTCGTGCGCGGCATCAGTGATCTATTGCGCGCGACACTCGGCCGCACGATCCGGGTGGAAACGGGACTGGCTGCGGAACTATGGCCGGCGCTGATTGATCCGGTGCAGATCGAGCACGTGATCCTGAACCTGACCATCAATGCACGCGATGCGATGCCGCAAGGCGGAACGCTGACGATCGCGACCGCCAACACAACGCTGGGCCCATTCGGACGCGCCGCCGATCTGCCGCCGGGCGACTACGTTATCGTGTCCGTGGGCGATACCGGCACTGGCATGAACGAGGAAGTTCTGCGCAACGCGTTTGAGCCGTTCTTCACCACCAAGCCGCCGGGCCTGGGTTCGGGACTTGGATTGAGTCAGGTCTACGGTGTAGCCAGCCAGTCCGGCGGCGGCGTGCAGATCGACAGCGCCGTCGGCAAAGGCACCACGGTCAGCGTGATGTTTCCGCGCGCAGCGACCGATGCCACAACCGGTGCGATCGCGGGATCGCGACCCGAGGATGCCGTGAAGGTCGAGGCGCAATCGCAGTCCGGGCAATGGCATCGGACGATTTTGGTGGTGGACGATGAATCGGAATGCCGTGAAACCATCGCCGCGATGCTGTCGGCCAATGGTTTCGCGGTGGCGATGGCGGAAAGCGGCAGCGAGGCACTGCGTCTGATGGAATGCGGCCTGGATTTCGATCTGCTGCTCGTGGACTTCACCATGCCCGGCATGAACGGTGTCGAACTGGTGCAGGCCGTGCGCGGCCGCCGGGCATCGATCCCGGTGGTGTTCATGACCGGCGGCGACGGCGAACGAACCGCCGGCGAGCGATGGGTGCTGATGAAGCCGTTTCTAACGCGCACCCTGACCGAGACATTGCGGGCTGCGCTTGGGCTCGCGCAGGACTCCGACGCAACGCGACGGAAGACGACGCAGGCGATGTAACTCGGGCGGCCGCCAGTGACGCCGTACAACGTTACTGTGAGCAGCGTCGCTATGCCTTGCGCAATGACAGGCTCCTGCCAAACGAACAACTGGTAATACCTGTAATATTGCTGTAGTAGGGAGCGCGGGCGTCATAATACGAGGCAGTGTCAATGGTCGAGAGTGGTTCATCCGAAACGGTTCTGCGGCTTACTGCCCAGATCGTTTCCGCGCATGTCGAGCATAATTCGGTGCAGGCCGAAGCACTGCCCGGCTTGATCGAGCGCGTGTACCAAACGCTGCGTGGCGTCGGTCAGGCACCGGTTGAAGTGGAAAAGCCGGTGCCCGTGGTTCCGATCAAGCAGTCCGTCAAGCCTGACTTCATCGTCTGTTTGGAGGATGGCAAGCGGCTGAAAATGCTGAAACGTCATTTGATGACGTCGTACAAGTTGACACCGGCGCAATACCGTACGCGCTGGGGATTGCCGTCGGACTACCCGATGGTCGCACCGAATTATGCCAAGGTCCGATCATCGCTGGCGAAGAAGATCGGGCTTGGCAGAAAGGCCGCGGCATCGCCCGCCAAGCCCGCTGCCAAACCGGTCGCCAAGCGCCGCGGCAGGCCCCCGATGCGCGGCAGGCGCACGCGCGCCGGCTAGCGACTGCCGCGCAGCAGGCGGTCAACGGCGTCAACCGGGCGGACGACAGTCCGCTGATCGACAGCCTGGCCTGACCACGAAATTGGCTGAGATGATGGTCGATCCGCGGCGCGGCCCAGGGATCGGCTACAGCCGCCATGGCTGGTTCAACGCGGCGCCCAGCCAGGAGCACGAGGCCCAGGCAGCGGCATTTTATGGCATGGACCGCCGGGGTTTTTAGCTTGCCGCCGGGCACCGTCACGTCCACCGTTGCAGCGCAGCAAAGCAGGGGCTAAATTAGGGCAGCAATCTTGTCCGGTCTGGCGTCTGTGCTTGCCTGACGGGATAGTGAATACTCCGTTCAACCGGCCATCGGAGGCGAATGAAGGTACCATGATGGGCTCCCCACCGGGACCAGGATTGTACGATCCCCGCAACGAGCATGACGCCTGCGGCGTAGGATTCGTCGTCAACATCAAGGGCCGAAAGTCGCACGAGATCATCGAACGCGGGCTGCAGATCCTGGTGAACCTCGATCATCGGGGCGCGGTCGGGGCCGACCCGCTGGTGGGCGACGGCGCCGGCTGTCTGATCCAGATGCCGGACAAGCTGTTGCGCATCTGGGCGGAAGAGCGCCACCTGAAGCTTCCGCCGCTGGGCCGCTATGCGGTCTTCATGTGCTTCCTGCCGCGGGACGCCAACGCGCACGACTTTGCCATCCGTCTGGTGGAACATTACGTTGCCGCCGAAGGCCAGTCGCTGCTGGGCTGGCGCGATGTGCCGACAGATCTTACCGGCCTGGGCAAGCGGGTCATCGAGACGATGCCGGTGATGCGCCAGGCGATCGTCGTCGCCAGCCCGAATGTCAAGGACCAGGACGCGTTCGAGCGGAAGATACTGACCATCCGCAAGCAGGCGCTGAACAACGTGCGCGACCTGGCGGACAAGCGGCATCTGCCGGGCCTGAGCGATCTGTATATGCCGTCCGTATCCACGCGCACGGTGGTCTACAAGGGCCTGTTGCTGGCACCGCAGGTCGGCACATTCTATCAGGACCTGCGCAATCCGCTGACCGAGTCGGCGCTGGCGCTGGTGCATCAGCGTTTCTCCACCAACACGTTTCCGTCGTGGCGGCTGGCGCATCCGTATCGCTTCCTGGCGCATAACGGCGAGATCAATACGGTCCGCGGCAACGTCAACTGGATGTATGCGCGGCGACGGTCGATGGCGTCCGAGCTGATCGGGCCCGATCTGGACAAGATGTGGCCGCTGATCCCGCACGGCCAGTCGGATACGGCGTGCATCGACAATGCGCTGGAGATCCTGGTTGCCGGCGGTTATTCGCTGGCGCATGCGATGATGATGCTGATTCCGGAGGCGTGGTCGGAAAACCACCTGATGGATCCGGCGCGCCGCGC
>DATKFJ010000190.1:0-3386 GCA_035511435.1 Acetobacteraceae bacterium | reverse complement strand
GGCCACACTGATCCGCTACATCGACCGCTTCTTGATGTTCTACATTCGCACCGCCGACCGCCTGCAGCGCACCTCCGTGTGGCGCGACAATCTCGAAGGAGGGCTGGACTATCTCAAACAGGTGGTATGCGAGGACAAGCTCGGCATTGGCGCGGAACTCGAAGCCGACATGCAGCGTGTCATCGACACCTATGAGTGCGAGTGGAAAAAAGCCATCGACGACCCGCTGGTATTGCGGCGCTTTCGTCACTACATCAACAGCGATCGTCCCGATAGTCATGTGGTCTTCGTCGATGAGCGCGGACAGCCCCGACCGGCGCGGCCGGCGGAACGGGCACTGCTCGAGGAGACGGTTTGAACGCCGCCGTCGCGCTGCCCCTTGCGGCCTCCTGGCACGCCATTTGCGCGCTCGAGGACATGTTGCCCGAGAGCGGCGCCGCGGCGCTGGTGGATGGGAAGGAGGTCGCGGTGTTCCGAGTGCGCGACGCCGTGTTCGCCATCGGCAACCACGATCCTGCCAGCGGCGCCAACGTGCTGTCCCGGGGCATCGTCGGTGATATCGGCGGAGAAATCGTGGTCGCGTCGCCGATTTACAAGCAGCATTTCAGTCTCATCACTGGACGGTGCCTCGAGGAGCCGCGATTCGCGGTCCCTGCGTACATGGCGGAAGTCCGCGACGGGCTGATTTGGGTGCGGGCGAAGCCCGTGTCGCAGCGTCACCGAGGACGCAAGCCGCGACTGATCGTCGTCGGCAATGGCATGGCCGCCGTGCGTGCGATCGAAGAGTTGCAGGGGTTAGCCCCCCAAGGCTATGACATCACCGTATTCGGCGCCGAACCGCACGGCAGCTACAATCGCGTCCTGCTTTCACCCCTGCTCTCCGGCGAAAAGCGCCTGGAGGACATCGTCACTCACCCGCCGGAGTGGTACGCGGAGCATGGGATCACACTGCATCGCGAGGATCCTGTGACGCACATCGATCGTGTGCGCCGCTGCGTGCGGTCCCGCAACGGCATCGAAGTGTCTTACGACCGGCTGTTGATTGCGACCGGTTCGCTTCCGATCCTCTTGCCGGTGCCCGGGAGCGGCCTGCCGGGCGTCATCACTTTTCGTGTCCTGCAGGATGTCGACGCCATGCTCGCAGCGACGCGGTCGCGCCGGCGTGCGGTCGTGATCGGGGGAGGGCTGCTCGGGCTCGAGGCCGCGAGCGGGCTGCTGCAACGTGGCCTCGACGTGACCGTGGTGCACCTCCACCTGCATTTGATGGAGCAGCAGCTCGATGCGCAGGCGGCCGACCTGCTGCGCGGCGAACTCGAGCGGCGCGGCCTGAAATTCAAGATGGCCGCCGCGACTTCGCACCTGTGCGGGGAAACTCACATTACCGGCGTCGGCTTTGCGGACGGCACCGTCCTGCCGGCCGACTTGGTGGTGATGGCCGTCGGGGTGCGGCCGAATGTCGAGCTCGCCAGGACGGCCGGCCTGCCCTGCGATCTCGGCCTGCTGGTCGACGACACGATGCTGACCAATGATCCGGCCGTCTACGCCATCGGCGAGTGCGTGCAGCACCGCGGCAAGACCTTCGGTTTGGTGGCGCCCCTGCTCGAACAGGCTCGGGTGTGTGCGGCATATCTCGCGGAGCGTGGGACGCGAGGCTATCGCGCATCGCAGCCCTCCACGCAGCTCAGAATTTCCGGCATTCATGTCTTCTCCGCCGGAAACCACCACGCAGGACCCGGGGTGGAGTCGCTCGTGCTGCGCGATCCGAAGCGCGGCATCTATAAGCGGCTGGTGATCGAGCAGGACAAAATCCGCGGGGCGGTGCTGTATGGCGACGTCCGCGATAGCGGCTGGTATCTGGACCTGATGAACGAAGGGCGCAACATTCAGGCTTTACGTGATCAGCTGCTGTTCGGTGCGCCGCAACCGCGATGAAGGTTCGCACCACTTGCCCCTACTGTGGGGTGGGCTGCGGAGTGCTGGCCCGCTACGTCAGCGGCGGAGCGGAGGTCAGCGTCGATCCGGAGCATCCTGCGAATCGCGGCGCGTTGTGCTCCAAGGGCAGTGCGCTCGGCGATACCGTCGGCCTGCAGGGCCGATTGCTGCGTCCACAGGTGCGGGGCGTCGATGTCGAATGGGATGCCGCGCTCGATGCAGTCGCGCGCGGCTTCCGCGAATCGATCGACCGGCATGGTGCCGACTCGGTGGCGTTCTACGTGTCGGGCCAGCTGTTGACCGAAGACTACTATGTGGCCAACAAGCTGATGAAGGGGTTCATCGGTTCGGCCAACATCGATACCAACTCGCGGCTGTGCATGTCATCGGCGGTGGCCGCGCATAAAAGGGCCTTCGGCGAAGACCTCGTCCCGACCACTTACGAGGATCTGGACCTTGCCGACCTCATCGTGCTGGTGGGGTCGAACCTGGCCTGGTGCCATCCCGTGCTCTATCAGCGCATCCAGAAGGCCAAGGAGCTGCGCCCTGCGCTGCGTGTGGTCGTCATCGATCCGCGGCGCACTCCCACCTGCGAGATGGCCGATGTGCATTTGCCGTTGCGCGCGGGCACGGACGTCACTCTCTTCAATGGCCTGCTGAGCTGGTTGACGCAGCATCAACTCGTCGATCGCGCATTCGTCGACGCTCATACCCGTGGCGCCGCGCAGGCGCTTCTGGTGGCCGAGAACACCGCGGGCGATGTGGGGGCGGTTGCGCGCTTGTGCGGACTCGACGTCCGGACCCTTCAGGATTTCTACGCATGGTTCGGGAGCACCGACCGCGTCGTCACGCTGTTCTCGCAGGGCGTCAATCAGTCCTCATCCGGAACGGATAAGGGCAACAGCATCATCAACGCGCATCTATTGACCGGGCGAATCGGCCGGCCGGGCACCGGGCCGTTCTCCATTACCGGCCAACCCAACGCGATGGGCGGGCGCGAGGTGGGCGGGCTCGCCAATACGCTGGCCGCCCACATGGAACTGGAGAACGCAGAACATCGGCGCATCGTGCAGGACTTCTGGGCCGCGCCGCGACTTGCGGGGCGGCCCGGCCTCAAAGCCGTGGACCTGTTCGAGGCGATGCATCGCGGGCAGATCAAGGCGGTCTGGATCATCGGCACCAATCCGGTCGTCAGTCTTCCCAACGCCGATCGCGCGCGTGAAGCGCTGCGCCGCTGTGATCTCGTCGTGGTATCCGATTGTGTGGCGCAAACCGATACGACCGTTCTCGCGCACATACTGCTGCCGGCGGCGGCATGGGGAGAAAAGGAGGGCACGGTCACGAATTCGGATCGGCATATTTCCCGCCAGCGCAGTTTTTTGCCGGTGCCCGCCATGGCCCGGCCGGATTGGTGGATGATCTGCCAGGTTGCGCAACGGCTGGGCTTTCGCGGC
>DATKFJ010000189.1:0-3893 GCA_035511435.1 Acetobacteraceae bacterium | reverse complement strand
CCCAGCGGATCGATCACCGAAACCTGCATGCCGGCACGTTGCAGGTAGAGCGCGGTCGACAGACCGACGACGCCGGCACCGATGACGAGTACCGGATGCTGCGCGATGGTCACACTGGCTTATCCTTCACTCGGCACGCGGGCGATGCGCTGCGGATCGATCTCCAGCCACACCGTGCCACCGGTTTCGTACACCGTCTGCGGCGAGGCACTGACGCGCAGCCGCAGATCGGACTCCGCCGGCCGCACCACATATTCCCAATATTCGCCGAGGTACGCGCGCTCGGCGATGCGGCCCTCGACCCACCAGCCGCCGTCCACGGTCGCCGGAGCAGTCCGATGAATCACGATCGTTTGCGGCCGCACCGAGTAACTGACCGGTCCGTTCATGCCCGTTGCATCCGGCGCCCGGCCCGCCGGCACGGTAAATCCGGGGAATCTGATCATGCCGCCATCCACCGTGCCATCCAAAAAATTGGTTCGCCCGATGAAGCCTGCAACAAAGCGCGTTTGCGGGCGGTTGTACAGCGCCACCGGGTCATCCACCTGCTCGATCCGGCCGTGGTTCATCACAACGATGCGGTCCGAGGTCACCATTGCCTCCGACTGATCGTGCGTCACGTACACCGTGGTAATGCGGAACGCGTCGTGCAGCCGGCGGATTTCGGACCGCATCTCCTCGCGCAGATTGGCATCCAGGTTCGACAGCGGTTCATCCAGCAGTAGCACCTCCGGCTCGATCACGATGGCACGCGCCAAAGCCACACGCTGCTGCTGGCCGCCGGAGAGTTCGGCCGGATAGCGATCCCGCAGATGACCAAGCTGCACCACCTCCAGAATCCGATCCAGCCGGGTCCGCAACTCCGCACTCGGCAGCTTGCGCAGCTTCAGGCCGAACGCGACGTTCTGTGCGACTGTCATGTTGGGCCAGATCGCATAGCTCTGGAAGATCATCGACATGCCGCGCTTTTCCGGCGCAACCACGCGGTTGGGGGCCGACAGCATAGCGCCGTTCATCTCGATTGTGCCGGCGGTCGGGCTGATGAACCCGGCGATCATGCGCAACGTGGTGGTCTTGCCGCAGCCCGATGGACCCAGCAGCGAGACAAACTCGCCTTCCTGCAACGTCAGGCTCACGTTCTGCACCGCGGGCATCGTGCCGAAGTTCTTGCCGAGGCCGTTCAGTACAAGCTTGCTCATCCTCGCTCCCGCCGCAGCATGAAATCACGCCCCAGCAGACTGGACGCTAGTACCACGATGACAAGTGTCGAAGCGAGCAGAAGGAAGCCGAGTGCGGCGAGGCTCTCGAAATTCCCCTCTTCACTCATGTCCATCAGCATCACCGACATGGTGCGCGTTTTCGGTCCGTAGAGGAACATCGCTGTCGACAATTCGCGTGTGGCGGGAATGAACACCAGCAGCCAGGCCCCGACCAGGCTGCGTTTCATCAGCGGCGCCAACACGCGACGGATTGCCAGCAGCCGTCCGCCGCCGAGTATGCGCACCGCCTCCTCCAGCTCCGGGTTGATGCTGCGGATTGCGGCATCGGCGTTGGCATAGCCGATCGGCAGGAAGCGTGTCGCGAAAGCCAGGATCAGGATCGTGGCGGTGCCGTACAGTGCCAGCGGCGGTGGCGCGTAGGCGGCATAGAACGCGATTGCCAGCACGATGCCCGGAACCACGAACGGCGCCATGGCGACGAAGCTCAGCACGCCTGCCCATGGGAGCAGGTGCCGACTGACGATGTACGCGATCGCCAACGCCAATGTCATGGCGATGCAGGCAGCAGCGGCAGCATAGGTAAAGCTGTTGATCACCGATTGCGCCGCGGTTTCATGCTCGAACAGCAGATAGTAGAAATTGTGCAACGTCAGATTGTCCAGGCTGAACCCGCGTCCCCAGGCTTTCGACAATGCCGCCTGCGCCAGCACCGCGTAGGGCAACAGTACCGACAGCGACAGCAGCAGCATCGTGTAGCCCAGCATCACCCAGCGCCACGGCCCCAGCGCAATGATACGCCGTTCACCACCCTTGCCGGTCAGCGCGACGAAGCCGCGCCGACCTACCAGCCAGCGCTGCATACCGAACAAGACCACCGTGATCAGCAGCAACGGCACCGCATACGCCGCCGCCACTTCGGCGCGGATCGGTTGGCTGAAGAACTGCAGCAACTGTGTCGTCACCACGTTGAAGCGTGCCGGTATCGCGATCAGCGCCGGCGAACCGAACAATGCTATGGCTTCCAGGAACGTGATGATGGCGCCGCTCAAGATCGCCGGCAGCACCAGCGGCAGAGTGATCTGCAACGTGGTACGCAGCGTGCCGGCGCCAAGGATGTTGGCCGCGTCCTCCATCTCGGACGACACCACGTCCAGCGCCGCGGTGGTGAAGATGAACAAATACGGAAAGGAGTAAAGCGCGATGTTGAAAGCGAGGCCGGTAAACGAATAGATGTTGAACAGGCCTTGGTGCGCACCGGTCAGCACCATCCAGATCCGGTTCAACCAGCCTGAATTCGGGCCCGCCAGCAATATCCAGGCGATCGATCCCAGATAAGGCGGGGTGACGAAAGTCCCCAGCACCAGCAGGCGGATCGCGCCCTTGCCCGGCATGTCGGTGCGCGATACCGCCCACGCGACGGGGACAGCGAACAACAGGCACATCACGGTAACCCAGAAGCCGAGTGCCAGCGAGTTCCAGGTTGCCTCCAGATAGCGCGGCCGGCTGTACGCGGCAACGTAGTTCATCAGTGTGAACGCGCCGGTGTCAGCGTCCTGCAGGCTGAGCTGCACCAACCGGAACAGCGGGTTCACCACCAGGAAGATCAGCACAACGGCCAACACGATCCACAGCAGAAGCAACGGATCAAAGGTTCTCTTGCGCGGAATCGCCACCGCCGCGGACTGCGTCAAGTCAGCCTGGCTCATGCTGACCGATCACGCTCGCGCGGTGTCGTGTCATTGCGAACGAAGCGGCGCGATCCCGGGTGTACGCCACGACGTTGCTTCGTCGTTGCAGCCTGCGCAATGACAGTGGTGATCATGGATGCGCGAATCGCTCTAGCTGAAGGTGTCGCGCCATTGCTCGATGACCTCTGGCACGCCCTTGTCGATCTCGGCCGTGGTCTGGCGAATGACTTTCACGTCCGACAATCGCTTCGCGCCGGGCTTGAGGGTCACGTCCTCGCGCACCGGCGTGACGTAGGCGTCGGCACAGACCTGGGCAAACTCCTTCGACAGCAGCCAGTTCTGAAACAGCCGTCCGGCATTGGGATGCGGCGCGTGGGCCATGACCGCGGATGGACCAATGCACAGCAGGGATCCGTCCGTCGGATATGCCAGCGCGATCGGATTGCCCTTCGCCGCGGACAGCAAGGTCGTGGCGAGCGGCCCAAGGCCCGCGGCGCACTCGCCGGCGTTCAGCAATGTGATGGGGTCGTTGCCGGAGCGGCCGATGCGCGGATTGTTCTTGGCCAGCTTGTCGAAGAACTGCCAACCGTACTGCGCACGCATGGCCAGTGTCCAGCAGCCGACATAGCCACTGAACGCCGGATGGCCGAATGCGACGCGGCCTTTCCATTTCGGATCCAGCAGGTCGGGCCAGTTCTTCGGCGCTTCGTCAGGCTTCACGTTCTGGCTGTTATAGATGATCAACATCAGCGTCGAGGTGGTCGGATAATAATAGCCGTCCTCGCCCAGGCCCTGGAACGCCGGCGCCATCGCCGCCGCATTCTCCGGCACGAAATTGGCAATTTCGTTACGCTTGCGCAGTGCCGGCATGTGGGCGATGTCGGTTGTGCTGAACACATCGCATTGCGGCGAGTCGTTCTTGAGATCCTGCATCAGGCGTTCAAAGGCGACCTGCCCCGTCGTGCGGATAACCGAGACCTTGACG
>DATKFJ010000188.1:0-12710 GCA_035511435.1 Acetobacteraceae bacterium | reverse complement strand
CATTGATGGCGCGTCACACCGGCGATGCCGCGTGGCACAATATGCGTCCGCCGCACCTGAAATTGACCGGCGAACAGCAAGCCAGATTGTTCGCCGCGTTCGATGCGTGCGGCGTGCAACTGGCAAAGGCGGCCTAACGCTCGGGCAAGCTGCCCAAACAGATGGGTTGACGAATCGGTCGCATCTGCTCATTTCTGAGCAGGATGGAATTGCCGCGATCTGAAATGCTGACTCTGCCGGGTGGATTGACGCGAGTCGAATGGCGACGCAATCGTCGCGCACGGCGCGTTAGTTTGCGCATTGATCCATGCGGCGGTGGTGTGGTTGTCACGCTGCCGATGCGTGCCGGTCGCGGTGCCGGCGTCGCGCTGCTGATGAACCATGCCGACTGGGTGGCAAACCGGATTGCCGCGCTGCCTGATGCCGTGCCGTTCGCCGATGGTACGCTGGTCTCTATTGCCGGCGAGCCACATCGCATTCGCCATATGCCGCAGTCGCGCGGTGGCGCGTGGTTGCAGGACGGCGAACTGCATGTCGCGGGAGCACCGGAATTTCTTCGCCGTCGCGTGCAGGATTTTTTGCGTGCCGAAGCGCTGCGGCGTCTGTCCGCATTGGTCGTCGACAAGACCGCGACACTCGGCTTGACGGCACGGCGCATCGCGGTGAAGGACACACGCAGTCGCTGGGGCAGTTGCGCGGCCGATGGCTCGTTGGCGTTCAGTTGGCGCCTGGTGATGACACCGGAGTTCGTGCAGGACTATGTCGCCGCGCACGAAGTGGCGCATCTGAAGCACATGAATCACGGCAAGCGATTCTGGAACCTGGTGGATCGTCTGACGCCGCACGCCGCAACTGCGATACCGTGGTTGCAGGCCGAGGGATTTCGACTGCTGCGCGTCGGCTGACCTGCCGCGCGTGACGCGCGCTGACGCCGGCTGTATGGTACCGGCGGAAGCAACCGCACCCCAGTACACGAGGGAAAATGGGAGGAACCACCACCGCCGCCCGGCGCCCAGGCGTTCGGACCATGCGCGCGAGCACCGCGGGCACGACCGGCGTGCAGCGCTGGTTCGACCGCCAGTTCGTGCGCATCGCAATACTGCCAACCACGGCGATGATGGTGCTGATCTTCGGCATCCCGCTGCTCTTCTCACTGTATCTCGGTTTCCAGGGCTGGTCGCCCGACCAGGCATTGTTCTCCGGCAATTTCGCCGGCCTCGACAATTACAATGACCTGCTGACCGATCCGCAGTTTATCAAAAGCCTGTCCGTCACCTGCATCTACACAGTGACGACGGTCGCAACCGAACTCGCGTTTGGCCTGGGCATCGCCTTGCTGCTGGACATCGACCTGCCGTGGATCGGCTTCTTTCGCACCGCGCTTGTCGTGCCGATGATGATCACACCCATTGTCGCGGCACTATGCTGGAAGCTGCTTCTCGACCCCGACCACGGCGTGATCAACTACTGGATCGGCAGTCACATCGTCTGGCTCGGCCGCCCTGACACGGCGCTGATCTCCGTCATGGTCGTGAACCTATGGCAGAATGCGCCCTTCGTGGCGGTATTGCTTCTCGCAGGCCTGCGCTCCCTGCCGAGTGAACCGGTGGAGGCGGCGGCGATCGATGGCGCCAGCCGGGTGCAGGTGTTCTGGCACATCACGTTGCCATTGCTGAAGCCCTACATCGTGGTGGCATTGCTGCTGCGAACCATCTTCGAGTTCCGCGCCTTCGACAACATCTACGTCATGACCAGTGGCGGCCCGGCGAACGCCACGATGACACTGTCGATGTTCACCTATCTCGCATCCTTCGTGCGCTTCGACCTGAGCCTCGGCGCCGCGGCTTCCTGGCTGATGCTGCTGATGTGTCTGCTGCTGTGCCTGTTCTTCATCGCCGTGATTCGCCGGCGGGAGGCAAACTGATGAGCCACTCTCCGTCACTGCCAAGCCATCTGCCGTCATGGCCCGACCGATCCGTCATGGCTGGGCTTGACCCGGTTATCCGCGACCAGGCCCCAACACTGGAACTCCCGGTGGATCCGAACACTTCCAACCGTGTGCGAGACATCCAATGAGCGCGCTGTCCGGCGTCGGCTCGCGTCGCGGCAAGCTGGTGTTTGCAGGATCCGTTTACCTTGCGCTGATCGCGATCACCGCAGTGTTCCTGTTCCCACTGCTCTGGGTCCTCGGCCTGTCGCTGAAGACCAGACTGCAGGTATTCGCGACCCCGCCGCTGTTCATCTGGTGGCCCACACTGCAAAATTATGTCGGCGTGCTGGGCCAGGCCGATTTCCTCCAGGCGTTCGTCAACAGCCTGCTGATTTCATCCGGCGCGGTGATCCTGTCGATCTGTATCGGCGTGCCCGCCGCGTACGCCTTCGCACGCTTCCCATTTCGTGGCAGCTCGTTCCTGTTCTTTTCGCTGCTCGTCATGCGCATGCTGCCGCCGATTGCCGTGCTCGTGCCGATGTACATCCTGTTCAGCAAACTCGGCCTGACCACGACGCGCACCAGCGTGGTCCTCGCCTACACCACCTTTAGCCTGCCGCTGGTGGTGTGGATCATGCGCGGCTTCTTCGAGGACATGCCTCGCGAATTGGAAGAGAGCGCCTGGGTCGATGGCGCATCGCGCTACGCCGCGTTCCGCCATGTCGTGCTGCCGCTGATCCGGCCGGGACTGGTGGCCGCAAGCATCCTGTCCCTGCAGCTCGCCTGGAACGACTTCCTGTTCTCCGCCGTGCTGACCAACAACGCGACACATACGCTGCCGGTGCTGATGGCGGCGTTCTCCGGTGGCGACACCGGCGTCGACTGGGGTGGCATGACCGCGTCGGGCGTGCTGGTGATTCTGCCGGTGCTGATCTTCGCTTTCGCCGCGCAACGACATCTGGTCGCGGGCCTGTCGTCTGGCGCGGTCAAGGGCTGACAAAAATATCGGGGGGAAACACATGTCCGGACTGAAGCGCCGCACTCTCCTGCAAGCCTCGGTCGCGACCGCTGCTGTATTGGCCGCGCCGCAGATCAAGGCGCAGAGCAAGCCGGAAAAGCTGGTCTACGTCGGTGACAACGGCCCATGGCATTGGGCGATGGTCGAGGAAGTCGCACCGGCATTCGAAAAAGCCACCGGCATCAAGATCGACTTCACTCTCCTCCCCGTCGATCCCTGGCGCGCTCGGCTGCGCGCCGAATTGGGCGCCGGCAGCGCCGGCATCGACATCGTGCAGTGGTCGGTTGGCATGGCCGGCTGGATCGCGCCGCACATGGCAGACCACGAACCGCTGCTCGCCGAGATGAAATCGCGTCATGCCGACTTCGATTGGGACGACTACCTCACCGGCACCAAGAAGGCCGCGACGTACGACGGCAAGCTGGTCGGCATCCCGTACCGCATCACCACGGGAATCTTCCACTACCAGAAGGCGTTGCTGGAACAGGCGGGATTCAGTCAGCCACCCGGCACGTGGGACGAATTCCTCAAGACCGCGCTCGCCGTGAACAAGCCACCCGATCGCTATGCCTTCGGCATCTTCGGACGTCAGGGCGCCGGCATGTTCGTCGGCTTCAATCCCTGGTTGTACTCCAACGGCGGACGCCTGCTCGACTTCAAGACCGGAGAGATCTTCATCAACGACGAAAAGGGCGTCGAGGCGCTGACGTTCTACGCCGAATTGGTCACCAAGTACAAGGTCGTGCCACCCGAGGCGATGACCTGGGAGTTCGACGAAATCGTCGCCGGCGGGCAAAGCGACCGCTACGCCATGGTGCAGATGTTCGCGCCCTACGGCACGCTGATCAACGATCCAAAGCTATCGAAGACCGGCGGCAAGTGGGCATGGACCACGGTGCAGGGGCCGCATTCGAAAAATGAGGGCCGCACCTGGATCGATGGTCATTCCCTTGGTGTGCCGAAATACACCAACAACAAGGAATGGTCGCTGGAATTTATCCAGATGGCGTGCAGCAGGCAGTGGCAGAAGCGCGCCATGGAACGCGGCAACGCGCCGCCGCTGCGTTCTGTGCTGGATGACCCCGACATGATCGAGAAGATCGGCTGGCCGCCGGTCGCCGCGCAGGCGATCGAGACCGGCTTTCCGACGCCCGCCTATCCGGTGTGGGACACGCTGGAAATCCAATTGCGCTCCGCATTGTCGCAGACGCTGTTCGGTCAGAAGACGCCGAAACAGGCGCTGGACGATCTGACCGTTGACTGGCAGCGCAGCCTGCGCCGAGCGGGGATCGGCCGATGATCAATCGTCGTCACCTGTTGCAGGCCGCCGCCGCGGCAACTGCGTTGCCCCGCGTCGCGCTGGCCCAGAGCAAACCCGAAAAGCTGGTGTTCGTCGGCGACAATGGCCCGTGGCATTGGTGCCTGGTCGAAGAAGTCGCGCCGGCATTCGAAAAGCAGACCGGCATCAAGATCGACTTCACCCTGCTGCCGATCGACGCGTTGAGCGCACGGCTGAAGGCCGAACTGAACTCCGGCAGCAATGACATCGACATCATCCAGTGGACCGCCACTTTTGCGGGCTGGCTGGCGCCGCATATGGAAGATCATGAAAAACTCATGGCCGGCACCGCGGCAAAGCATCCCGACTTCGATTGGGACGACTTCCTGCCGCCGATCCGCGACATGGCCAGCTATCAGGGCAAGCTACTCGGCATTCCCTATCGCGTCACCGCGAGCATCCTGAATTACCAGAAGCAGTTGCTGGCGGATGTCGGCTTTACCAAGGCGCCGGAGAACTGGGCCGAGTTTCTGGCGGCGTGCATCGCGACCACCAAGGCTGGTGCGCCGAATCGATACGGCCTTGGCATCTGGGGTCGCCAGGGCCCGGCGATGGTCGGCGGGTTCTCGCCTTTCCTGCGCGGCAATGGCGGGCAATATTTCGACCCGGCGAACTGGGATATCCTGATCAACGATCAGCGGGCGGTGGAGGCATTGCAGTACTACGGCGACCTGATGACCAAGTACAAGGTCGTGGTGCCCGATGCGATCACCTGGGAATTCGATGAAATCGTCGCGGGCGGCCAGACCGATCGCTACGCCATGACCATCACGCTGGCGCCGTACGGCACGCTGATCAACGACCCGAAGCTGTCGAAGACCGCAGGGAAGTGGGCATGGGCCGTGGCGCCCGGTGCTCATTCCCGTGCGGAGAGCAGCGTGAGCGTTGGCGGCTGGACATTCGGTGTGCCAAGCGCATGCAAGAACAAGGAATGGGCATTCGAATTCATCCAGATGGCCACCAGCAAGGAGTGGATGCGGCGGTCGCTTGAACGCGGCAATGCGCCACCGCGCGTTTCGGTGTTGAACCAGCCGGACGTGCAGGCGCGTTTCGGCTGGGCGCCGGTGCTGGCAGAGGCCATGCAGAACGCGACGTTGGAGCCGCGCGAACCGATCTGGCCGACCCTGGAACTGCAACTGCGCAGCGGCATCTCGCAGGTGCTGCTGGGTCAGCAGACCGCGAAGGTGGCGCTGGATGCAGTCGCGGCGGACTGGCAGCGCAGCCTGCGGCGCGCGGGATTGAAGGGCTGACGCATTGCCCGTACAGTCGCGCGCATGGAGCAAGCCATGACAACTGACGGCACCATCGACTGCGACATTCATCCCGGCGTGCCCAACATCAAGGCATTGCTGCCCTACATGGACGACTTCTGGCGCGAGTCATTCATTGCGCGCGGGCTCGATGGCTTCGACATGATGAGCTACCCGCTGAACGCGCCGATCACCTGTCGGCCGGACTGGCGCGTGCAGGGCGAAAGGCCGGGCTCCAGCCTGCCGAACATGCAGCGCGACGCACTGGATGCGTTCGGCATCAGCCTGGCGATCTGCAATCCGCTCACCGGCGGTCAGGTCGCCGTCAGCGAGAGCATGGGTGCCGCGATCTGTGCCGCGGTGAACGACTGGATCATCGAGCACTGGCTGGACAGGGATGCACGCCTGCGCGCCTCCATCGTTGTGCCGGCGCAGGCGCCGCTGATGGCGGTGGAGGAAATCGAACGTCGCGCCGCCGACCAGCGCTTCGTGCAGATCCTGCTTCCGGTGGCGTGCGAGATGATGCTGGGCCGCAGTTATTACTGGCCGATCTACCAGGCGGCGGTGAAGCACGACCTGCCGATCGGCCTGCACGCCGGCAGCATGTATCGCTACGCACCGACGTCCGGTGGTTGGCCGTCGCACTATCTGCACGACTACGTCGCGAACTCGCAGATTTTCGAGGATCAGTTGCTCAGCCTGATCTCCAATGGGGTGTTCAACAAATTTCCGTCCCTGCGTGTCGTGCTGATCGAATCGGGCGTGACCTGGTTGCCCGGCTTCCTGTGGCGCGCGGTCAAGACATGGCGCGGGGTGCGGGCCGAGGTTCCGTGGGTGAAACGATCTCCGGCGGAGACGATCCGGGAGAATGTGCGCCTGACCGTGCAGCCGATCGACGCACCGCGCGATACGCCGGTGATCGATCGCATCATCGAGCAGATCGACAGCGACCGGATGCTGCTGTTCGCTTCCGACTATCCGCACTGGCAGTTCGACGGCGATCAGGTGCTGCCCGGCGGGTTGTCATCCTCGCTGCTGCGGCGCATCCGCGTCGACAATCCGTTGGAAACCTACCCCCGCCTGAAGGAGAGCGTGCAATGAACGCCCCCGTTGACGTCCTGGAACGGCGTGCCGACGCCGATGCGCAACTCGGCATCGTCGATTGCGACATCCATCCGTATATGAAGCCGGGAGCGCTCAATCAGTACCTGTCGGCGCGCTGGCGCAAGCATCTTGCCGAGTACGGCAAGTTCAACTGCGGCATCTATGCCGACCGGGGTACATATCCGCGCTTCTCACCGAACACATCGCGCCGCGACGCCTGGCCGCCTGGTGGCGGGCTGCCTGGGTCCGACGTACCGTTCATGCGCGAACAACTGCTGGACGCCTATAACATCGCGTTCGGTGTGCTGGAACCGTTGCTGGGCGGCAACACGTCCCGCAATCTCGATGAAGCCGCGGCACTGTGTTCGGCGATGAACGACTGGCAGGCGCACGACTTCGTCGATCTGGAGCCACGGTTGCGCGCTTCGATCCTGGTGCCGCAGGACGATCCGGAGGCATCGATCAAGGAGATCGAGAAACGTGCCGGCGATTGGCGGTTCGCCCAGATCCAGTTGGGGTCGAAGACATCCGAACCGCTGGGCCGCAGGCGCTACTGGCCGATCTTCGCTGCGGCACAGGCGAACAATCTGTCGATCGGCCTGCACATCGGCGGCACGCAGAACAGCGCGCCGTCCGCCAGTGGTTGGCCGCAGTTCTACCTCGAAGACCATCACATGCTGGTCCACTCGATGCAGAACCAGGCTGCCAGCCTGATTCTTGAAGGTGTGTTCGAGGCATTTCCGCGCCTGAGGATCTGCCTGATCGAAGGCGGCTTCGCCTGGGCGCCATCACTCGGCTGGCGGTTGGACAGACACTGGGAAAAGATGCGCGACGAAGTGCCGCAGGTGAAGCGGCCGCCGTCGGAATACATGCGGACCAACCTGTGGTTCGCCACCCAGCCGGTGGAAGAGCCGGAGAACCCCGAGGACCTGCGCCAGGTGTTCGAATGGATCGGCTGGGACCGCATGGTCTACTCCAGCGATTACCCGCACTGGGACTTCGATGACCCGAAGACCGCTTTCCGTTTCAAGATGACGGAGCAGGAGGAACGCATGCTGTTCCGCGACAACGCGCTGAACGTCTATACGTTCAGGTAGCGCCGATGTCGCTGTACGCAAGCGTCGGTGCGGAGCTCACGCAGTACGATATGGACACGGACGCTGCCACGCTGACCCGTCGCGGCACGGTCAGCCTGCCGGCGAATGTGCAGTATGTCTGGCCACACGCGTCGCGGCGCCATCTGTACGTCGCGACCAGCGACAGCGCGTCCGGCATGGGACAGTCGGGAAGCACGCATCACGTGACCGCGTTCCGCATCGACCGCGTCAGCGGCGCGCTGAGCCCGCATGGTGCGCCGATCCGGCTGCCGACACGGCCGATTCATATGGCGACCGACATTCCGTCCGAATACATCCTGGTCGCGTTCAGCAATCCGGCTGCGATTCGCGTCTATCGGATCAACGCCGACGCAACGCCGGGCGAAGAAGTGGCGCAGCCCGGCTCGATCGATCCCGGCATCTTCGCCCACCAGGTGCGCGCGACAACGGACAATCGGCAGGTGATCCTGGTCACGCGCGGCCACGACGCCGCGGATGGCAAGCCGGAGCAACCCGGCGCGCTCCAGGTGTTCGACTTCCGCGACGGCGTACTGACCAATGAAGTGTCAGTCGCGCCAGGTGGCGGCTACGGTTTCGGCCCACGCCATCTGGATTTTCATCCGACGCGCCCCTGGGTCTACGTATCGCTCGAGCGGCAGAATCAGCTCGACATGTTCGAACTGAAGGATGGTGCGCTGTCAGCCGCCCCGCGTTTCCGCAAGGACGCGCTGGCCGACCCCGGCACCCGGCATCGCCAACTGGTCGGCACCGTGCACGTGCATCCGGACGGACGCACGGTCTACGTCGCCAACCGTTCCAGCGAAACAGTGGAATTCGGCGGTCAGCGCGTGTTTGCCGGTGGCGAGAACTCGCTGGCGGTCTACACGATCGACCAGGCCACCGGCGAACCGAACCTGATCCAGCATGTCGATACCCACGGCATTCACCCACGCACTTTTCACATCGATCCAACCGGCCGGCTGCTCGTCGTCGCGCACATCATGGGCCTGCATGTCCGCGACGGCGACACCATCCGCGATGTGCCGACACGTCTGTCCCTGTTCCGCATCGCCTCGGACGGCCGATTGGACTTCGCTCGCGCGTACGATATTGAGGTCGGGGAACGCACCATGTGGTGGATGGGCATGGTGGATCATGCCAGGTAGCCGGCAGCCGTGAAATTCGGCGCATCGATGTTCTTCACCGACTATTCGATGACACCCGCGGAACTCGCCCGCGCACTGGAAGAACGCGGCTTCGATATCGTCTGGGCACCCGAGCATTCGCACATTCCATTCTCGCGCAAAACGCCATTCGTGCTCGGCGGCGATCTGCCGAAGCGCTACTGCGACGTGATGGATCCGTTCGTGACGCTCACCATGGCAGCGGCTGCGACGAAGACGCTGAAGATCGGCACCGGTATCTGCCTGATCGCCCAACGTGATCCAATCCAGACCGCGAAGCTGGTCGCCTCGATCGATCGGGTGTCCGGCGGGCGCTTCGTGTTCGGTGTCGGCAATGGCTGGAACAAGGAGGAAATGGAGAACCACGGCACCAATTTCACCACGCGGCACGAGCTTGCGCGCGAGCGGATCGAGGCGATGAAGGCGATCTGGTTACAGAACACCGCGGAGTACCACGGCGAGTTCGTCGACTTCGGTCCGATGCGAACATGGCCGAAGCCGGTGCAAAAGCCGCATCCACCGATTCTTGTGGGTGGTGCGTTCCCTTACAGTGCGCGCCGCGCGGTGCGTTACGGCGACGGTTGGATGCCGCAGGTGACCGCAGGCTCGCCGACGCCGCTGACCGAACTGATTCCGCGCTTCCGCCAGATGGCAGCCGAGGCCGGACGCGATCCGGCACATTTCGATATTTCGATCGGCGGTCAGCCCGACGACGTAGACCTGATCAAGCGTTATCAGGATCTGGAGGTGAACCGTATCTCGACCAGTCTGCCGTCCGAGACGGCCGAGACGATCCTGCCGGTGCTGGATCGCTGGGCAGCGATCATTCGTGCGGTCAACGGATAATACTCACCTGTCATCGTGCCCACGCATCGCGCGCCAAATCGCCGCCGGCGTTGCAGGACCATTGATCGCCATGACACCGAACGGCGCCAGCGCATCCACGATCGCATTGGCGACCGCCGGAAACGCGCCGACCGCGCCGGCCTCGCCGCAGCCTTTCACGCCCAACGGGTTGGTCGTGCAGCGGGTCGCATTGAAGCTCAGATCGAACGCCGGCAGATCGTCGGCGCGCGGCAGTGCATAGTCCATGAACGACCCGGCAATCGGCTGCCCCGTTTCCGGATCGTACACCGCGTGCTCCAGCAGTGCCTGCCCCATGCCCTGCGCGATTGCGCCATGCGCCTGCCCGGATGCAACCATCGGATTGACCAGCACGCCGTAATCGTCCACCGCGGTGTGCCGCACGAGTGAGACGCATCCGGTATCGCGATCGATCTCCACCTCCACGACATGCGTTCCATTCGGAAAGGTCATGTGTTCGCGTGTCCACGCATGATACGTGTCGAGCGGTGTGCCGGCATCGCGCGCGCGCCCAGCTACGTCCAGCAGTGACATCGACATGTTGGTGCCCGCTACAACGAAGTGGCCATCCGCGAACCGAATGTCCGCATCCGCCGCTTCCATCGCCTCCGCGGCGATGCGCGTGCCCTTGGCAATGATCGTCTCCGATGCACGCCAGATCGCCGTGCCGCCCATATATGTCGCACGCGAACTGCCATGGCCGCCGCCGGTTGCGATCAGATCGGTGTCGCCCTGACGCAGCCGGATCAGTTCGTTCGGCACGCCGAGCCGATCCGCCAGGATCTGCGGAAATGTCGTTTCGTGGCCCTGGCCTATGGTCTGCGTGCCGGTGATCAGCGATACGGTGCCGTCCGTTTCGAAACGGATATCGACGTTCTCGTGCGGCGAACCGCCGGTTCCCTTGATGTGGCACGCGAATCCCAGCCCGCGCAGCAGCCCGCGCGTTTCGCTGTCGGCACGCCGCACTGCGAAGTCGGCAACATCGGCCTGCATCATTGCGCGATCGAACGTCTCCTGAAAATGCCCGCTGTCCACGCTGAAACCAAGCGCGTTGGTCATCGGCATGGCATCGGCCGGCACCATGTTGCGCCGGCGCAAGTCCGCGCGGTCGAAGCCGCATTGCCTGGCCGCGGTGTCGATCAGGCGTTCCATGATATTCGCCGATTCGGCGAAGCCCGGCGCACGCGTGACGCCAATCGGCGTTGTGTTGCTCAGCACCGCCGCGACGCGCAACTCGACAGCGGGCACCGCGTATATGCTGCCTTGCAGATGAACATACTGGTTGGTCTGCACCGCACCGGACCCACCCGCCATATACGCACCGACATTGGCCACGCTGGTGACGCGCAACCCCAGGAAACGCCCATCCGCATCCAGCGCCAGCGCCGCCTGCGCATGGTGATCGCGCGCCTGATGATCGGACACGAAGCCTTCGCTGCGCGTGGCAATCCACTTCACCGGCCGGCCAACGCGTCTCGCCGCCCACAGAATCAACGTATGCTCGGCGTAGGTGAAGTTCTTCGCGCCGAACCCGCCACCGACATCAGGCGCGATGAACCGCACCGCGGCGGATGGAACGCCCAGTGCGCGAGCAGTCGCATCGCGGTTGCCGTGAATGTTCTGGCTGGACACATGCAGCGTATAGCGGTCCTGCGCACGGTCGTAGCACCCAACGGCACCGCGCGGTTCCATCGGATTGGTCACGATACGGTGGTTGTCGAAGCGCAGCGTGACAACGTGCGCCGCCGTCGCGAATGCCGCCGTCACCGCCGCCGCATCACCGGTACGCCAGTCAAGGCACACGTTCCCCGGCACCTCCGCCGATATCTCCGGTGCACCAGCCGCTTGCGCAGCCTCCGCGGTTGTCACGGCCGGCAGCGCCATATAATTCACCACGACGCGTTCAGCGCCATCCAGCGCCTGCGCGCGCGTCTCGGCGACGACAAGTGCCACCGGCTCGCCGACATGTCGGACCTTTCCCTGCCCCAGCAATGGCTGAGGCGCGAAAGCAAACGGCTCGCCGGTCTGCACGTTGGCTTCCACCGTGGGACGCATCGGCTGCAACCCATCGGCCGCCGCGTCCGCGGACGTCAGCACGGCAAGCACCCCCGGCATGGCAAGCGCGGCTGCCACTTCGATGCCATCGATCCGCGCATGACCATGTGGTGAGCGCAGCACGACAGCATGCACGACACCGTCGAACGCAAGGTCATCCAGATAAGCGCCCCGACCGGTCACGAAGCGCGCATCCTCCCGACGCCTGGGCGCATCGCCGATCACAGTCCGGATTGTCATCAGCGTCTCCTCGCGCCTAAATCATGCAGGCAGGTCTATGCGGGAAGGATGCGCAGAGCAACATGACCAGACGGCAACTCCATCTCGGCGCCTTCATGCGGCCGGCCAGCATCCACACCGCTGCCTGGCTCTATCCTGGCGCCTACACCGACGCGAATTTCAACCTCGCGCACCTGAAGCGCTTCGCCCAGACGCTGGAACGCGGCAGGTTCGATGCATTCTTCATGGCCGACCATCTGGCCGTGCTCAACATGCCGATCGAAGCGCTGAAGCGCAGCCACACGGTGACCTCATTCGAACCGTTCACGCTGCTGTCGGCATTGGCGATGGTGACCGACCACATTGGCCTGATCGCCACCGGTTCCACCACCTTCGACGCGCCGTATCACGTCGCGCGACGCTTCGCCTCGCTCGACCATATCAGCGGCGGTCGCGCGGCCTGGAACATCGTCACCACATCCAACCCAGACGCGGCACTGAATTTCGGCCTGGACGAACACATGGACCACGACGAGCGCTATCGTCGCGCCCGCGAATTCTACGATGTGGTCACCGGCCTGTGGGATTCCTGGGCCGAGGATGCCTTCATCCGCGACACCGAGACGGGCGAGTTCTTCGACCCGTCGCGC
>DATKFJ010000187.1:0-7768 GCA_035511435.1 Acetobacteraceae bacterium | reverse complement strand
CTCGCCTCTCAGCCTGATCCCGCAACCTCTGTCACCCCGGAGCCAAACCCGTGACACCCTCGCGCAGACACCTGTTCGCCCTGATCGGCCTCGTTCTGCCAGTCGCCGCCTTCACCGCCTCCACGGCATCCGCAACCACGTCGAGCGCGCTGCATCACAAATCCAGCGGGCATCACACGACGGCGGCCGTGCACAAGGTGAAGCCGCACCACGTGACGCATGTGCACAGCGTGGCGCACCATACGACGCACGTAACGCCGCATAAGCCGACGGCGAGCTGACTTCCACCTAGCTGCGCGCGTTCGCTTCCAGCAGCGCGCGCAGTCCTGCCAGGATCCGCTCGGGTGTCGGCGGACAGCCGCCGATCAGCAGGTCCACCGGCAGCGTCGTTCCGACACCGCCAGTGACAGCGTAGCTGCCCTTGAATACGCCGCCGTCCACCGCGCAATCCCCGACCGCCACGACAAACTTCGGCTCCGGCGTTGCGGTCCACGCCTGCTCCAATGCTTCCACCAGATTGCGCGTCAGCGGGCCGGTGACCAGCAGAACGTCCGCGTGACGCGGGCTGGTGACGAAGCGGATACCGAACCGCTCCAGATCATGGATGACGCTGTTCAGCGCGCGCAGTTCGATCTCGCAGCCGCCGCAACTGCCGGCATCCACATGCAGGATCGCCAGGCTGCGGCCCAGCTTGGCCTGCGCGGCGGCTTCCAGCCTGCCGGCCAGGGAGGCGGCGGTCTGCGCATCCACCGGTGCCGGCGGTTCGGCGCGGGGACCGTCGCGCAGCGTACGGCCAATGCGTTGCCAGAGCATCAAAGATCCACTCCCGAGCTGGTCAGACCGAACGACGCCAGGATCAGCGGCAGGTCCTCCGCCTGCTGGCCCGCCAGCGCCAACTCCAGGAGCGGCCATTGCGCCCAGGCCGGATCACGCATGAACACGCTGGCGATCTGTCCGTGATCCAGCCGCAGCCAGTGCCAGATGTCGCCGCGGGCCGCCTCTGCGAAGCCGATGCCCTCGCCGCTGGCGGGAGGCAGGGGAGCGGAGACAGCGCCCGCCGGTATGGCTTCAAGCAGGGTGCGCGTGAGCCGGATGCTTTCGGCGATTTCCATCAGGCGGGTGCGGGCGCGATCGGCGATATCGCCGGCTGCCGGCGACCTGGGCGCGGCTCTCTCCGCGTCGCGTTTTGGCGAGGTGGAGGGGTTGTCGCGGATGGCGTTGTCGCCTCCCGCTGCCTCCTCCCGTAAGGGGACGGAAGAAGAAAACGGCGGCAGATCGGCCTTGCCGGCGGCGAAGCGCGCGACTGCCGCGACCGTGATGACGCCGGTACCGGACAGATGCCCGGCCAAGGGCGCTGAGTTGTGCAGCCGTTCCAGATCCGGCAATCCGCCTGCCAGGCTTGCCAGTGCGCGGCCGATCGCTTCGGGTCCTCCGGGGGCAGCATCAGCGGCCACACCGCCCGGTATGACGCAGTCCATCATCAGCCGGTGGCCGAACGCGAGCTGGGCGGCGCGATGGATCGCCTCGGCGTGCGATGCGCACAGTGCAGACACCACGGCGAAGCCCGCTGCGTCTGCGGTGGCACCCAGGTCGCCGAGATGAACGGCGACCCGCTCGAGCTCCGCCATCACGGCACGCCAGGCGACCGCCCTTGGGGGGATTTCGCAACCCAGGGCCGCCTCGGTCGCGCGGGCGAAGGCGATTGCGTGTGCGACGGTTGCTTCGGCCGACAGACGCGCGGCGAAGCGGGCGGCAGCGCGCGGCGATTTGCCTCGCATCAGAGTCAGGGTGCCCTTGTGCGTGTAGCCGAGTCGCGCTTCCAGCCTGACGATGGTTTCGCCGCGACCGGTCAGGCGTAGATGCGAGGCCGCCGCGATCCCGCCATCCACCGGCCCAAGCGGAATCTGGTCCAGTTCGTCGCTGCCGGCGGAGAGGAACTCCGGCGGCTCGGACCGACCGCCGGGAGGACCGACCCGCAACGCCATCGGTGCAGTTTGCGGCCAGTGGCCGTGATCGAGCCAGGGGCGCTGATCGGTTCCACCAATCGCGGTGTGGCCCCACAGATCATGCACCATGCGCTCGAACCACGCCGCAACCGGGCGGACAAGGGACAGGGCGGAATAGCCGCCAGCCTCGACTGTGGTGGACACCAGCAACGGGGTGCGGGCGGTCTCATCGAGCAGCAGGGCATAGGCGTGGCCGGTGTCCGCCCACAGCGCCAACAGCGCCAAGGTCGGTTCGTCGGCCAGGGTGGCGGCCATGCGCGCCCATTCCGCAGGCGGCAAAACATGGCGCGGCCACGGCAGGCAAGGCTCGGTCTCGGCGTCCCGGATGATGGCCGACGCGGTCGTCATCTCGCCGCCGTCGCATTGAACCAATCGACCACCGGACCGGGCATGGCCAGGACCAGCAGCAGCACCAGGGCCAGCTGCAGCCAGATCGGCGCCAGCGCAGCGATTTCGGACAGATCACCGCCGCGCGGCACGGGAACCGACGGCAGCGGAATGGGCAGGCGAGCGAGCAGCGCCGAACTCGTCAGCAGAACGCCGACGCCGAGGGGCAGCAGCAGCCAGACTGCTGCCTTGGCGAGCAGGAACAGCGCGAACAGCGGCAGGATTGCCAGCGCCAGAATGCCGGCCGTGCGTGTCCAGGCGGCAAGCTGCGTCGGCGGCAGGCCGTGGCATTGCAGCACCGATGCGCGTGCCAGCGCGAGCAGCGTCATGGGCAGCCAGCCGGCGAATGTTGCAGCAGGTCCACCGATGCCTATGGCGACGACAATCATGCCGATCTGCGCCATGCCGGCGAATGCGGCGGTTCGCCTCATGTCGGTGGACGCCAGCAGGCAGCACGCACCGAGCAGCAGCGTTATCAGGCCAAGCGCCATCAAAACCGCCGCGGGCAGTCCCGGATTGGGATTTAGCGCGGCGCGCAGCCGCAGCAACACCAGCAGCGGCGCATTCACCATCAATGCGCCGACGATAATGGATCCCGGCGCAAAGCCCTCGGCGGCGGCGTCAGGCAGCCAGCCATGCAGCGGCGCGACACCGGCCAGGGCGCCATAGCCGATGAGCAAAAATACACACGCCAGGTGAAGCGCCGGCAGGTGGTGCGGCACGGATTGCAGCGTGCTCCACCGCACGGTCGCAGCGTGGGGCTCCTGCGCCACGTGGAGCAGCAATGTTCCCAGCAGCGCAATCAGCAGGCCAACGCCGCACAGCAAAAGCAGGTTCGATGCGGCGGTCGCCGCGGCCTGGCTGCGGACTGCACCGGTCACGCCGGCGGCCGCGGCGATCGCGATGGCCAGAGCAAGCCAGGTCAGCATCAGGTTGTCCGACAACACCGCCAACAGGATGGCGCCGACCAGGGCCTGGCAAGCGGCGTGATACAGTCGCGCTCTTCGCCGATCCAGCGACCGTGTCGCGAGCGATGCCGGAACATCGCGGCGACTGAACCAGCTTGTCGTCATCGCGACGAGACTGGTCAGCAGGACGAGTTGCGTTTCCGGCGCACCGATGTGGAGGAGCGGCACCGGTGCGTGCAGATGCCACGGCAACAGGGCGGCCAGCAGAAGCAAAAGGGTGGCGGACCCCGCGTTGATCCAGATGCCGATGCGCCAGGAGCCAACCAGCGCCAGCACTGCTGCCGACGCAAAAGGCAGTGCGATCACGACGACGGGCAGTGGATCGATCACTGACGCAGCCACGCGTTGGCCAGGATCAATCCGGGGACCAGCGGCAGGATGACAACCAGACGAGCCGATAGCGGCAGGTCAGGCGTTGCACTGGCGACGAGCAGCAAGCCGTTCTGCGAAGATAGCAGGCCCAGCGCGGGCGCCAGCGGATGCGACCGCTGCGCAATCAGCAGCAAGCCGAGTAGTACGATTGACGATCCAAGCACCAAGGAGTCGCTGGCGGGGCTCGGTCTGGCCTGGGTGAAGGCGGCGACAACGAGCGTCGACAGCATGAGTACGGCGAGCCAGAAGCCAACGGCGCCGTTTCGCGTGGCGATGACCGGCGACATGGCTGGCCGATGAACGACACGCAGCAGCGCCAGAGGGAGCGCGATGCCATTCAGCGCGAACGCGACAAGAGCGGTGGCGGCCGGTTGCCAACGAAGCGCAGCCAGAGCGGCGGCGGACAGCAACGCCTGAATGGCGCAGATGATCACCGCGGTGCCGATCCGCCTGGCGCACAGCAATGCGATGGACAGCGCCAGGGCGAGCGCTGCCGCCAATGCTGCGGCGCCGGTCACGCCGTCCCCATGTCGGCGAACAGATACGCGATGGCCAGCAGGCCAAGCAGTATCGCCACGCCGAGTACATGCGCTGCACGCATCAGCCGAACACGGTTCACGAAAGCCTGCGCCACGGCAAGCGCCACGGCGAACAGCAGCGTTCGGATCAGCCAGCTTGCGAGTCCCACCAGCCACGCGGTCGGTGCCGCGCCGGCTGGGGCCATGCCGAACGGCACGAACGTCGCACCGAGCAGGTTGAACCAGAGAAGCAGTCTCAGCGCTTCAGTGGCCTCGATCAGCGCCTGGCTCCGACCGCTGAATTCCAGCAGCGTTGGCCGCCAGCCGCAATCCACGAACGCCACGAGCAACGTCGCGGCAAACGCTAGGGCGACGGCGGTGCGCCAGTCCGTGACGCCTTCCTGCTGCATCGCGGCGACGAGATCCAGATTGCTGCTGCCGACGAGCAGCGAGAGGACGAAGACCACCGACAGGATTGCCGGTTCCGCGAGGCAGGCAAGGAACGTCGCCCGGCTCGCATTCATGCCGCCAAGTGCGGTGCCGGCGTCCATGGCCGCCAGCGCGATCGAGCCGCGCGACAACGCCATCAATCCGGCGATTACCAGCAGATCGGCGAATGGCGCGAAGGTCATGCCGAGAGCGAATGACGGGACCAGGAATGCGGCGATGCCAATGGCTGTTGCGGAGAGCAGCGGAGCGGCGGTGGAGAGGTCGGAGGCGCCTTCGGCCACCACCGTTTCCTTGCGGAGCAGTCGATGAAGATCGCGCCACGGCTGCAACACGGGCGGACCGGTGCGGCCGGCCAGTCGCGCCTCCACCCAACGGACGACGCTGACCAGGGCAGGCGTTGCGGTCAGCATCAGAGCGATATGCAGAAGTTGGGCGACGAACCCGAGCAGGAGGTTCATGGCGCCACCAGCCAGGCGGCAGCGGCCAATACGATTACGATCAGCGTGGCTGCGATGGATGTGGCGGCGATGGATGTGGCGGCGTTGGCGCGCACTGCGGCTCGGATCGCTCGCCGCAAGGGGTGGTGGTTCGCGTCCGGTCGTGGGTTTGGGCTGCTCAGGGGGGCTTGGTCTGGAGTTGGGCCCCCTCCCCCTAGCCGCTTTATCAGGGGGAGGGGGAGGATCCTGAGGACGCGCTGCAACGGCTCGGCGAATGAGGCGGGGCCGTATTGCGTTGCCGGCTCACCGAACGGCAACCAGGCGGGCGGAGCGGCGAAGCCGCCGGACCATGCCGGCTCTCGCCGATTGGACTGGGACCCGCCGCGATATAGCAGCCAGAACACGGCGCATCCCGCGACGGCCAGGAGTCCGGCGATCGCCGCGGGAGCATAGCCCGGTGCCTCGGCACCCGGCCGCAGCGTCAGTGCGAGCGCCAGCGTGTCCGAGCCGCTATTGGCGAGGTAGGCCAGCGCAGGCGCGGCCGGCAGCAGTGCCAGGGCCGGCACCACGCCGAGCAGTCCGGTCGCTGCCGCCAGCCCGATCAGAACCGCACGCAACGCAAACGGTGCGTCTTCGGCGACAGCGGTGCGCGGTGTGCGCGGTCGGCCGAGGAACGCCACGCCGAACAGCCGAACGGCCGCCATGACGGAGAGGCCAGTGGACAGCGCCGCCAGCACGGCGACGATGGCGATCACAAGCTGCAGACCGAAGCCGCCGACGCGGGCGGCACCCAGGAGCGCCTGGAAAAGCAGCCAAAAGCCAGCGAAGCCCAGACCGGGCGGCAATACGGCGACGCCGAACAGACCGGCCAAGGTGCAGATCGCGATGATCGGCATGCCGTGAGCCAGGCCGCCCAGGCGGTCGAGCCGTCGGGTTCCGGCGCCGGTCTCGACAGCACCGGCGCACAGCAACAGCAGCGTCCGACACAGCACGTGGGCGACAAGCAGCAGCCAGGTCGCTTCGATCGCGAGCAGCGCGACGTCCGGCAAGTCGACAGCACGGGCGAGCAGTGCGACGCCAATACCGATTGTGGCGAGGCCGAGCTGATGCAGCCCGCCGAGCGATAGAACCGATTGCAGCGTGGTTTCCAGTGCGGCCCGCAGTGATCCGGCGACCGCTGCGATTGCGCCAACGACCAGCAACGGCACAGCCCACCAGAGCGGCTGCGCCGGTCCAAACAGGTCAAGCAGTATTCGGATGAGCAGGTAGCTTCCGATTGTTGTGCCGGCGACGGCGGGCAACGTGGCTCGGGTCGCGTGGCCGGCCTGCGATCCCGCGCCAAGCAGGACGAGTACCAGCACGACGCCGGCACGCCATCCGTCGGGCGGCGCGGCCCGCATCGCTGCGAAGTCGCAATCCGGCCACGCGATGGTCGTGGGCGCTGCCAGCGCGAACGCCGCGATCAGGCAGACGACGCCGAACGTGGCCAGGCGGAGTGACGACCCCGTGGCGAGAGCGAGCAACAGCAAGCCCAGGATGAGGGTGAAGGCATCCGCGGCGAGCAGGGTCAGTGCCAGCGCCGCAAGCGACGCGGGCAATCTCGCGGGCGAGGCAGGCTGGCCCGCGAGCGAGGCAGCCTGGCCCGCGGGCGAGGCAGGCTGGCCCGCGAGCGAGGCAGCCTGGCCGGTGTCGGCGAACAGGGCGCACGGCGTGGCGGCCAGAAACACCAGCAACAGGAACGCTGCGCCGAGTGGATCGAGCGCCAGCCGCATCGCCGCGCCGGCCGGCCCCAGCGGCAGAGCGAGTGTGGCCGTGGGGTCGATTCCCGCCATCGCGGCCAGCGCCGCCAGGATCACCAGACCGGCAATGCCGGCGCTGCCCAGCGACACCACGATGCGCGGCGCGAAGGTCGCGACGACCGCCAATGCCAACAGCGCCGCGATCATGATCGCGAGCAGTGTCAGGACCACAGCGTCACCGTCGGGCGCGACTCGCTCACGCGATGAAGGATACCGTCTGGCGCGGAAAAGCGCAGCGCCTTCCGGCACGCCCGGGGCGGTGGAACGCCCCCGGATCGAGTCCGGGGTGTTCCACCTACAGGATATCGAGCGACTGTTTGCGTGCGGGAGGCGGGTGCACGGCGTCGATTGCCGCCAGGTCTTCCGGGGTCAGTGTGATGTCGCCGGCCGCGGCGTTTTCGCGCACGTGCGTCTGATCGCTGGCTTTCGGAATCGAGATCACATTGCTGTGGCGCATGGTCCAGGCGATGGCGATCTGTGCCGGCGTCGCGTTGTGGCGCTTTGCCACGGCGGCGAGCGCCTTGGATTGCAGCAGGCGTCCCCCCTGCCCTACCGGCGAATACGCCATCAGCGGGATGTTGTGTTCGGTGGTCCAGGGCAGCAGGTCGTATTCGATGCCACGGGTGTCCGCGTGGTACAGCACCTGGTTGGTCGCACAGTTGGCGCCGTTGGTCAGCCGGATCAGGCCTGCCATATCGCGCGTATCGAAGTTCGACACACCCCAGTGGCGGATCTTGCCCTCGGCCTTCAGCTTCTCGAACGCGGCCACTGTCTCGGCCAGCGGATGGCTGCCTTTCCAGTGCAGCAGGTAGAGATCGATCCGGTCGGTGC
>DATKFJ010000186.1:0-12428 GCA_035511435.1 Acetobacteraceae bacterium | reverse complement strand
GGCCACAGACGGGTAGCGGCAGCAGCGCACGCAACGCACCGCCGCTTGCCACCGCCATGCCGCCCTGAGCGTCGATGATCGCATTGGCAGCAACCGCCATGTCTATCGGGTCGCGTCCGTAGACGATCAGGTTGTGACTGTCATGCGCGACTGTGGTGGCCAGCGCGCCGCGCCAGTTGCTCCAGCCTTCCAGCACGCCGAGTGAAGGTGTTGCGGGCGCGCGACCGTGGCGATGGATGACCGCCATGAATATCGCGCCTTCGGGGAGCGCTACGATCCCGTCGCGCACCGCGGCGGTGATTTCGTTCCATTTCGTGAAGCGTGGGTTCAGCACGGTACGTAGTCGTGCGTTACCGTTTTGTACGTCGGGCACACGGAGATGAAAATCCGCCGGCGCGACGCGCCCGAGCTTCATCGTGCTCGCCGGCAGCGCGACAGGATCGGGCCGGTGTGCAACGCACAGCTTCCCGTCTATCGCCACTTCGCGCCCCGATGCGAATACGCGTTCCACCGCCATGTCAGCAAGATCGGACAGCAGGATCAGATCAGCGCGCCGTCCGGGCCCAATCAGTCCCAGATCGTGCCGGCCGAGACGCATCGCGGCGTTCAGCGTGGCGGCGCGGATCGCATCCAGCGGCGCCATGCCGTAGCGCACCAGTCGCCGCAGTACGTCTATCATGCCGCCAACCGTCACAAGATCGTCGGGGAACACATCGTCGGTGCAGATCGTCAGCGTCTGCGGGAACAGTGGCAGAGTCTTCAGTGCCTCTACCGCGCCAGGCAGCACATAGTCGTGCGACCCGCGCAGCTCGACAGTCAGCCCGGCACGCAGCTTGCCCAGCAGATCGTCGCCGGAGGTGATCTCGTGATCAGACTCGATGCCGGCGGCAATAAATCCCTGTAGTTCCGCGCCAGCCAGGCCGCGCGCGTGTCCACAGACCAGCTTGCCGCTCGCCAGGCCTTCGCCGACGATATCGCGCATATGCGCGCTGCGCTCCAGCACCCCGCGCATGTCCATTACCTCGGCGACGCCAGCGACCTCCGGCCAGCTCAGCATCTGCTGCATCTCACGGCCTTCGAACGCCGCGCCGGCCAGCTCCAGCCCGGGGGCGGAGGGCACGCAGGACGGCGCCAGGACCAGGATACGCAGCGGCAGGTCACGTGCAGTTTCGATCGCCCAGCGCACGCCTTGCAGGCCCAGCACGTTGCCGACCTCATGCGGGTCCCAGCAGATCGTCGTCGTGCCTTGCGGCACCACCGTTTCGGCGTAGCGTCGAGGCGTGACCATCGAGCTTTCGATGTGGAGATGCGAATCGATCAGGCCAGGCGCGATGAAGCGACCGATGGCGTCCAGCCTGGTCGCGGCATCGAAACGTGACCCCGGCGGATGGACGCTGGCAATCAGCGGACCGACCAGTCCGATGTCGGCGGCGCGCAGCTCACCGGTGGCGACATCGACAAGTGTGCCACCGACGATCAGCGTGTCGAAGGCACCCACCCCGCGAGCGGCACGCACGGCGCGGTCGCGCAGCGCCGGCGCGTTCAGATCCTGCATGTCGTGTCTCATCATGGTGCCGGTATCATATACCCACTGCAGCCTCGGCGGATACCTGCTGAGGGCTCGCTACCCAGGCAAACCCATGCTGCGTGTCTTATACGAGCCGACACCACGGGCTTTCCAGGAAACTACAGACGCCGGCCGCGTGGCCCGATCACGGGACCGCTGTCACGCGGAGGCACCAGCTCGTAGGTCGCATTCGTGTCAAAACGATCCGTTCGACGACGCCGGCGATCATGTTTCCGGAGCGCTGAATCGCCGGGTCATTATTCAGCCGCAGGCGATCCGCGATGAGCGATGCTGGAGTGATCAGCCCTCGGAGATCGTGCCGGAGGCTGGAAACCAGTTTTTCAAGTTGCGCCACTCTGGCGTCCGCTGAAGCGTCCATCTGCACCATCTCCTGCCACATACTAGCGGTTCATCATCGCCCTCGGGGATCGCAAAGTGTTGAAGTGTGGCGTTGTGCTTACTGTGAACGACTCGCGATCACTGGCGTGCCAGGCCGTGACCTTGGCAGCACCCTGCGTCATGGCATTGATCCGGCGGTGCGCCGCGGCAGGTCTGGGCCCGACGACAGCCAGCCGCGCACACCCCTCGTTTTCCTGCACGGGGTTGGCGCAGTCCAGATGATGGTGGTACCATCGATCAGATGCTTCGCCGGCTTCAGCACGGCGCATACATGCAGGGCACGGTCCGGCGAAAGGAACAGATCGCGATACTGGCGACCTTGTCCGAATGCACTGGCCGAGACGGCGCCGACCAGACATTTCGCAGTTCCGGATGGCGCCTGCAGTCGATCGTGTAAATGACCCATCCAGACGATGGCCTTAAACGTCGCTCCCGGCGAGAATCACCCGCGCAACCGGTGACACCATGCGCCGTTCACCTGCATGATCGTGGCTCCCCGCAACCTGTGGGTTCAACGCGTGAGCATCTCCCGAATCTTTGCCCCCAGCGCATCCAATGCGAACGGCTTGACCAGCATATCCATACCCGGCGAAAGAAAGCCGCCACGCATCGTGGCGTTCTCTGCATAGCCTGTGACGAACAGCACCTTCAGCCCCGGCCGCGCCTCACGCGCAAGTTCGGCAAGCTGGCGACCATTCACATGGGGCAGCCCCACATCCGTCACCAGCAGATCGATCCGTCGTTGCGATTGCAGTATCGGCAATGCCGTGCGGGCCTCCGATGCCTCCAGATGCTGATACCCCAATTCCCGCAACACCTCGATTATCAGGTGACGCACCGTGGTATCGTCCTCAACTACCAGCACCACTTCTCCGCGGCCGCGCGGTGCCTCGCTCTCGGCCACATCCACCGCAACAATCGCATCGAGTGTGGCGCGCGCCAGATACAGCTTGATCGTCGTCCCCTTGCCGACCTCGCTGAAGATCCGCAAATGCCCACGGCTTTGCTTGGCAAAACCATAGATCATCGACAGCCCCAGCCCCGTTCCGGTACCGGTAGGCTTCGTCGTGAAGAATGGATCAAACGCCCTTGCAACCACATGCGGCGGCATCCCCACGCCGGTGTCAGAAACACTGACAGCGACATAATCCCCCGCCTCGACCTCATCATTCCGGTCCGCATAATTCTGATCCAGATGCACATTCTCCGTCGCAATAGAAAGCCGCCCGCCATCAGGCATCGCATCTCGCGCGTTGATCGCAAGATTCAGGATCGCGTTCTCGAACTGGTTCGCATCGGCCATGGCAAGCCACAGGTCGCCGGCCAGAATTGTTGCCAGTTCTACTTGCTCGCCGAGGGTCCGGTGCAGCAGTTCCTCCAGTCCGATGACAAGCTGGTTCACATCGTTCGGCACGGTATCCAGAGACTGTCTGCGCGCGAACGCCAGCAGGCGATGCGTCAACGCCGCAGCCCGTTGCGCGGCAGCCGCCGCCGCATCCATGAAGCGGGAGATATCCTCCGGCAGATCAGTCGCCATGCGTCGCCGAACAATGCCGAGTGAACCGATGATCCCGGTCAGCAGATTATTGAAGTCATGGGCGATCCCGCCAGTAAGCTGACCCAGTGCCTCCATTTTCTGTGATTGCCGCAGCAGGTCTTCTGTCTGCGCGAGTGCGGCTGCCTGCTCTTTTGCAACGGTGATGTCGCGTCCATTGGCATAAACCAGGTCGCCCTCGACCGAGGTGTGCCAGGATATCCAACGGTGCGTGCCATCCTTGTGGCGATAGCGGTTTTCGAAAATCGTCAGATCCCGTTTTGAGGCCGCTGTATCAAGGCCGCGCTGCGTCAACTCGGCATCGTCCGGCCAAACGAAATCCAGGAAGCTGCGGCCGATGATCTCTTCGGACGCATAGCCCAGGATGTCGGTCCAGGCCGGATTGACCGAGCGGAAAATCCCATCGGCGCCGATGACCACAAGAAGATCGCGCGTGTTTTGCCAGACCCGATCGCGTTCGATGGTTCTGGCGGCCAGTTCCGCGGCCTGTTCCTTTTCGTAAGTAATGTCGCGTCCGCTGCAGTAATAGGCGTCACCAAGCGGCGCTGCCGCCCAGGCGAACCAATTGTAGCCGCCATCCTTGCGTCGATATCGGTTCTCGAATCGCAGGATGGGGTTGCCCTGCTTGAGATGCTCGAAACCACTCCGTGTTCGTTCCCGATCATCCGGGTGCAATAGTTCGAAGATCGATTGCTTGCGAACTTCATATTCCGACCAACCGACTACGGTCTGCCACGCGGGGTTCGCTCGTTCGAAGTAGCCATCGGCCTTGAGCACTCCAAGCAGATCCGGACTGATCTGCCAGAAGCGGCCGCCAACGCCGGCGCTTTCGTCTTCACGGGGTGCCAGATCGCCGGTCGGCTCGCCAGGGTCGCCCTCGGCAGCCGGGAAGTCCGTGTCCAAAGCCGTTACTCCAAGCGGTTACCTTGCCATGTCCCGGACCGGAGTATGGCCGCTGCCGGTCATTCGGCAAACCAATCCCAAATGTTGCTGTGTGCAACTCTATCCCGGCTTTCCTGGCTCGCCTTTCAACATGCTTCGATGGGTCAGGTCAGCGCGACCTGGCTGGCGAACTGACAGCCCGACGCTTCGTCAGAAGCGCTCGGCGCGATAGGGGGCCAGATCGAGTCCCGGCTGCCTGCCAGCCACCAGCGCAGCAACCAGACGCCCGGTGAGTGGTCCCAATGTCAGGCCGAGATGCTGATGCCCAAACGCGTAGAACACTGCATCGCAATGCGGCGATCGTCCGATCACCGGCAGCGAATCGGGCGTGGTTGGCCGATAGCCCAGCCACTCACGCGTGACACTGCCAGTCAGGCCCGGCAGTGCTTCGCGTGCCGCCGGCACCAGACGGCGAATGCGGGAAAAATCCGGCGGCGCATGCAGTCCCGCCAGTTCGACGCCGCTTGTCAGACGAATGCCGTCCAGCATCGGCGCGAGCACGAACCCGCGTTCGGCAAACACCACCGGTCGGCGCAGCTCGCCGGCCTCACCCGGTTCCAGGTTCAGGTGATAACCGCGCTCGGTGTCGAGCATCACGCGGTCGCCGACCTGGCGCGCCAGTTCCTTGGACCATGCGCCCGCCGCGACCACCACCGCGACGAAATCACGGAAACCGAGCTCGCAGTCGAGACGAACGCCGCCATCCATCGGCTGCACGCCGCGCACGCGTTCCTGCGCGATGCTGCCACCCAGACTCTGGAACTGCGCCGCATGTGCCTGCACCAGCTTGTAGGGTGAGGCGACGAATCCACAGCCCGGTTCGAACAATCCCTTCACGTAGCGCCGCGCCAGGCTTGGTTCGAGCTGACGGATATCGTCCGGACCAAGAATCTCCAACCGAACGCCGCGCGCCAGCATGAACTCTCGGTCATCGCGCGTGGCAGCGAAGGCGGCCTCGGTCTCGTACACCTTCAACCAGCCAACAGGTCGCACGAGTCCATCGGCGGCGGACCACGTGATCATCTCGCGATGCGCATCGTAGGCGCGTGAAACCAACGGCTGCAGCGCGTCCGCGATCGCACCGACGCGTGCGTGCCGTCCGGCAAGCAGGAGGCGAATCAGCCATGGCGTCAGGCGCGGCAGATAGCGCCAACGCAACCGAACGGCGCTGTCGCGATCGAACAGAATGCGCGGCATATCGCGCCAAAGTCCCTGCGTGCTGAGCGGCACCACTGCTCCGGTGACGATCGCGCCGGCATTACCGAAGGAAGTCGCCGTGCCTGGCGCGCGCGGATCGATCAGCGTGACGTCGTGGCCATCGCGTTGCAGGTGCAGCGCGCAACTGACGCCAACGATACCAGCGCCGATGACCGCGATGCGCATCAGCAACCAAGTGCTGATGACGGGGAGCGTGGGGATGACTCTGCCGGCGCACTCATGACGTCACCGACGCGCCGTGACGATCAGGGCATCGACGGCGATGATGGAATCACCAGTGCAGATCAGCGGATTAACATCCAGTTCCGCAATCGCCTCCCGGTGATCCACAGCGAACGCGGCAACCCGACAGATCACGTCGGCCAACCTGTCGCGATCCACTCCGGGCAGACCGCGGAACCCATCCAGCAACCGTGCACCCTTGAGCTGTGCCAGTAGTGCCAAAGCTTCATCATGGGTCACCGGCGCTGGCGCCAGCACGGTATCCTGCAACAGCTCCACCAGAATGCCGCCCAGCCCAACAACAACCAGTGGGCCAAACAGCGGATCGATGCGCGCACCAACCACCATTTCAATCCCCTGCGGCATCATCGTCTGCACCAGCACACCGTTGATGCGCGGTCGCGGCATCACCGCATCGGCCTTCGCCATGATCGCCCGATATGCGTCGCGCACCGCATCGGCATCACGCAGGTTCAAACGCACCACGCCGGCTTCGGTCTTGTGCGGCAGGTCCGGCGACTCAACCTTCAGCACCACCGGATAGCCCAGCGCACGGGCACCATCCACCGCTTCTTCCACAGTCTGCGCGACACGCTCGCCGACCACCGGCACGCCGTACAACGCCAGCACCTGCTTCGCCTCGCGCTCGGTCAGTGTCTGGCCATCGGCGGCCGCAATCAGCCGACCGGTCTGCTGAACAGTTTCGGCCGGTGTTGCCTCGATCACCGGCGTTCCCGCCGCGCGCTTCTCCGCCCGCCAGTGCCACGCCGCCAGCGCCGCGAAGCAGTGCGGCATAGAGCGGAACAGCGCGACATGCGACGCCTCTTCCGCCTCCTTCACGCCGGGGCCTTCCAGCCATTCGGTCTGCCAGGCGATGCAGACGATCTTGCCATGCTTCGCCGCCAGTGCATCGTAGACCGGGATGCGCTTGGCCGATGGCGCATAGCCGTAGGTTTGTGGCACGACCAGAGCGCTGTAGCCCGCATCGCCGAGCAGCGCATCGGCGCAGGCGCCCAGCGATTCCGGATTGGCCAGGATCTGCGCCGTGACGTCACACGGATTGCGCGCGGAACCAAACTCCGGAATATGGGACAGGAGGATTTCCCGCACTGCATCGTTCGGCTGTGGCAGCGGAACGCCGAACTGTTCCGCGCGATCCGCCGCCATGATCGCGGCACCGCCAGATGCGGCAACCACCGCCGCGCCGCACGCCTTCGGGGGAGGTGCCTTGGCGAAGAACGCCGCTGTCTCGCACAGCGCCTCATAGTTCTCCACCAGGATCGCACCAGCGCGCTGGAACACCGCGCGATATGCCGCCTGCGATCCAGCCAGCGAACCTGTGTGCGACATCGCCGCCGCGGCGCCTTGTTCACCGGTAGCCATCTTGAACACGATCAGCGGCTTGTCGCGCTGCCAGGCACGCTCCGCCGCCATCAACATGCGCTCGGGTGCCGCCATGCCTTCGAACACGCAGGCGATCGCTGCGCAGGATGGGTCGTCCGCGAGGTATGAAATGTAATCGGCCATGTCCACGTCGCAGGAGTTGCCCGACGTCATCACATGGCTGAACGACACGCCGCGAACCACAGCCTGCGCCAATGCCATGCCGAGTGCGCCGGACTGGCTCACCATGCCAATCGCCTGCCTGCTCGGCGGAGGGATCGGCGTGATGTCCATGAACGTCACGCGCATATCCAGCGGTGCGTTTACCACGCCGATACAATTTGGACCGACGATGCGCATGCCGGTTTCGCGCGCGATCGCCGCCAGACGCTGCTGCTGGTCGATGCGATCCTGCTTGCCGGTCTCGGCATAGCCCGAGGCGAAGATGATCACACCGCCGACGCCGGCGCGCGCGCAATCCAGCACGATCTCCTCCACCGCCTCGCGTGCGGCGGTAATTACAGCGCAGTCCGGCACCTCCGGCAGATCGGCGACATTGGGGTAGCAGCGATGGGCGCCGATCTGTTCGTAGCGCGCATTCACCGGGTAGTACCGGCCGCTGTAGTGTTGCAGATTGTGCAGCACGCGTTCACCGAATGAACCTGGCCGGGTCGATGCGCCGATCACCGCCACGCTGGCGGGATGCAGCAGCCGCGTCAGGTCTGCGTGGCTGTACACGGATGTTCGTTTCGTTTCCATGGCGGGCTCGATTGACGTTTCCTGGTGGCGAGCATACTGATCGGTAGCCCTTCAGCAAAGGACGCCCCGATGTCGCTGTTCGATCTCACCGGCAAGGTCGCTGTCATCACCGGCTCGAGCAAGGGGATCGGCCGAGCGATCGCCGAACGCATGGCGGAACATGGTGCGAAGGTGGTGGTATCGTCGCGCAAGGCCGATGTGTGCGAGACGGTGGCAGCGGGCATTCGCGCCAAAGGTGGCGACGCCGCGGTAATCCCGTGCCACATCGCGCGCAAGGAGGAACTGCAAAGGCTGGTGGATGAAACCACCGCGCTGTGGGGCGGCATCGACATCATGGTGAGCAACGCCGCGGTCAATCCGTATCTCGGACCGGCGGCCGGTGCGTCCGATGAAGTCTACGAACGGGTCATGGGCGCCAACGTGCGCAGCAATTTCTGGCTGGCCAACATGGTATGCCCACAGATGGCCGCACGCGGTGGTGGATCGGTCATCATCATCTCCTCCATCGGCGGCTTGCGCGGTTCCGCCAGTCTGGGCCTGTATGCGATCTCGAAAGCTGCCGATATGCAGCTGGCGCGCAACATCGCGGTGGAATGGGGACCGAAGAACGTGCGTGCCAACTGCATCGCACCTGGCCTGGTGCGGACCGATTTCGCGCGCGCGCTGTGGGAGGATCCGGTGCGTTATCGCAAGACCACACGCGACAATCCGTTGCAACGTATTGGTGAACCGGACGAGATCGCCGGCGCGGCGGTGTTCCTTGCGGCACCCGCCGGTAGCTTCGTCACTGGCCAGACATTGGTGGTGGATGGCGGAACGACGGCCGGCGTGGTGCTACAGAAGGACGAGTGATCTGACGCGCGACGAAGCCGAGGCGCTTGATCGGGCCGACGAACTCGCAGCGTTCCGAGAGCGCTTCGTTATACCGGATGGCGTGATCTATCTGGATGGCAACTCGCTCGGCCCACTGCCGAAAGCGACAGCGACACGCGTGGCGCAGGTGGTCGAGCAGGAGTGGGGACAGTCGCTGATTCGAAGTTGGACGGATCATGGCTGGATCGATCTGCCAATGCGAGTTGGCGAGAAAATTGGGCAACTGATCGGTGCTGCGTCGGGCACGACCGTGGTTGCGGATTCAACCTCGGTCAATCTGTTCAAGCTGCTTGTCGCTGCGCTGGATTTGCGGCCGGACCGAAAGGCGATCCTGACCGAGCACGGCAATTTCCCCACCGATCTCTACGTGGCACAGGGTCTGACGGCGTTGCTGCAATGCGGCCATGTGCTGCGCTCGGTGCCGGCGACGGACTTGCTGACGGCGCTGGATCGCCAGGTCGCCGTGCTGATGTTGACGCACGTCAACTACCGCAGTGGCGCGATGCACGACATGGCGGCACTGACACGTGCGGCGCATCGGGTGGGCGCACTGGTGCTGTGGGATTTGTCCCATTCCGTCGGCGCAATGCCATTGCGGCTTGCCGCGGATGATGTCGATTTGGCGGTTGGCTGCGGCTACAAATACCTGAATGGTGGGCCGGGAGCGCCGGCATTCCTGCATGTAGCGCAGCGTTTGCAGGCGGATCTTCGGCTGCCACTGACCGGGTGGCTTGGACATGCGGAACCCTTCGCGTTCGAAGATCTGTATCGCCCGGCATGCGGTATCGCACGTGCCGTGGTGGGAACACCGCCGATTCTGTCGCTCGCAGCGCTCGACGTTGGCGTTGATGTGTCGTTACAAACGTCGATGCTGATCGTGCGGGAGAAGTCGCTGCGACTCGCCTCGATGTTCATCGCGCTGATGGAGTCCGAACCCGGATTCAACTTACTGACACCGCGTAGCGCGGACCTTCGTGGTAGCCAGGTATCGTTCGCGCATCCGCAGGGCTACGCGATCATGCAGGCGCTGATCAAGCGTGGCGTGATCGGCGATTTTCGCGCACCGGACGTGCTGCGTTTCGGGCTCGCGCCGCTTTACGTGCGGTTCGTCGATGTGTGGGATGCGGTCTCGACGCTGCGCGACGTGATGCGTGAGAATGCGTGGCATGATCCACGGTTCCAGCAGCGGCGCAGCGTGACGTGATGATCCCTCCTCCCCTTGCGGGACGGGGCAGGGGGAACGCGCTAGGCGGAGGGGTCAGCGCTATCCGTTCTTCGCCTTGTTCTCCAACGCTTCCGCCAACCGTTGTGGATCGACTTCGATCTTCACTCCCGCGCGCTCGAGCTGAAGCAGCATCATCGAGCGGGAATCCCGATCTCCCCAGCCGCGGTTCAGCCCTTCCGCCAGATCAGCCAATGCCAGATTGGCCATTCGCATCGGCACATTCAACTCGCGCCCCAGACCTGTCGCCAGCGACACATCCTTATGTGCCAGGCGCAACGCGAAGGCTGGCGGGTCGTATTGGTTCGACAAAAACTGGTCGGTCAGTGAATCGAATGCACCGCGGCGTCCGATTGCACCCTGACGCACCGCCTCCCAGATCGCCAGCGGTTCGATGCCGGCCTTCACACCCATGGTGAACACCTCCGCCGACGCAGCCGTGGCTATGTAGCCGAACATGTTGTGCACCAGCTTGGCGACGGAACCTGCTCCCACCGGACCGATGTAGCGCGCCGCATCGCCAATCATGTCCAGAACCGGCTTCCACTTGTCGAATACGTCTTCATCGCCGCCACACCAGATCGCCAATTTGCCACTCGCCGCACCGCGTGGTCCGCCGCTGACCGGTGCGTCGAACAGATAGGCGCCCTTCGCGGCGAATGCCTCATGGGCCTTGCGCACCACGGTTGGTGAGTTCGTCGTCAGGTCGAAATACGCCGTGCCCTTCTTGATGCCGGCCAGCAATCCTGCAGACACCGCCTCGAACTCCGGCGGGCCGGGAAGCGATGTGAAGATCACGTCACTTTGTTCCGCCACCGACTGCGGCGAGTCCGACCAGATCGCACCGTCCCTTATATGGCGAGTGGCGGCCTCGCGGCGGATGTCGTGCACCACCAGTGTGTCGCCGCGCGCCTTCAGTCCCTTCTGCAAGTTCGCGGCCATGCTAGCACCCATGGTGCCGAGGCCGATGAATCCCGCCTGCATGAATTGTGCTCCTTACGGGTTGGCCTCGAACACTTCACGCGCAATGTTCGCTGCCGACATCGCCGCCGGCCAGCCGGCATAGAACGCGAGATGCGTGATCACTTCCGATAGTTCTTCCTTGGTGAGCCCATTGTCCAATGCGCGCTGGAGATGGCCGCGCAACTGTTCCGGTCTGTAGGTCGAGATCAGGGTCGCGCAGACGATCAGGCTACGGTCGCGCTTGGAAAGCTGCGGGCGCTCCCACACGTCGCCGAACAGCACCTTCTCTGAAAGGTCGATCAGCTTGGGGACCGTGCCGCGCACGCGGTCACGCGATTCAGTCGAAGGTGTTTTTGCCATGGTATCCTCCATTTGTCTGCCCGATCGGCCTATTGCACACCAACCCGATCTTCGAGTCCAATCGGAGCAGTTTGGGGAAGGACGCACGATGGAGGCACAACACAAGGTCGCGCTGGTCACCGGCAGCGCGCTGAACATCGGCCGCGCGATTGCTCTCGCTTTGGCACGCGATGGCTACCGCATCATGGTGACCGCGCGCAGCTCGGCTGCCGATTGCCAACGCACCGCCGGGTTGGTCGCCGAAATCGGCGGCGAGGCGGCGGTGCATCTCGCCGACATTTCCGATGCCGGCCAGGCGAGGGGACTGATAGAAGCCGCCGTCACGCACTTCGGTCGACTCGATGTGCTGGTCAACAACGCATCGATCCGCCGGCAGACGAAGTTCTCCGAACTGACCGTGGAAGAATGGCGAGAGATACTGGGCACCACGTTGGACGGCGCGTTTTACTGCGTTCATGCCGCCGTGCCGCACATCCTGGCCGCGGGCGGCGGCAGCATTGTCAACCTTGGCGGCATGTCGGCGCATCTCGGTGCGAAAGGACGCGTGCACGCGATCACCGCAAAGGCCGGCATGGTCGGTATGACGCGCGCACTGGCGAAGGAACTCGCACCGACCGTAACGGTGAACTGCGTTGTGCCTGGCACGATCGATACCGTGCGCGGTTTTGCGGCGGGCGTAACGCGGGCCGTGCGCACCTGCCCGACAATTTAACGGGCCGACCGGGTAGGCCGGAGGAAATCGCGGATATGGTGCGCTATCTGTGCTCGCCAATGGCGCGCTTCGTCACCGGGCAGACAATTCACGTGAACGGCGGCGCATTCATGCCGTGACGCTCACACATGCCATTCATCCCCGCTTTCGCCGGGATGGGGATGACGATGAAGCGGGGATGACCATGAATGTGAAGCTATCCTGTCGGTGCAGCATCCAACCGCACAACTATGCCCTCCAGCCCCGGTCTTGC
>DATKFJ010000185.1:0-9444 GCA_035511435.1 Acetobacteraceae bacterium | reverse complement strand
CGGCCGCAGCAGATCACGCGATGGCGGCCCCAGCGTGTCGCCAGGTTCGCCGCGCAGAGTGTCGGATGGCGGCGGCTTTGCGTCTCGACACGCGATGCCGGGCGGCTGCATCGGAACATTGACGTATGCCTGTCCGGTTGTGCCCCGTGGCACGCCCGGCCGGCCGGACAGATCGAGCGACAACGGCATGGTCGAACCCGCCGATGGTTCGGTCGATGGTTCGGTCTGGCAATCCGGCCCCCGCGCCACGGCATCGGGGGACGCAGTCATCAGCAACAGGAAACCGGCGAGGACGTGACGCATGACGCCAACATGCGCGCCAACGGTTAACGGTTGGTACGCGCGTGCACGCTCGACAGCAACGCCGGGATGAATATCAGGCTGGCCAACAGCGTGCATGCCAGACTGATCAGCAGCAGCTTGCCCATGCTGGCGGTACCGGGATGCGCGGAAAGCGCGAGTGAGCCGAATGCGGTGCCGGTGGTCAATGCGGAAAATACGATGGCGCGCGCCGTTGCCGAACCCAGGATCGCGTGCCGCCCGGCCCGCCAGTTCATCACGAAATAGATGTTGAACGACACGCCGACGCCCAACAGGAGTGGCAATGCGATAATGTTGGCGAAGTTGAGCGGCAGCGCCAGCATCACAGCCACCAGCAAGGTCAGCAGCGCCGACAGGATCAGCGGTGCCAGAACCAGTAGGACGTCCAGCACCCGCCGCAGCGCCAGGAACAGGATGGTCGTGATCGCCACCAGTGCGATGATTGCCGCGTCGCGGAAAGCATTCACGATGGTGTCGCTGGTCGCTTCGATGGTCACCGCCGAACCGCCGGCATCCGGTGCAATCGCGGTTACCTGCTGGACGAATTCCCGCAGGCCGCTACTGCTGCGGGCCTGCGGTGTCGACATCACCTGTGTGCGCGCCCGCCCATCCGGCAGCAGCCAGTCGCGCGACACATCCGGCGGGATCGAACCAAGCGTCACCGGAACGGCGCCAAGCACCGTGCGCAGATTATCAAGCTGTTCCGGCAGGAACTGTGTCAGCGAGTGATCCGTCGCGATGGCCACCTCGTCATTTGCGCTCTGCAACTGGCGAAGATCGCCAGCGATCGCTGTCAGCGGATGATCCTTCGGCAACTTCGCCAATGCCGGATCGATCTGCGCCAGCGCCGCCTTCGCCGCCATGCGGATCTGATCGGGGGTGATCGGCGCCGACGCTTCATGCGGTAATAACGTCGGCGCAAGGATCGTGTTGGCGTCCGCGATTATCGCCAGCTTCGCCTGCTGGTCATCCGGCACGAAACTCTGGATGTTGATTACCTTCGAAACGGTCGGAAGCGTCACCAGCTTTGGCTTCAACGCCTCCGCCTGCGCCACGTTCGGGGACAGACTATCGATGCTGTAGGGATTGGTGACCGGATCGTCCATCAGGTCGTACAGCGTTCGCATCGCCTCGGTGTTCGGGTTCTTGGTGTGCAGCGGGTCGGAATCGAAAGCGAGGCGCGGCGCGGCTGCAATCGCCAACACGGCAACTGCGACGAATACCGCGAGGATCGGCCGTCGGTGGCGCGCGATGATCGGATCGAACGGCGCCAGCCAGGCAAAGCCCACGACGGCTTGTTCGCCTGGCGGATGGCACAGGGTGATGATCGCCGGCAGGAATCCCAGCGTGCAGATGAAGGCGATCAGCATGCCGATACCGGCAATCAGGCCGAGTTCCGCCACGCCGGAGAAATCTGTCGGCACGAAGCCCAGAAAACCAGCCGATGTCGCCACCGCGGCAACGAGAATCTGAAGGCCGGTGCGCGCCGCGTTCTGTCGCAACGCCTCTGCCGGGTCGGGGTATTCGAAGCGCCGTTCGCGATAACGGACGGAAAATTGGATGGCGAAATCCACTGCGATGCCGACGAACAGGATGCCGAAGCCGACCGACACCAGATTGAGCGTACCGACGGCCACGGACGCGAACAGCAGGGTCAGCATCAGGCCGAGACCCAGCGTCGCCAGAATCGGCAGGATCAGCCGCCAGGTCTGCACAGCGAGAAACAGCCAAAGCGTGATCAGGACCACGCTGCCCGCCAATCCGACAACAGCCCCCTGTGCGACAGAGGCAAATTCCTCGTCCGCCAGTGCCACCTGTCCGGTTATGCGCACGCGTGCCTGGCCCGACTTCACGAATTCCAGTCCGGCGATGACCTGTCGCATTGTGGCGGTCGCCTCGCCGCCTGGTTCCAGCGCGTCGAAATTCAGTTTGGGTTGCACCAGCACGAATTTGTATTTGCCGGCGAGATCATTCACTCCACCCCCCAGTAGCAACTGCCAGGACAGTGGCTGCGGGTGCCCGGCCAGCGCATCCGCCATGGCCCGATGAAAGCCCTTCAGCGACGCAAGGTAGGGACTGAGGTCGACGTCCCCCTGGGTCACGCCCATGCCGAGCAGCGAGAGCGCGGAAAACAGGCCTCGCGCGGTCGGATCGGCGACGAGTTGGCCAAGGAATGGTTGCGCATCGATGGTGCGGTTCATCAGGTCGGTCAATTGCTTGATGTCGAGGAACAGCAACCCCTCCTTGCGGAGGTAAGGCGAAGCGTCAGGACGGCGCACCGTGTTGAAATGCTTGTGATCCTTCGCCAGCGCGTCGGCCAGAGCCGCGGCGGTGGCGTCGGCCTCTTCCGGTATCTGCGCGTCGACGACGGCAACCAGCAGGCCGCGGAACTGGGGAAAAGCCTTGTTGAACTCATCTGCCCGCTGTCGCCAAGGCAGGCTCTCAGCGAACATCTTATCGGTGTCGGTGCTGACTTTGAGATGGTTCATCGCGTAGAACGCGGAGAACGCGGACAACAGCAGACCGCCCAACGCGACGACGAGTGCGTGGCGTTGGCTGAATTCGACCAGTCCGACCAGCAGGCGGTTGAGCATCATCCGGGTCTTATCAGTGTGTCGGCCCGGGGAATGCGGGCGGCGTTTGATAGTCGGTCAGCCGTCCGCGGTCCATGGCCTCCCCGGTCGCGTTCCGGATGTTTTCACGCAGCCCTGCAAGCGGTAGGAGATGTGGGGGAGAATCAGGAGGGCGATCCATGTCGATGGCGAATGCAACGCAAGACCGTGTCGGGCCGCGCAGCCGTCCGCCGTTCCGCGCCGATCACGTGGGCAGTCTGCTGCGTCCGCGAGAGCTGGCCGAGGCCCGCGCGGCGCGCAAGGCAGGGACGCTTTCGGCCGAAGCGCTGCGCGCTGTCGAAGACCGCTGCATCGAGGCGGCGATTCGCCGGCAGGAGGAATTGGGCCTGCGCGCCGCGACGGACGGCGAGTACCGTCGCGCGTACTGGCATTATGATTTCGTGTCCGGTCTGGATGGCGTGGAGCTGTATGAGCCGGAGCAGAAGATTCTGTTCAAGGGCGGCGTTCCGTTGCCGCTCGCGCTGCGCGTTACCGGGCGGATCGGATGGGGCGAGCCGGTCATGGTGGACGATTATCGGTTTGTCGCCGGCCATGTCCGCGACGCGATGCCGAAGATGACCATCCCGTCGCCGTCAGTGGTACATTTCCGCGGTGGGCGGCGCGCGATCGATGCGAGGGCGTATCCGGATATGGATGGGTTCTTTGCCGATCTCGGCGAGGTTTACAATAAGGCGGTGGCGGCTTTCGGCGCGGCCGGCTGCCGATACCTGCAGCTCGATGAAGTGAACATCGCGTATTTGTGCGATCCGGAACAGATCGCTGGGTTGAAGGCGCGCGGCGAGCATGTCGACAATCTTCTGCAGATCTACGCCAGCCTGCTGAATCGCGCGATCGAGGGGCGGCCTGACGGCATGACAATCAGCATGCATCTTTGCCGCGGCAACTTCCGCTCCCATTGGGTGGCGTCGGGCGGTTATGAGCCGGTGGCCGAGGTGCTGTTCAACCAGATCAATTCGGATGCGTATTTCATGGAGTACGACAGTGACCGCGCGGGAGGATTCGAGCCGCTGCGCTTCGTGCCGCGTGGGCACAAGGTGGTGGTGTTGGGCCTTGTCACCAGCAAATCCGGCGCGCTGGAGACCAAGGACGAGCTGAAGCGGCGGATCGATCAGGCAGCGAAATATTTGCCGCTCGAACAGCTTGCACTGTCGCCGCAATGCGGCTTCGCCAGCACCGAGGAAGGGAATCTGCTCACCGAGGATGAGCAGTGGGCCAAGCTGCGGTTATGTGTCGATGTGGCGCGCGACGTGTGGGGCGCCGTGTAGCAGCGGCGGGCGTCATGGCAGGGCTTGGTCCCGTGCCGTCCCCCTCCCGCGAGGGGAGGAGGATGTTGCACCACCGCTGCTTAACCTGAGGCGCATGGGCCTTGTCCCGGCCATGACGATTGCCGCAGCGCCACCGCCTCGCTGTCTTGCCTGTCCTGGCGCGCGTGGGCCTTATCGCGGCCATGACGCATGACGACGCAGCTCATTGACTCCGTTGATAGGACCAATGCGATTGGCCCGTGCACCCGCCTCGTTCTGCTTCTGATCCTTACTACGACGGCATTGCGTCTGCTGTTCGGCACGGCGCTGGGACTTGGTGTGGACGAAAGCTACATGGTCACGGCAGGCCGTGTGCTGAGCCTGGGATATTACGATCATCCGCCGGCGTCCTGGTGGCTGGCCTGGAGCGCGTCGCACCTGATCGACAGCGAGGCACCCATCGTTGTGCGCCTGCCGTTCATTGCGTTGTTCGGGCTGTCCACCTGGCTGATGTACCGGCTTGGCGAGGCGATCGCCGATCAGCGTACGGGTCTCTGGGCCGCGGTGCTGCTGAATTTTTCGCCGGTGTTCGGTGTCACCACTGGCACCTGGGTGCTGCCCGATGGACCACTCGATTGTGCCCTGCTGGGCGCAGCACTTTGCCTGATGCGCGCATTGCAGCGCGGCGCGTTGGTATGGTGGCTGGCCACCGGACTCTGCGCCGGGTTCGCTATGTTCTCGAAATACTCCGCGATCCTCACGATTGGCGGCGCGGCTTTGTATCTGCTGTCGTGCCGCGAGCATCGGCTGTGGTTGACGCGCGCTGGACCATGGCTTGCGATCGTCATTGCGGGTTGCGTGTTCTTGCCGGTGCTGATCTGGAATGCGGAGCATGTTTGGGTGTCGTTCGCCTTCCAGGGTGACCGCGCCATCGGCGGTCACTTCCGGCCGCTTGCCCCACTGATCACGCTGGCCGGCGAGGCGCTATTCGTGTTGCCGTGGATCTGGCTGCCGATGATGGCTGTCTTCGTCGCCGCGATCGGCCGGGGCCCAGGTGACTGGCGTTCGTGGCTGCTGTGCTGTCTCGGCGCCCCGCCGATCGTTCTGTTCGCGTTGGTATCCGCATGGTCCAGTCAGCGCGTCCTGTTCCATTGGGCCGCGCCCGGCTATCTGATGCTGTTCCCGTTGCTTGGAGCAGCCGTCGCGCGCCGTCTGGGTCAGCCTGTTGTGCGTCGCGTGCTGTACGGCACCGGGGCGTTTGTTGTGATAACCGTGACTGTCATTGGCACGCAGGCTCGCTGGGGATGGCTGCATCCCGCCATCGCCGAGTTTGCACGCAGCGACCCAACAATCGAGGCGATCGACTGGACCTCGCTGCGCGACGATCTTGCGGCGCGCGGCCTGCTGCGGCCGGGAACCGTCGTTGGCGTGCCCGACTGGCGCGACGCCGGCAAGATCGCCTACGCGCTCGGCCCGGGCGTCACGACGGTGTGCCTCAACCGCGACTGCCGACAGTTCGGCCTGGCTGATCCGCCTGCCCGTTTCATCGGCAACGATCTGCTGATTCTGGCACCCGAACATCCCGAGCGTGTGCCGGTCGAGCTGGGCCGGGCATTCGCAACGCTTGCACAGTTGCCCGGTAGCGCGATACGCCATGCCGGCTGGATGTTGCAGCCTGTTGCGGTTTTCGATGCGCGAGACCTCCTTGGTTGGCCGCCCCAGTGATCTTTGGCGCGTGATTTGCATGCGAAATTGTCCATGACAGCGAAATTGTCCATGACATCGGAATTGTCCATGACGTTGGTGTCCGATCGAGTTCTCAGTCCCGCCGAATTGCGCGCTCTGTCCGGCAGGACGAATGCCGAGGGCGCGGGACGCATCAGCGTGCATTGCGCGCTGCTGGTCGGCACCGGTTGGCTGGTCGCCATCGCCGGCCCCTGGACGTTGCTGCCGGCCATGCTGGCACTCGGCATTGTGCAGGTGGCCCTGTTCGCGCCCGCGCACGAGACGATGCATCGGACTGCGTTTGCTTCCCGGCGGGCCAATGCGATCGTGGGTTGGCTTGCGTCGTGTCCCTCACTGCTGAAGGCGCAGTTCTATTCGGCGTTCCATCTGGCGCATCATCGTCATACACAGGTGCTTGGCCTCGATCCGGAGCTCGACACGCAGCAGGTTCCCACCGACGTTGCTGCCTATGTTCGTCGCTTGCTGGGTATTCCATATTGGCGGCTGCGGCTGCGCGTGATTGCCGATTGCTGGCGCGGCGATCTGAGCGCGTACACATTCGTTGGCGATGCGGTGCGCGATCGGATCATTTTCAGCGTGCGCGCCATGAGCGTGACGATGGTGGGGGGATCGATGGTTGCGGCGCTGCTGTTCGGCTGGGCGACGCCGTTTGAATTCTGGATCGTCCCGCAGCTTATCGGTCAGCCGATCCTGCGCGCTTATCTGCTGGCCGAACACACCGGCTGCACGCTGGACCGCAACGGGTTGACCAACACACGCACGACGCTAACCAACGCGGTTGTTCGGCTGCTGATGTGGAACATGCCGTTCCACGCGGAGCATCATCTGTATCCGTCGATTCCGTTCCACCGGCTGGCGGACGCGCATGCGGTGCTGCGTGACAAGCTGGGGTTCGTGCAGCCTGGGTATGTGCGATGGAACCGCGATTTCGTGCGCAACTTGGGAAACAGTCGGCATGGCGGAGGCGGAGCGCGCCACCGTAAAGCTTAGGTGGCTGTCCTTCGCCAACCCTGAGTCAAAGCGTCACATCGTCGCTCCCAGCACCCACGGCGCAAACTCCGCCGCACCAAAGTCGAACTGCTCGCTTTTGGTCCGCTCACCGGACGCTACCCGCAGCATCAGTTCAAATACCCGCTGGCCGCATTCCTGCACGCTCTCATCGCCATCCAGTATCGTGCCGCAGTTCACGTCCATGTCGTCTTCCATGCGCTGATACATCGGCGTGTTGGTCGCGAGCTTGATCGATGGCGACGGCTTGCAGCCGAACACGCTGCCGCGCCCGGTGGTGAAACATACCAGATTGGCGCCGCCCGCAACCTGACCTGTCGCGGACACCGGATCGTACCCCGGTGTATCCATGAACACGAAGCCCTTCGCCGTCACCGTCTCGGCATAGTTGACCACATCGACCAGATTGGTGCTGCCGGCTTTCGCCATCGCGCCGAGCGACTTCTCCAGGATCGTGGTCAGCCCGCCCGCCTTGTTGCCCGGCGACGGGTTGGCGTTCATTTCCGCGCCCTCACGTCGCGTATAGTCTTCCCACCAGCGCATCAGCGCCACCAGCTTTCCGCCAACCTCGGGTGACACCGCGCGCCGCGTCAGCAGATGTTCAGCGCCATAGGTCTCCGGCGTTTCCGACAGGATCACCGTGCCGCGATGCCGCACCAGCAAATCGCTCGCGGCACCGAGTGCCGGATTGGCCGACACGCCGGAATATCCGTCAGACCCGCCGCATTGCAGCGCCACCATCAGCTCGCTGGCCGGCACGGGTTCGCGATGCACCTGGTTCGCCTCGGCCAGCACTTCCTTCACGAATGCCATGCCGGCTTCCACAGTCTTGCGCGTGCCCCCCATGGTCTGAATGTCCATATTACGGATACGGTCCGACAGTCGCTGTTCTTCCAACAATCCGCGGATCTGGTTCACCTCGCAGCCGAGCCCCAGCACGACCACGTGGGAGAAATTCACGTGCCGCGCATAACCCGCCAGTGTGCGTCGCAACACACGCAACGGTTCGGCTTCGGTCATGCCGCAGCCGGTCTTGTGCGTCAGCGCCACCACGCCATCGACATTGGGATAATCCGCCAGCGGATCGTCGCCGGTGAACGGATTGCGCCGGAACATGTCAGCGACTAGGCCCGCGACATGCGCCGAGCAATTCACCGACGTCAGGATGCCGATGTAGTTGCGCGTCGCGACGCGGCCGTCGGGTCGACGGATGCCGTCGAACGTCGCGGGCGTGTTGGCGTAATCAGTCGGTTTCGCATCCACGCTGTAGCCATAATCCTTGGTGAAGTCCCCCATTTCGCAGTTCTGCACATGCACATGCCGACCGGGCGCAATTGCCGAGGCTGCAAAGCCGATGATCTGGCCGTAGCGTCGCACCGGTTCGCCCGCGGCGATTGCCCGCACCGCAACCTTGTGGCCGGCCGGGATGCGATCCAGCGTGACAACACCATCGACGACCGGTGTGCCAGGCAACAGTGTCGCACGCGCGATCACCACGCCATCGTCGGGATGCAGTCGGATCACGGGTGGTGGCGCCATGACGAACACTCCTTCGGTTCAAGACGGCCGGTTCAAGGCGGCGGAATCAAGACGGCCGCGGACCATCACGTCCGCGGCCGTCGCTCCGGCACAATCAGCTCGCGACTTCGCCCGCGGCCTTACGGGTTGCTGTGACCGCCTCGCGCGCCGCGCGTGCCATCAGGCCGCTGTCATTGGCGATGGTGACGAAGCGGTAGCCCATGCCGATCATCCGTGCGGCGTAGGCGGGTGTGGCGTTATGGATGCCGGCGAACTTGCCGTGCCGCTTGCAGGACGCCAGCAGCTTTTCGTAGATCCCCAGGATCAACGGCTCCTCGCGATCCAGCGTCGGAATCAAGCCGAGTGAAAATCCCATGTCGGACGGGCCGACATAGATGCCGCTGATGCCAGGTACCGTCAGGATTTCGTCGATGTTGTCGATGCCCTCCTGCGTCTCGATCATCGGGATCACCAGCACTTCGTCGTTGGCGATCTTCTGATAGTTGGACGCCTCGCCGTACATCGCCGCGCGGATCGGTCCGTTGCTGCGCTTGCCCATCGGCGGATACAGGCTGTAGCTCGCCAACGCCTGCGCCTCTGCTCGGTTGTTCACCATCGGGCAAATGATGCCCCATGCGCCGCCGTCCAATGCCTTGCCGATGATGCCGGGTTCGTTCCATGGCACGCGCACCAGCGGCGTGACCGGATGCGCCGTCATCGCCTGGAAGCACTGCACCATCGACTGATAGTCCTGCACGCCATGCTGCATATCGACGGTAACACTGTCCCACCCGCACTGCGCCATCACCTCAGCCGAAAAGCCAGACGGTATGGCGAGCCAGCCATTGACACACGCCTTACCTGCTGCAAGCCGCGCCTTGAGTTTATTGGCCATCTGGGTGTTTCCCCGCGTTGCAAAAGAGAGCGGCAAGCTAGGCGCGGGCGTGGGGTGCGTCAACGCGGCGGCGGCGTTC
>DATKFJ010000184.1:0-6990 GCA_035511435.1 Acetobacteraceae bacterium | reverse complement strand
TGCTCCGGCGCACCGCGCCATCCGGTGCTCTTGTCCGGCTCCTCCACGGGATGAGTGCCAATCGGCAGCACGGCAAACAGCACCGTCCACCATATCAGCACATAGAGGACGCAGCCGGTGAACCAGTTCATCGGTGATCAGTTCACTCGCAGCAGATGCACGTCCACCAGCGGGCGCTTCTGCAGGCGCTTGCCAAGCGCGCGACGCAATGCCGCGCGCGCGGCATCCGCAAGCGCTGCATCGTCGCGGCATAGCGGCGCCGGCAGATCGGCGATGGCGCCGGCGAATTCGCGGCTGACGCGATCGAGTTCCGGATCGTCGCTATCGAACAGACCCGGCGCGCTGACGCGGGGATCGCCGCGCAGCCTGCCGTTGGCATCGACCGCCATGCTCGCGATCACCACACCGTTGAACAGCATCCGCCGCCGCGCCGACATCACCCCGCCGCCGAGTGGCGTGAGGCGATTGCCGTCCAGCACCAGCTTGCCGACGGGCGCGCTGTCGACAACCTCCGCCCGGCCTGGCGCGAGGCTGAGGATGTCGCCGTCTTCCAACAGTATCGGCTTGGCGCCAGCCTCCTGCGCGAGTGCGGCGTGCGCCGACAGATGCCGCCATTCGCCATGTGTCGGCACCGAATAGCGCGGCTTCACCAGTCGATACATGCGGCGCAGCTCGTCGCGCGCGGGATGGCCGGAGACATGCACCAGATGGTCCACGTCGGTCATCAGGTTCACGCCGCGGCGCACCAGATTGTCCTGCACCGTGCCGATCGCGCGTTCATTGCCGGGAATCACGCGCGAGGAAAACACCACCGTATCGCCTTCGCCCAACGCGATGCGCGGATGCGTGTCCATCGCGATGCGCGCCAACGCGCTGCGCGGTTCACCCTGACTGCCGGTGACCAGCATCAGTATGTTGTCATCCGGCACGTCGTCGACATCGTCTTCCGTCAGGAAAGGCGGCAGTTCCTTCAGATAGCCGCATTCGCGCGCCGCTGCCTCTATGTTGCGCAGGGATCGGCCCACCAGTGCCACGCTGCGGCCGACGGCATGTGCGGCCACCGTCACCGATTCCACGCGCGCCACATTCGACGCGAAACATGTCACCGCGACGCGCCCGCGCAATCCGCGAATCAGCACCGACAAACTTTGCCGCACGTCGGCTTCGCTGCCGGAATGACCTTCCACCATCGCGTTGGTGGAATCGCAGATCATCGCCAGTACGCCCTTGTTGCCGAGTGCTGCCAGAGCGGCTTCGTCGGTCGGTGGTCCGATCAGCGGATGTGGGTCCAGCTTCCAGTCGCCGGTGTGCAGCAGGACGCCGTGCGGCGTTTCGATCACCAGCGCCTGCGCTTCGGGGATGGAATGCGACACGCGGATGAAGCGCAGCGAGAACGGCTTCAGGTCGATCGTCCCGCCGGGCGGGATGATGTGCAGCTTCACCTGGTTGACCAACTGCACTTCGGCCAGCTTGCGGCGCAACACGACGGCTGCGAAGGGCGTTGCGTACACCGGACAGCGCAGTTGCGGCCACAGATGTGCGACCGCGCCGATATGGTCCTCATGCGCATGGGTAATGACCAGGCCCACCAACCGGTCGCGGCGATCGGCGATGTAGGCCGGATCCGCCATCATCACATCGACCTCGGGATGCTGCGCGCCGCCGAAGCCAATGCCGCAGTCCACCGCGAGCCATGTGCCGTCGCAGCGGTAGAGATTCAGGTTCATGCCGATCTCACCCGTCCCGCCAAGAGGCAGGAAGGCCAGATCACCCTCTTCAATGTCCATTATGTGCTGTTGTTACCTTCTGGTTTGGCGGAGACCGGATCGATATGTGCTTCGCGTCGGGGCGCAGCGGTTGGGCGTGGATATAGGGTCGTGCGATGGACGGCGCCAGCCGCGATCGGGCAGGCCAATCGGATGAATGGCGGACAGCCGGGCTTTCCTGTCGTTGCGAAGAGCGCCGTCGACGCGGCAACCGCGGTCGAGGTGCCCAATTCGCCCGAGACCGCCTCGCTCCTTCACAGCTTGGCCCGGTTGCCCGGAGCGATCAGGCGGGCATGCGATACCGAGCAGGACATCGACCCCGCATCGGTGGATATCGATGTGGCTACTCCTGTTCGAGCAAGCGTGTCCTCTCCGGCCGCAACGTCGGCGTAGGGTTGCGTTCCGCCAGCATACGCAGCCCATCCAGCGTGAGATCGGGTTCGATCTGTTCGATCACCATGGTTCCCTCGGAGAACAGCGACGCGAGGCCGCCGGTGGCGACGACCTTCATGGGGCCGCCGAATTCCGCCTTGATGCGCGCCACCAGGCCCTCGACCATGGCGACATAGCCCCAATAGACACCCGACTGCATGGCCGGCACGGTCTGACGTCCGATGACAGCCTGCGGCCTGGCGATGCCGATGCGCGGCAGTTGCGCGGCCGCCTGATGCAGCGCCTCGAGCGACAGATTGACGCCCGGGCAGATGACGCCACCGAGGTACGCGCCGTCCTTGTCGACCACGTCGAACGTCGTGGCGGTGCCGAAATCGACCACGATCAGCGGGCCGCCGAAATGCTGATGCGCGGAGAGCGCGTTCAGCAGGCGGTCGGCGCCAACCTCGGCCGGGTTATCGACGCGGATGTCGAAGCCCCAGTCCAGCGTGGATCGCGCGATCAGCGGCTCGATGCTGAACCAGTCGCGGCAAAGCCGGCGCAAATGATAAAGCGCAGCAGGCACAACGGTGCCGAGTACCGCTGCGGAAATGTCGTCGCGTTTCAGGCCGACATGGCCCAGCAGCGTCAGCAGCCAGACGCCATATTCATCGGAGGTGCGCTGTGCGTCGGTGCGGATGCGCCATGTGCCGCGCCAGGTATCGCCATCGCGCACCGCGAACACGACGTTGGTGTTGCCGCAGTCTATGACCAGCAGCATGGCGGGGTCACTGGAACAGCACCTTCGCCGCGGCCTGCGCCGCGCCGACGAATGGCGCAGGGAAGATGAAGAAGAACATCGTGAACAGGCCGCTTGCCGCGGCGACAAATGACAGCGAGGCAGGGCGTGGATCGAACGGTGCGTTCGGTGCGTCGAAATACATCACCTTGACGACACGCAGGTAGTAGTAGGCGCCCACCACACTGGTCAGTACGCCGATGACCGCGAGCGTCCACATGCCGCCCTGCACGGCTGCCAGGAAGACGTAGAGCTTGCCGAAGAAACCGGACAGCGGCGGAATGCCGGCCATGCTGAACATGAACACCGCCATTGCCAGTGCCAAGGCGGGATCGGTTCGCGCGAGGCCGCTGAGGTCGCTGATGTCCTCCAGCGAACGGCCCTGGCGACGCATCGCGATGACGCAGGCCAAGGTGCCGGCGCTCATGAACACGTAGACGACGAGGTAGATCAGCACGCCGCGAACGCCTTCGGGCGTGCCGACGGCGAGGCCGATCAGTGCGTAGCCCATGTGGCCGATCGAGGAATACGCCATCAGGCGTTTGATATTATGCTGGCCGATCGCTGCCAACGCGCCGAGTACCATGGAGGCGATGGAGACCAGCACGATGAGTTGCTGCCAGGCGATCAACTGATGGCCGAACGGCGTTGTCATGGTGCGCAGCAGCAGTCCCATGGCCGCGACTTTCGGCGCAGTGGAGAAGAATACGGTGACCGACGTCGGGGAACCTTCGTAGACGTCGGGTGTCCACATGTGGAAGGGCACGGCGGAAATCTTGAACGCGAGCCCAACCAACACGAACACGATGCCAACGATCAAACCGGGTGAGGCGGTTGCAGGTTGCGACAGCGTTTTTGCCAGATCGCCAAAGTCCATGGTGCCGGAAAAGCCGTAGACCAGAGAAATGCCATAGAGGAGCAGGCCGGAGGCAAGCGCGCCGAGTACGAAATACTTCAGGCCGGCTTCGGACGAGCGCACGTCGTCGCGCGCGAATGCGGCAAGAACGTACAATGCCAAGGACTGCAGTTCCAATCCCAGGTATAGCGTCATCATGTTGGATGCCGACACCATCACCATCATGCCGGTGACGGACAGCACCATCAGCACGGGATATTCGAAGCGTGCGATGTCGTGCTTGCGGTTGTAATCGAGCGACAGGATCAATGCGAGCGCCGCGCCGGCCAGTATCAGGACCTGGACGAACGCGGAGAACGCGTCGCTGGTGAACTGGCCATGATAGCCGACGCCGCGCGCGGACGTCAGCACCAGCAACGCCGCAAGCAGGAAGCCGCCGAGTGCGAACATGCTGGAGAGGGAGAAGGTGTCGTCGCGCCGGAGCACGCCGAAGATCAGGATCGCCATCGCGACGATGGATAACGCGATTTCCGGCAGTGCGATTGCCCAGTTCATCAGCGTACCGCCTGCGCCACGTTGACGGCTGACGCCAGTGCGGCGGTGTGCTGCTGCACCATCGATGCCACGCTGGCATCCCAGAAGCTGGTGAAGCTGGATGGATAGATGCCCATCCACAGGGTCAGCAGAATCAACGGCGTGAAGATTGCGATCTCACGCGGCGACAGGTCCAGGATGGAGCGCAGGTCTTCCTTGGTCAGACGGCCGAAGATCACGCGACGATACAGATACAGCATGTAGGCCGCGCCCAGGATCATGCCGGTGGCGCCGAGCAGCGCCAACCAGAAATTTACCTGCATCGAGCCGACGATCACCAGGAACTCACCGACGAAGCCTGACGTGCCAGGCAATCCGATGGTCGCCATGGTGAAGATCATGAAGGTCAGCGCATAGAGCGGCATGCGATCTGCCAGGCCACCATAGCGGGCGATGTCGCGCGTGTGCATACGGTCGTAGACCACGCCGACCACCAGGAACAGCGCGGCCGAGACAATGCCGTGCGACAGCATCTGGAACAATGCGCCCTGGATGCCCTGCACGTTGAAGGTGAAGATGCCAATCGTCACCACGCCCATATGTGCGACAGACGAATAGGCGATCAGCTTCTTCATGTCCTCCTGCGCGAGTGCGACCAGCGAGGTATAGATCACCGCGACGACCGACAGCGTAAAGATGAAAGGTGCGAAATGCGCTGCGGCCTGCGGCAGCATCGGCACGGAGAAGCGCAGGAAGCCGTAGGCACCCATCTTCAGCAGCACACCGGCCAGGATGACGGAGCCAGCCGTCGGCGCCTCGACGTGCGCGTCGGGCAGCCAGGTGTGCACCGGCCACATCGGCACCTTCACCGCGAACGACGCGAAGAAGGCGAGAAACAGCCAGTTCTGCATGCCCGGCGGCATCGGTGTCTTCAGCAGCACGACCATGTCGGTGGTGCCGGCCTGGAACCACATGGCCAACAATGCCAGCAGCATCAGCACGGAGCCGGTCAGCGTGAACAGGAAGAACTTGAATGCCGAGTAGACGCGCCGCGGACCGCCCCAGATCCCGATGATCAGGAACATCGGGATCAGCACGCCCTCGAAGAAAATATAGAACACCACGAAATCCAGCGCGCAGAACAGCCCCACCAACATCGTCTCGAGGATGAGGAACGTTAGCATGTACTCGCGCACCGACCGCGTGATGGAATCCCAGCTCGCCAGAATGCAGATCGGCGTCAGCAGCGTGGACAGCAGCACGAACAGCACGGAAATGCCGTCGACACCAAGCTTGTAGCCGACGCCATACTCCGGCAGCCAGGGAATTTCCTCGACGAACTGGAACCCCGCCTCGCCGGTATCGAATTTCACCCATAGCACGACCGACAGGACCAGCACGATCAGGCTGGTCCACAGCGCGGTCCACCGCGCGTTCGACGCGACCGTCTCCTCGTCGCCACGCACCGACATGATGATCAGGCCGCCGACCAGCGGCAGCCAGGTGATCAGCGACAGGATGGGGAAGCCCGCTGCGTTCATCGGATTCACCGGGTCACCAGGAAGAGGCCGACCAGGGCGACGACGCCGATCAGCATGACAAAAGCATAGACGGCGATCGATCCGGTCTGGATCTTCACCGCCTGGCGCGAGCCGTCGACCGTGAGCTCCGCCAACCCGTTCGGCACGCCATCGATCAGCGTGGCGTCGCCAGTTTGCCAGAGCATGCGCGCCAGCCGAAACATCGGCTGCACGAAGATCGCGTCATACAACTCGTCGAAATACCACTTGTTCAGCAGCAGCAGATAGATGCCGCGGAACGAGGTGGCCAGCCGCATCGGCAGCAACGGGAAGAACATGTACATGACATAGGCCAGCGCGATGCCCGCCAGACCCACGACGAGTGGCGCCATCTCTGCCCATCGCGGCACCTGCTCCAGCGCCGCGAGGACATGGTTGGAAGGGGCATTGAAAATGCTGCCGTTCCAGAACGACTGCCAGGCCTCGCCGATGAACCAGTGATCCAGCAGCTTGCCGGCGACGATGGCGCCGGTGGCCAGGATCAGCAGCGGCACGATCATCACGGCCGGACTTTCGTGCACGTGCTCCATCACGTGGTGGTCGGCGCGCGGCTTGCCATAGAACGTCAGGATCAGCAGGCGCCACGAATAGAAGGCCGTGAGGAATGCTGCCAGCACGGTACAGACGAAGCCGTACATGCCGATGCCGGTGCCCGATGCGTATGCTGCGGAGATGATGGCATCCTTCGAGTAGTAGCCGGCGAACGGCGGGATGCCTGAGAGTGCCAGGTTGCCAACCCACATGACGGCGCAGGTCCACGGGATGAACCTCCACAGCCCGCCCATCTTGCGCATGTCCTGTTCGTCCGACATGGCGTGGATCACCGAGCCGGCGCTGAGGAACAGCAGCGCCTTGAAGAAGGCGTGTGTGATCAGGTGGAAGATCGACACCTGAAACGCGCCAACGCCGGCGGCGACGAACATGTAGCCAAGCTGCGAACAGGTGGAATACGCGATCACCCGTTTGATGTCGTTCTGCACGCAGCCGATGGTCGCGGCGAACAGCGCCGTGGTTGCGCCGACGAGGGTGACCATGCCGAGCGCGAACGGTGCGAATTCATAGAGTGGTGACATGCGCGCGATC
>DATKFJ010000183.1:0-3269 GCA_035511435.1 Acetobacteraceae bacterium | reverse complement strand
GATACGGGCTGCACCTTCGATATACGGAAACGCAACGACGCCATCGGTGTTACCGACGTAGAATGTGTCGCCCAGAAGCGCCATGCCGAACGGCTGGTTCAGCCCCTCCAGGAACACCTCCTGGATTTCTGCCACCCCGTCGCCATCCGCGTCGCGCAGCAACGTGATGCGGTTCGCGCTGGTCCCCACAGCGCCGGCACGTTTCATCGTGCTGACCATGGCGTAGTCAAAGATGCTCCGCATGACCTCTCTGGGCACGTTTGAGGACTCGGCGACAAGTACGTCACCATTGGGCAACACGTGGATCCATCGCGGATGCCTCAGACCGATTGCGAACGCATTGACTTTAAGCCCGGGCGCAGCGACCGGCGTCTGTCCCACGGTCCAGCCCTGGGCCGTCGGCATCTTGAGTGTCGGGATACTGCCCTGCGGCCTCGCGTCAGGTATCGTGGGAGCGGCGCCCCACGCCGGCTCGGGCGAGCCCTGCGTCAACTGTCGCGACACGCGCGCTGCGCCGCCGACTAGCGCCACCACGCGCGAGAATGCTGCCGAAAAGCTCAATTCACTGTCCCCCTGGTCGCATGCAGCCGCGCTGCCGAAAATGCATCAGAACCTATGATCCATGAAGTTGCCAATGTCATCGTGCTGGCGCAGTCCAACATGGTTGCGCCTACGAAGGCCAGGCATCCATTTGGCTGTCGCGCTGGCCGTGGTGTTTGCACGGCCAGCGCTGGTACGCTGGATACTACGCGGTCAGATGCGATACATTCTTCACCACCGTGTAGCACTGCAGCCCTTCGGTGCCGCCCTCGCGACCAAAGCCGCTGTCCTTCACGCCACCAAACGGTGTGTCCGCACTCGATGCAACGAAGTGGTTGATCGACAGATTGCCGACCTCCACGCCGTCGGACAGCTGATCAACATTGCGCGCCGAATTTGTGAAGGCGTAGGCGGCGAGGCCATACGGCACCGAATTCGCCTTCTCGATCGCTTCGTCGATGTTGCGCACGCGGCTGAGCAAGGCCAGCGGCCCGAACGGTTCCTCGCGCATCGCACGCGCGTCATCCGGCACGTCGGCCAGCACGGTCACCGGGAAATAATAGCCACGATTGCCGATACGCGCGCCGCCGGCGGTCACGCGCGCCCCCTTTGCCTTCGCATCGGCCACCAAAGTCTCCATCGCCGCCAGACGACGCTCATTCGCGAGCGGTCCCATTTGATTGTCGGGATCCAGTCCATTGCCGACCTTGAGCGTGCTGGCCTTCGCAGCAAACGCGTCGGCAAACCGGTCGTAGATCGCGTCCGCGACAAAGAAGCGCGTCGGCGATACGCACACCTGCCCGGCGTTGCGCGACTTTGCAACGGCTGAAGTGTTGGCGCTCGACACCGGATCGATGTCATCGCACATGATCACCGGCGCATGACCGCCGAGTTCCATGATCACTGGTTTCATGTGTGCGCCGGCCATGGCAGACAGATGTTTGCCGATCGGGACGGAACCCGTGAAGGTAACCAGCCGCACCGACGGTTGCGGGATGAGGTATTCGGAGATGTCCGCGGGCTTGCCGAACACCAGGTTCAGCACCCCGGCCGGGAGCCCCGCATCGACGAAAGCCTGCACTAACTGCACCGCGCCAGCGGGTGTTTCCTCGGAGGCCTTGAGGATGATGGAGCAGCCAGCCGAGAGTGCGCCGCCTACCTTGCGGGCCGGCGAACTCATCGGGAAGTTCCACGGCGAGAACGCGGCCACCACGCCGATCGGCTGGCGCAGCACGGAATGGCGCATGCCGGGTTCGCTGGGTATGATCCGACCGTAGATACGGCGGCCCTCCTGCGCATCCCACTCGATGATGTCGCAGCCGCGCAGGATCTCCAGTCGCGACTGAGCGATCGGCTTGCCTTGTTCCAGGGTCATCGCGATTGCCATGTCCTCCACGCGCTCGCGCATGATGCGCACGGCTTCCAGAATGATCTCGGCGCGTTTCGCCGGTGCCGTGCGCGACCAGACCTTGAAACCCTGTTCCGCCGCGGCGAGTGCGTCTTCCAGGTCCGCGCGTGTCGCGTGAGGCACAGTGCCTAGAACGGATTCATCGGCCGGATTGATCACCGGCTGGCCGTCAGCCTGGCGCCATTCGCCTGCGACATACAACTTCAGATCGGGGTAGTTTGCCATTTCCTGCGCACTCCTGTCGAATTGCAGCCGGTAGCCGCGCCGTATACGATCGGGTATAACGCGCAGTCCCCCGCGATGCCGTCAAGAGCGGGGCAATACCGACGGAGGAATGTCATGGCCGATCTGCCGAAGCGGGAACTCGGGCGTACCGGATTGCAGGTGACGATGCTCGGCTATGGAGCGATGGAACTGCGCGGCGCTCCGCGGGCACGTCCTACGACCGATGAGCAGGCTGCAACCATCCTCAATGCCGTGCTCGATGCCGGCATCAACTACATCGACACCTCGATCGACTATGGCGTGAGCGAGGAGCGTATCGGCCGCTATATCTCCCACCGGCGATCCGAGTACTACCTGGCGAGCAAATGCGGCTGCCTGGTAGGTGCGGCGACGGCACCTGTCGGACAGGTCAGTCCGCACGTCTACACGCGCGACAACATCATTGCCGGTGTGGAGCAAAGCCTGGTGCGGATGAAGACCGACTATCTGGATCTGGTGCAGTTCCATATCTCACCGTCGAAGCAGATTTTGGACGAGAACGGTTCCCTCGATGCGGTGATGGAACTGAAGCAAGCCGGCAAGGTGCGGTTCATCGGCATGTCCGGCACGCTGCCTCACCTGAAGGACCACATCGCCATGGGCGTGTTCGATGTGTTCCAGGTTCCCTATTCGGCCATGGAGCGCGAACATGAGGCCGTCATCGCCGCTGCTTCAGCGGCCGGGGCGGGCATTGTTGTCCGTGGTGGCGCCGCGAAGGGCGCACCATCCGACGGCAAGCAGCGGGGGCTGCAATGGGAGCGATGGCAGCGGGCCAGACTGGACGATGTGCTGGGCGACATGACGCCGATGGAGTTCATCCTGCGCTTCACGTTCAGCAATCCGGATCTGGACACCACCATTGTCGGCACGGCGAACCCCGCGCACCTTCAGGACAACGTCGAAATCCTGCGGAAAGGGCCTCTGCCGGTGGAAATCTACATCGAGGCCAAGCGCCGCCTCGCCGATGCTGGCTCTGCTCCAGCGAGTGCGTGACCGGCTGCCCGAACATGAGTGACATCGACACGAGATCGACCACCAAGGATGAACTCAAGGTCGA
>DATKFJ010000182.1:0-2969 GCA_035511435.1 Acetobacteraceae bacterium | reverse complement strand
CTCCAGCATGATGACCGGGTTCGGATCGCGGATCGCCGCGCGCAGCAGTCCCTTGGCGTCGGCCGACGACCACGGCGACACCACCTTCAGCCCCGGCACATGCGCGTACCAGCTCGCGTAGCATTGCGAATGCTGGGCGGCGACGCGCGATGCCGCACCGTTCGGACCACGGAACACGATCGGGCAGCCCATCTGTCCGCCGGACATGTACAGCGTCTTCGCAGCCGAGTTGATGATCTGATCCATCGCCTGCATGGCGAAGTTGAACGTCATGAACTCGACGATGGGTCGCAGGCCGTTGAGTGCGGCACCGACCGACATGCCGGTGAAGCCGTGTTCGGTGATCGGCGTGTCGATCACCCGCTTCGGGCCGAATTCATCCAGCAGGCCCTGGCTGATCTTGTAGGCGCCCTGGTACTGCGCGACTTCCTCGCCGATCAGGAATACGGTTTCATCGCGGCGCAGTTCCGCGGCCAACGCATCGCGCAACGCTTCGCGCACGGTGATCGGCTTGGTCGGGCCCCAGTCTTTTTCCGGCGCGGGCGTTACGTCCACCGACGGCTTGCGCGGTTCCTGCGCGGCGGGCTTCGCTGCTTCAGGCCCGGCGGCTTTCGGCGTGGTGGCTTTCGGCGTGGCGGCTTTCGCTTCAGCGGCTTGCGGCTCAGCGGCTTTCGGCTGCGCGGGCGCTTCACGCTGCGGAGCGGGCGCGGGCTTTTCCGCCGACAAATCCTCGCCGTTCGCGGCCAGAACCGCGATTGGCGTGTTCACCGCAATGCCCTCGGTGCCTTCATCGACCAGAATCTGCGCCAGCTTGCCTTCGTCGACCGCTTCCACCTCCATGGTGGCCTTGTCGGTCTCGATCTCGGCGATCACGTCGCCGGCGCGCACGTCATCGCCGACATTCTTCAACCAACGCGACAGCTTGCCTTCCGTCATCGTCGGCGACAGCGCAGGCATCAGGATCTGCGTGGACATCGGCTCAGCCCTCCAGCAGAACGTCGGTCCACAGCTCCGCCTCATTCGGCTCTGGACTGCTCTGCGCGAAATCCGTCGCTTCCTGGATCACCGCCTTCACCGCGTCATCCATCTGCTTGAACTCGGCGTCCTCGATGCCCAGCGCTTCCAGCCTGTGGCGCGCGTTCTCGATGCAGTCGTGCTGCGTGCGCATCGTCTGTACTTCCTCGCGGGTGCGGTAGCGCGCCGGGTCGGACATCGAGTGGCCGCGATACCGATAGGTCTTCACCTCCAGCAGATATGGCCCTTTGCCCGCGCGGCAATGCGCGACGGCCTGTTCGCCGGCCTCCTTCACCGCCAGCACATCCATGCCGTCAACCTGCATGCCCGGGATGCCCCACGGTGCGCCGTTCTTCGACAGGTCGCGCGAGGCGGAGGCGCGTTCGACGCTGGTGCCCATGCCGTATTTGTTGTTCTCGATCACATAGACGACGGGCAGCTTCATCAGCGCGGCGAGGTTGAAGCTTTCGAACACCTGGCCCTGGTTCGAGGCGCCTTCGCCGAAATAGGTCACCGACACGCGGTCGTTGCCGCGGTACCAGTTGCTGAAGCCGAGTCCGGTACCGATGCTGACCTGCGCGCCGACGATGCCGTGGCCGCCGAAAAAGTGCTTCGCCTTGCTGAACATGTGCATCGACCCGCCCTTGCCATGCGAGTAGCCGCCGGCGCGGCCGGTGAGTTCCGCCATCACGCCACGCGGGTCCATCCCGGTCGCCAGCATGTGCCCATGGTCGCGGTAGGAGGTGATGACCTCGTCGCCGTCCGACAGCGCCATCTGCATGCCGACGACGACGGCTTCCTGGCCGATATACAGGTGGCAGAAGCCACCGATCAGACCCATGCCGTAGAGCTGTCCGGCCTTCTCCTCGAAGCGGCGGATCAGCAGCATGTCGTGGTAGGCCTGGAGCAGCGCATCCTTGTCTGCGGACGGCTCGCGGGTCTTGCCGCGCTTCTTGGCTTCGGCCGCCTGTGCCATGGCTCGCCCCCTGGTTGTGGTCCTTGTCGATGCACAGGTAGTCTCGCGGGCGTACTTCCTGCAAGCGCGGGCGGTATAAAAGCGAGATTGTGCAATGCAATAGCCGGAGTTAACCGGTTTTCGGTTAACTCGCTGATCCAGCCGCAATACCGCGTTGGGGGTGTAGTAGTACCTTGCGCGGTCAGGGGAAACCGCGACAGCTTATTGCCGCCCAGCCTTGGATTTTGCAGCGAGATTTCCGGCGATTTGCCTCGGAAATCCGCTTCACCAGGTTGGGCCGTGTGCCGTCGCCCACAGGCCGCGCCGCTGGTTGCGGGCGGTTTCCTCTTCATGCTTCAGCGCCGGCAGGCTGCGATCGGCTCGCGCGTAGCCCGCGGCGATGACGGCGCGGTTCAGTTCCGTGCCACTTGCTTCGCAGACGCCGAATGGTCGGCCAAGTTCGTCATGGCCATTCAGCCGGCAGGCGACGGGCGTTTCGCGCACCAGAGCGGCCAGCACGTTGGTTGCTGCCGCGCCGCAATCGAAGCCCTTGCCATCGCTGGCCTGACAGGTGGCTCCGCGGACCGGTGGGTCAACACCGAGTAGCCGCACCACGCGATCCTTCAGCCGCAACGTCCCGGCATCGACGACGGCGACCTGTGCGGGCTGGGCTGCCAGCATATCGGGTCCGGTGGCGATGCGGGGCGTGGCCGCGTTTTGCGTGTGCAGCGGCAACGCAACCAGTGCCACGGCACCGGCGGAGACAGCCATGGTGAGCAGGACAAGGCCGACACTTCGCGCACCGATCGTGACGCCGGCTGGACGGAAAATGCGGCGTGGACGGCTGAGCGACAAGGCAGGTTCCCCAGCGCGGATTTGTCCAACGCGGATGCCGGTCCGATGCCGCCGGGTCAAGCCCGAAGTGGCGGCCTGGGTCGAAATATCAGTGGGTAACTGGCGGCGGATGAGACCGGCGGGCGGCACGACCGGACGGGCGCGG
>DATKFJ010000181.1:0-7770 GCA_035511435.1 Acetobacteraceae bacterium | reverse complement strand
CGGCATAGACTCGCGTGAACATTGACGATGGCATTTTGCGGAACGTGGTGCAAAATGGCATCCGATCAGTTCCTCGGGTCAATTTCGCACCGAAATCACATTTGCCGCGTCGTCGTGTCCCTGGCAAATATAGGCAGGAAGCTGGCTTTACTCAGCCGGAAAGCAAGGCTCGACGCAGCTTGTCCCGTCCGGCCTGACCGGCCTGCAGTGACCGCGCGTTGACGATCGCGAGTCGGAAACCACCCGGCGGCATGGCGTGGTGTTCCGGATCTTTGTCTTCGTGGAAGGTTATCTGCACGGAGGATACCCCCGGCATGGCGCGCACCTCGTCCACCAATGCCGCGGGCGGATGGCGGTAGCGTGGGCCGTGCGGGCCGAACAGCACCACGCTGTAGCCGTCAACCCGATCGGTGTCGGCATAATCCCAGTCGCCGGTGACATGCAGGCGCACCACCGCCTGGACCCAGCCCGCGCCATACAGATCAGGCCATTGGTCGGCGAAGCGCAGGTGCGCTTCGATGATGCGGCCGCCGATCGTCTCGAAATTCACCATGCCGGTGAAGCCGCGGAGATGCTTGCGCGCCCAGGCGCCGCACCAATCCTCGACGTTCGGCATCGCTTCAGCCTGCACCAGCCAGTGATCGAACGTGCCGCCTGGCGCGGTTGCGCCGGTGGTGTGGCGCCACCAGCGCGGCTCGCCGTCCACCAGGGCGACGTCGGTGCTGACATGGGCACCGGTCAGCAGCGTGCACCAGAAGTGCCCGGCGGTCAGCGACGCCCGGTATTCCTCAGCCGAGTGGATCGGCTGGCTGCCGGAGCCCATGCCGCGCAGGTTCATGATCGGCTTGGAGAACACCGGGAACGCCGGCGGCATCACGCCGTGCGGTGCGGCTTGCAGGCCTTGCGAAAGAGCCACCGCCAGTTTGTCGTAGATCCAACGGTGTCGCGGATACCATTCCCAGGAGTCCGGATCCTCGGTGGAGATGCGGATGTGCGCCGGGCATTCGATATGTTCGAAATACTGGAACCGCCAGGGATCGGCTTCACAGATTGGCATGGTTCACGCTGCGGGACGGACCCCTCCCCCTGTTCGCTCCCATAAGGGGAGGCGAGCTCTGTTGATCAGCCGATCGTCTCGGGGCGCAAGCGCTGTGGCAGCGTCGCGAGCGAATCCGTGGTGTCGAAGTCGCGCAGCACCGCATCGTCGGCCATTTCCACCTCGGCGACCGCCTCGATGTGCTTGCCCAACAGGAAGCGTGCGCCGGAATCGCCGCTGATCTGCAGGATTTCCGGGAAGAACCGGCGGTCCCACAGCATCGGATTGCCCTGCTTGCCGCGAAACGTCGGCAGCACGATCAGCCGGCCTTCGTCCGGATCGTAGTTGGACAGCAGCCGGTCGATCATCCGTCCTGTCACCAGCGGCATGTCGCCCAGGCAGACCACCGCTGCGGCACATTCTTCGGGCACGGCGGCGATGCCGGCCTTCAGGCTGGCGGACAGACCTTCCGCATAGTCCGGCGCATGCACATAGCGCACGGGACGGCCGCCCAGCGCGTGCTGGACCTGTTCCGCCTGGTGTCCGACCACCACCAGCACCGGGCGCGCGTTGGACGACAGTATGTTGTCGACCACGCGGGCGATCATCGGCTTGCCGGTGCGGTCGATGACCAGCAGCTTGTTGTGCGGGGCCATGCGGCGGGACCGGCCGGCGGCCAGCACCAGTGCGGCGATCGGCGGCGCGCTGCGTGGGGCGATGCCGGTCTGCGGTGTGGCCGGGGCCTTTTCGCGTGGCAGCGGGCGCGTGTCGATTTCCTTCAGCAGCCCGCCGACGCCCATCCGCATCAGTTCGGTTCCGGTAACCGGCAGTCCGGCGAACAGGCGGGTCAGCACGAAATCGATGCCGTTCAGCTTCGGGCTGCGCGCGCAGCCGGGCAGCACCAGGGCTGCGCGGGTGCCGATGCGGCCGAGGCAGATCAGGTTGCCCGGATCGACCGGCATGCCGAAATGCAGGATCTCGCCGCCGGCCCGCACGATGCCGGATGGGCCGACGTCGCGCCGGTCCACTACGGCCGAGGCACCCACGACCAGCAGCAGGTCTGCTCCTTGGGAAATCAGCGATTCCAGAGCCTTGCCGATCGGTGCTTCCTCGTGAGGGGTGTGTATCGGCGGCAGCAGCGAGCCGGTTAGCTGGGTCACCCGCTGTTCGGTGGCTGCAATGGTCTTCTCGGTCACGCTGTCCTTCAGGCCGGGCAGTTCGGTGACAACCAGGCCGACCTTCAGGTGGTGGAACGGATGCACGGTGAGCGGCGAACCGCTCTGGCGGATCAGCGCCTCGGCCACCGCCAGCACGTTGCCGGGCACTGCGAACGGAATGATCTTCACCGTCGCGACCAGGTCCTTCGGCGCCACCACGGCGTAATCGGGCAGCGTGCCGATGGTGAGGGATTCGTCGATGGTGTTCAGGCGGTTGATCTTGGCGATGTCGACGCGCAGCAGGCCCGGCACTTCGGCCGCCAGATTGACCCGACCGGTGGCGGCGCGGGTGCGGGCGAGCAGCGGCGATACCAGCGGTGTCGCCAGTCGATCGGCGGCGATGTCTTCCGGCACGTCGCCGGGTTCCAGCCGGGCCACGATCACGTCGCCGCGGCCCGCCTCGCGCAAGGCGGTCACGGCGGCTTCGTCGAGCACCGAACCCTTGCGGATCATGCGTTCACCGATACGCTGGGAGTGCGCCATGATGGCGCCGCGCGCTTCGTCCAGCGGGACCGCGCCGAATCTCATGCCGCGCGCTTTTGCGGCACCGGGGCACCGCGGCGCACGGCAACGATCTCGGCAATGATGGACAGCGCGATTTCCGGCGCAGTGACGGCTTCGATGTTGAGGCCGACCGGCCCTTGGATGCGTGCCAGCGCCGCGTCGCTGTGGCCGAGTTCACGCAAGCGGCCCAGGCGCGCCGCGTGGGTCCGGCGGGAGCCAAGAGAGCCGATGTAGAAGGCGGACGATTTCAGCGCTCGGTCCAGCGCGGGGTCATCCAGCTTGGGGTCGTGCGTCAAGGTCACGACGGCGGTACGGCTGTCCGGATGAAGCTCGTCCATCGCTTCGTCGGGCCATGCGGTGGAGACGGCGACGTTGGGGAAGCGCTCGTCCGAGGCGAAGGAGCGGCGCGGATCGACCACGGTGATCGCGAAGCCACACTGCGTCGCGAACGGCACCAGCGCTTGTGCAATGTGCACTGCGCCGACCACGATCAGGCGCAGCGGCGGGTTGTGCGCGTGCAGGAACCAGTCCGCGCCATCGAGCTTCACCGTGCCGCTTTCATCATCGCGCAGGGCGGTTTCGGCGGCGGCGTTCAGTGCGGCGGGCGCAGCGGGGTCGGGCAGGAGTTGCTGTGCGCCGTCGGGCAGGCGGGTTGCCAGCACGATGGGCCGTTTGTCGCGCTTCGCCTGGTCGAGCGCGGCGAGGATTTCCGGGGTCATGGCTGAACTCGCAAGTCGCTCGAGTATTGGCTCCTGCTCCAGTTGCGAAACGCGCCAGGGGGAGACGTACCAGCCAAACCGAACCAGCGCTGCACGCGAACCCCGCGCCGTACCCCCTCCCGCAACGGGAGGGGGAGTGGCGTTGCAGCGGGGGTCACGATAGCTTCTCCACGAACACCTTCACCTTGCCGCCGCACGCGAGGCCCACTTCCCACGCGCGCTCGTTGCTGACGCCGAAATCCAGCAGTTGCGGGGTGCCCGACGCGATGGTCTTCATCGCGGCATCGGCCACCGCACCCTCGATGCAGCCGCCGGATACCGAGCCGGCCATCTTGCCCGACTGGGTCACCGCCATCTGGCTGCCGGCTGGACGCGGAGAACTGCCCCAGGTCTCGGTTACCGTCGCAACGGCCACCTGCTCCCCGGCGGCACGCCACAATGCGGCGGTGGTCAGAACGTCTTCGGTTTCTGCGGTGCTCATGACGCCATCCTTTCGAGTTCACCGACGCGTGCCAACGGCGGTCGCTGCGGCGCGGGGCGGGACAACAGATCGACCAGCGCGCGCAGGCTGGCCAGATTATGCACCGGACGGAATTCGTCCACATGCGGCAACATTGCGCGGATGCCCTGTGATTTTGGCTCGAACCCCGCCCAGCGCAACAGCGGATTGAGCCAGATGAGCCGCCGGCATGAACGATGCAGCCGGTCCATATTCTCGGCCAGTCCGCGCGCGCCATCGCGATCGAGGCCGTCGGTGATCAGCAGCACGATCGCGCCCTGGCCAAGCACCCGGCGTGCCCAGGAGTGGTTGAATTCCTCCAGCGCCTCGCCGATGCGCGTGCCACCCGACCAGTCGGGCACGACGTGCGAGACCATCTGGAACGCCGCTTCCGGATCGCGATGGCGCAACTGCCGTGTGACGTTGGACAGCCGCGTGCCGAACAGGAACACGTGCACGCGGTCGCGGTCGTTGGTCACTGCATGCAGGAAATGCAGCAGGATCTGCGCGTAGCGGGACATCGAGCCGGAGATGTCGCACAACACGACCAGCGGCGGAGGGCGCGTCACCTGTCGATTGCGCGCGATGGTCAGGATCTCGCCGCCCTGGCGCAGGCTGTTGCGGATGGTGCGGCGCAGGTCGGTTACCGGGCCGAACGGATCGGCGCGCAGCCGGCGCGTGCGGCGCAGGTCCAGCGGCAGCACCAGGCGGCGGATTTCGCGCTTGGCTTCGGCGATGTCGTCGGCGCTCATGGCTTCGAAGTCCATGCGCTGCAGGCGTTCGCGGTCCGACACGGTCAGCACCGCGTCCTGGACGGGCGGTTCGTCTTCGGTGCGCGGTTTGGCGTCGCGCGGCTGTGCCATGGCTTCGGCGACTCGGCGGCTGCCGGGTGGGGCGCGGTCCTGCTTCTTCTCTTTCTGTGCTTCGAGCAGCGCCATGGCGACGGCCTGTTCGGCGGCGGTGGGGTCGCGCCAGAACAGGGTGAACGCTTGGTCGAACACGTCCTGGTGCTCGTGGCGGTGGATCATCGCGGTGCGTAGCGCGGTGCGTGCTTCGGTGCGGTTGCCCAGATCGACCAGCGAGAGCGCCTGCTGGCCGGCGATGGTTTCGGCCGGACCGACCGGCAGTCCGGCACGGCGCAGCAGCCGCGCGAAGTGCATGACGTTGGCGGCGAGGGTGGGGCCGGCGAGGGTGGCGGCCGCGAGGGTGGGGGATGGCGTGGTCATCGTGTGGGCGGCAGAAGAACGCGGGCGCGGGGTGGACGCAAGGGGTGCGTCAGGGCACGGCAAGCAGCACGGCAATACGTTCGATGAATCGGTTCGACGTCTCGATCGCGCCTTTCGCGTCGTCGACGGATACGACCGCGTCGGGGCCGATCTCGTAATCCGCCACGGTCTTCAGATCATAACCGTCGGTCAGGAACCGTCGCAGCGCGATGTCGATACTGGATTCCTCCCGAACCAAAGCGCCGAACTGCGTGCGCACGCCGCGATGCGTTTTGGGCGTCCGTTTCGTCCGTTCAAAGATAAATGCCTGGGCGGCGTGGAAAGCGGCCAGGTATGCAGTTCGGCCAGCTTCGTCGGCCATTTCAATCGCCAGCATGGCACCAGCCTTCGCCAACGATTGACGTGCCTTGGCGAGGTGCAGCGCAGCCTCCGGACTCACAGGTCGACGCCGTCCCGGCGTACCTCGTGCATCAGTGGCGTGCGTTCCCGCCAGGCACCGGCACGGTACGGCATCGGATGGATAACCGCGCCCGTCTCTTCGATAATGTCGGTGACCAGAGGCACCATGCGGCGGACCTCCTGGCGTCGATCGGTGAAGTCGTAAAGGAAAATAGCGATATCGTAGTCCGAGTCGGCATGCGCATCACCACGCGCACGGGATCCGAACAACACAATACGCTCGACGCGGTCGCCGAAGATCCCTTCCAGTGCACAACGAAAGCGCACAAGGATTGGATCGTCCTGCGGACGGACAGCAACTGATTGGCTCATCCCTGCCACGCTAGCAGAACGTGGCCATGTTGGCAGCCTGCATGACTGGCGGCCCGTGTCACGGGTGTCTCAGCCAACCGGCACGCAGTCTATGTCGGTCTGCGAGAAGTCATCGCCGCGAAACAGCAAAGGCAGGTGGCGGCTTTTCGCCAACGCATAGGCAAAGCAGTCGCCATAGTTCAGCCCAGCTGGATGGCGACCTTTGCCGAAGCGTCGCCATGCCGCCCTGGCGGTCTCGGCCTGATCCTGATCGACCCCCACAACCTCGATTCCGCCGCGATAGATCAGCAGATCAAGCTCGCGCCCGCCCGCCTCTCCCTTGCGGCTTTCGATGACAATGGACGCTTCCAGCAGGCTCGCCGCGGACAGCATACTAGATAAGCTGGCCTCTAGTGCCAGCGCACCACGACCGGCATCGGGCTCTTGCAGCAGCGCGGCCAGCAACGCCGAGGTATCGATCACCATCAGGACGGCAGCCCATGCGCGTTATAGCCGATGATTTCGTCTGGCGTTCGCGTATCCAGATCGGGCAAGGCCGAACAGCGTCGCCCGGTCTCCAGCAACGCCGCTGCGAGGCTGCCCCCGGCCCGTGCCCGGCGCACGCGATAGAGGCGTTCCTCGGTGGCGCGGCGAACCGCTGTCGTGGCGGTTTCGCCTGTGATGCCGGCGAGTTCGCGCACAAATTGTTCGGTCGCGTGGTCTTTAATTTTGAGCGGCATGCCGATCTTCCCAGGCGGTCTGATTTGCTATCGAAGATAGTGACCGTCACCACGCCATGCAAAGGTACAGTGATCGGCTCTCCCTACAACGCTGCGTCCATCCCCGAATGAACGATCCCGCCCACCAGCCGCTGCAATCGCTCCAGCGCACGGTCGTGCAAGCCGACCGAACGCAGTGCGCCCAGCGTCTGCGCCAGGTACGACGCGCAACTGCCGAGAGAGCCGGTGGCGGAAGCCAGGCGCGCGGCAACCGAGGCTTCATCGAGTCGCCCCGCGTAGCGCAGGTGCGCGCGGTTGACGACGAACGTGACCGCGCGCACAGGGCCGGCATCGGTCATCGCGGTTACCCAGCGCGAACGGTAGGCGTCGGCGAACAGCTCGCGCCGCCACGCCAGCAGCAGTTCGGCGCGCGCATCGGCGGCAGGGATACGGAACAGCATGCCGGCGCAGCGTCCGCCGCGATCCAGCGCCAGCATCAGGCCGGGATTGTCGGGCGAACCGCGGCCCATGTGCAGCCACAGGCAGAACCGCCGGTGCCAGCCGTTCACCGTGCCCGCGCGGCGTTCGGCGAATTCGATCGCCGGGTTCCACATCAAGGAGCCGTAGCCGAACAGCCAGACGTCCGCGTCGGGTGGATGATGCGCCAGCGTGGCATCCAGATCGGCTTCGATCTCGGCGTCCGACCGCAGCTTCATTCCACTCGGCATAAGCAGGCGAGCCGCTGCGAGCAGGGAGCCGTCACGCAACCCCTCACGCGTGATGGTGACATGGTCGTCCGGGCTATCCACGGCGGCCATCAGTCGTGGACATGAAGCGTCGGCATCTCATGTCGTTGCGCCGGATTCAGGCAGCCGCACCCGATGGGCGAGACATGATAACCATGCACACCTCGCCATGCCACGCAGTCTTCTGCACACCCGTCCCGATCCCGCCGCTATTATGCGGCAACGGTCAGCACGTCGCCGAGCTTGTCAAGCAGATAGTCGAGATCGTCCTGCGCCAGGTCCTCGAACTGCGTCAGGATGCGGGTGATCACCCGTGCGCGATAGCGTTCCCGGTCGCGTTCGCCGCCGTCGAAT
>DATKFJ010000180.1:0-2134 GCA_035511435.1 Acetobacteraceae bacterium | reverse complement strand
GGACGGTTGCCCTGGATGTTTGGTGGGCCTCGTGATCAGGGTCGATGGAAGGGGTGCGAACGTCCGGCACCGGCGGGTACACGCCGGCGATCGGCACCAGCCTGGCTTGCCTGGGGGATATTCCGTTCCGCCTTCAGCCCTTCAGCAGATCGCTGGTGCGCACAAGCTGAGTAGCGATGTCGCGCACCGCGTTGACGATGACCGGCGATAGCGAGGCAAGGTGTGCAAAGAGCAGATCATGCGTTCCCGCGGCAGGATCGGTGCGCAGTGGCCGCAGCGCGCCCAGTTCGAATTCGTTGCGCAGGACCGATGTCGGTAGGATAGCGACGCCAAAGCCCACGGCAGCGAGCCGTGTCATGATTGTCATGCTGTTGCAGGTGGTGATCCGCTCCGGCACGCAGTCGCCGGCGGCGAACCACTCATGCACCGCACGATACAGATGCGACGGGGCAGGGTTGCAGATGATCGGCGTCCGCAGCAGATCGCGCGGCTCCAGCACGCGGCTGGGCAAGCCAAGGCGTGGACTGGCCACCCAGGCGAGCGGCAGGCGGACCAGATGCTCGACCCGCATGCTGGCTTCATCGATCGGGCCGGTCAGGAATCCGATGTCCAGTTCGCCCTTCTGCAGGCCGCGGTGCAGATTGAAGCTGTAGTCGATCTGTAGGTCGACACGCAGCGTCGGGAAGCGCTGTTCAATCTCTGCCACCAATGATGACAGGCAGGTCAGGGCGAAGGTATCGGCCGCGCCCATCCGCAGGGACGTTTCGATCGCCATGGCGCCAGCCGACCGCTGCTCCATCTCCTCTGCCAGCGTCACGATGCGTTCGGCGTAACGCACGAGGTCGCGGCCTGCCTCGGTCAGCACTGCGCGTTGTCCCGAGCGGTCGAACAGCGTGGCGCCGAGCAGCCGCTCCAGTTCCTGGATGCGCATCGAGATGGTGGGCTGTGACACATGCAGCCGAGTTGCCGCTGCGCGGAAGCTGCCGAGGCGTGCGATCCAGCGCAACGCGTCCAACTGGTTGGTCTGAACCTTCACGGCTGATAATCCCTGCCTATCAGACTTCTTCAAGACTATTGACTATATCGAATGTAAGCGGGGCGATAGGGTGACTATCGACACGGCGCGGAGACGACCCCGGTGGGCGTAGGGTACAGGTTCGGCGTCGACATCGGCGGCACGTTCACCGACATCGTGCTACTGACGGAAGACGGAGGGATTCGCACCCGCAAGGTTGCCTCCAGCAGCGCGGACTACGGCGAGGCGATCGTTGTGGGATTGCGCGAACTGATCGACGAGGTGGGGCTTGATCCGGCGGACGTCACCGGGGTGGTGCACGGCACGACGGTGGCGACCAACACGATTCTGGAAGGCCGCGGCGCACGCACCGCGCTGATCACGACGCGCGGCTTCCGCGATGTGCTGGAATCGCGGCGGCTGCGCATCCCGGTGCTGTATGATCTGCAATACACGCCGCCGAAGCCGCTTGTGCCGCGCCGGCTGCGGTTCGAGGTTGATGAACGACTAGGTCCGCGCGGCGAGGTTTGGCAGGCGCTCAACAACGCTTCGGTAGTGCAGGCGACCGAGCGGATCGCCGCGGCCGGCGTGGCAGCGATCGCGATCTCGCTGATCAATGCCTACGCCAATCCGGCGCATGAGCAGCGTGTGGCCGAGATCCTGCGCGCGCATATGCCGGGGCGGCCGCACATCACGCTGTCGTCGGACATCCTGCCGGAGATGCGGGAATACGAGCGGACCAGCACCACGGTGGTGAACGCCTATATCGGTCCGGTCGTGGAACACTATCTGTCCGCCTTGCAGCAGCGGTTGGGCAGCATCGGGATAAGCGCGCCGATGCGTATCATGCAGTCGAACGGCGGCGTGATGGCGGCGGAGGCAGCGATCGCCAAGCCCGCCTACATCATAGAGTCTGGTCCTGCGGCCGGCGTGATCGCCGCAGTGGCGATGGCGCGGCGGATCGGCCTGGGCGACGTGATCTCGCTCGACATGGGCGGCACCACCGCGAAAGCGGCAATGGTCGAGCATGGCGAACCGGCGAAGACCAGCGAGTACGAAGTGGGCGCCGGGATCAATCTCAGCAGCCGCCTGGTGAAGGGCGGCGGCCATGCGGTGAAG
>DATKFJ010000179.1:0-3319 GCA_035511435.1 Acetobacteraceae bacterium | reverse complement strand
GGATTTCATCCTGCCACTCGGCTGCGCAAAGATTGAACGCGTAGGCCGGCATGTCACCATCGTCGCGTTCTCGATCATGGTCGGCGTCGCGCTGAAGGCAGCCGAGACGCTGGCGGAACAGGGCATCGAAGCCGAGGTGATCAACCTGCGATCGCTGCGGCCGTTCGATACCGCGACCGTCATTGACAGCGTGAAGAAGACCAACCGCATCGTCATGGTGGAAGAAGGCTGGCCGTTCGCCGGCATTGGCGCGGAGATCGCGATGCAGGTGATCGAACACGCATTCGACTGGCTGGACGCACCGCCGGTGCGCGTGCACGGCCTGGATGTGCCGCTGCCCTATGCTGCCAATCTGGAAAAGCTCGCGCTGCCGCAGCCGGACTGGGTGGTCGATGCCGTCAAGAAGATCGTCTGAGGGGAACGGCACATGGCAACCAACATCCTGATGCCCGCGCTGTCGCCCACAATGACCGAGGGTACGCTGTCGCGCTGGCTCAAGAAGGAAGGCGAAGCGGTGCGCGCCGGCGACGTGATCGCCGAGATCGAAACCGACAAGGCGACGATGGAAGTCGAGGCGGTCGACGAAGGCGTACTCGGCAAGATCCTGGTCGCGGACGGCACGCAGGGCGTCAAGGTGAACGAGCCGATCGCGATCCTGGTGAATGAGGGTGAGGCGGTGCCGACCGCTGCGCCGGCCGCGAAGCCCGTCGCTGCACCCGCGCCCGCTCCCGCGCCAAAGGCGGAGCCGGCGAAAGCCGAACCCGCCAGGCAGGAAACGAAGCAGCCGGAGGCGCCGAGACCGACACCGCAAGCCACCGCGCCAGCCGGCAACGGCCACGACACCGGCGACGACCGCATCTTTGTCTCGCCGCTCGCGCGACGCATGGCGAAGCAGTCCGGTGTCGATCTGGCGACGCTGAAGGGCAGCGGACCGAACGGCCGTATCGTCAAGGCCGACATCGAGTCAGTGCTGCAAAAGGGCCCCGCCGCCCCTGTTGCCACCGCGACACCCGCGCCGACCGCCGCGCGCGCGCCGACACCGGCCATCACGGCGCCGCACAAGCTGGTGCCGCACAGTTCGATCCGGAAGGTGATCGCGCGCCGGCTGACCGAGGCGAAATCCACCATCCCGCATTTCTACGTCTCGATGGACGTGGAAATCGACGCGATGATCAAGCTGCTGAACGAGCTGAATGCGAAGTCGCCAAAGGAAGGCGACAACGCGTACCTGATCACCATCAACGACCTGGTCATCAAGGCGTCCGCGGCGACGCTGCGTCGCGTGCCGACGGTGAACGCCGCGTGGACCGACGATGCGATGGTGCTGTTCGACGACGTCGACATCAGCGTGGCCGTCGCCATACCCGACGGGCTGATCACGCCGATCGTGCGCCGCGCGGACCAGAAGGGTCTGTCCACGATCAGCCGCGAGATGAAGGACCTGGCCGGCCGCGCACGCACCGGCAAGCTGAAGCCGGAGGAATTCCAGGGCGGCGGATTCTCGATCTCCAACATGGGGATGTTCGGCGTGACGGAATTCTCCGCGATCATCAATCCGCCGCAGGCCGCGATCCTCGCGGTCGCCGCGGGGCAGAAGCGCCCAGTGGTAAAGCACGACTCACTGGCGATAGCGACGGTGATGACCTGCACGCTGAGTGTGGACCACCGCGTAGTGGACGGCGCGCTGGGTGCGACCTGGCTGCGCGAGTTCAAGCGGATCGTCGAGGACCCGCTGAGTCTGCTGCTGTGATGCGCGAACCCCTCCGCCCAAAATCCTCCCACCGCGGCTGGGAGAGTATTGGCAGCATGATGGAAACTATGCCGCCTCCCCTTTTGGGCTTGGACCGCGACGCGGACCAAGGTTGGCGGCAGGGCTTTCCATCCACATGACCTTCATCCTCCGCCCCACCACCCGCACCGACATCCCCGTACTGCATCGCCTCATGCGCAACTTCGCGACTTACGAAAAGCTGGAGCACCGCTTCAACATCACCGAATCCGAGCTCCACGCCGCACTGTTCGACCCAACGCCCCCACTCGAAGCCATCCTGGCCGAAACCAGCGGTGCGCCGGTCGGCTTCGCCTTGTGGTATCTCACCTTCGGCACGTTCTCCGGCCGCTACAGCCTGTTCGTCGAAGACATCTTCGTCGAACGCCCGTTCCGCGGCCGCGGCATCGGGCTCGCGCTGTTTCGCCACATGGCCCGCGTCGCGCTGGAACGCCAGTGCATCGACATGACCTGGAACGTGCTGGACTGGAACGCACCGGCGATCGAGTTCTACCGTCGCATCGGCGCCAGGCCAGTGCAGGGCTGGATACCTCAACACCTCAGCGGCAACGCATTGGCCGCGCTGGCCGCAGGAGCAGCGAATGGCTGACCAGAATTTCGACATCGTCATTCTCGGCGGCGGCCCCGGTGGCTATGTCGCAGCAATCCGCGCCGCCCAACTCGGCATGAAGACCGCCATAGTGGAGCGCGATCAGCTCGGCGGCATCTGCCTCAACTGGGGCTGCATCCCGACCAAGGCGCTGCTGCGCACCTCCGAGATCAACCACCTGCTGCATCACCTGCCCGACTTCGGTTTCGCCGCGGTCGAATCGCGTTTCGAGATCGACAAGGTCGTGAAGCGATCGCGTGCCGTGGCGAAGCAGCTATCGTCCGGCGTCGCGCACCTGATGCGCAAGAACAAGGTCACCGTGTTCGACGGCACCGGAAAACTCGCCGGCAAACAAACGCTGGCGGTGGAGAAGGACGGCAAACCCGTCGCCACCCTGTTGTCGCCGCACATCGTGCTGGCGACCGGCGCGCGCGCGCGGCAGCTGCCGGGGATCGAAGCGGACGGCAAGCTGATCTGGACCTACAGGGAGGCGATGATCCCGCCGGTGATGCCGAAGTCGCTGCTGGTCATCGGTTCCGGCGCGATCGGCATCGAGTTCGCCAGTTTCTATCGCGACATGGGCGCCGAAGTCACGGTCGTGGAAGTGCTGCCCCGCATCCTTCCAGTCGAGGACGAAGAGATTTCAGCGTTCGCACACAAGGCGTTCGAGAAGCAAGGGATGAAGATACTGGTCGGTGCCGCGGTGAAGGGAGCCAAGAAGGGCCGCGACAGCGTTGTCGTCACGGTGGAGGTCGGCGGCAAGAGCCAGGACATCACGGTGGATCGGGTGATCTCCGCCGTCGGCATCGTCGGCAACGTGGAAGACATCGGCCTCGAAGGCACCATTGTGAAGGTGGATCGCACGCACGTGACGATCGACGAATACTGCCGCACCGGCGAGCCTGGCGTATATGCGATCGGCGACCTCACGGGGCCGCCCT
>DATKFJ010000178.1:0-51300 GCA_035511435.1 Acetobacteraceae bacterium | reverse complement strand
CATGCAGCCCGAATGCCGTGACGGTACCGACAATGGCCGCGATCAGCGCTGCCCACCACAGTTTCAGCAACGCCGGCCCGAGCTCCGCGCGCTTCCACGGCAGCACCGGGCCAATCGACATGGCCAGAAACAGTGGCACCGCAAGTGGGAACACCGTTGACTGGAAATACGGTGGCCCAACGCTCAGCTTCGCGCCGAACAACAGTTCCGCAAACAATGGATAGGTCGTGCCGGTCAGCACCACGGCACAGATCGAGCACAGCAGGATGTTGTTCAGTACCAGTGCGCCCTCACGCGAGATCGGTGCGAAGATGCCGGTTGGTGCCATCACCGGCGCTCGCAACGCGAACAGCAACAGCGAGCTGCCGATCACCACGGCCAGCAGCACCAGGATGAACACGCCGCGCGTCGGGTCGTTGGCGAAGGCGTGCACCGAATTGAGAATGCCGGAGCGCACCATGAACGTGCCGCACAGCGACAGCGAAAACGTGCCGATGGCAAGCAGGATGGTCCAGATCTTCAGCGCCTCGCGCTTCTCCACGACGATGGCGGAATGCAGCAGCGCGGTCCCAGACAGCCAAGGCAGCAGCGAGGCATTTTCCACCGGATCCCAGAACCAATAGCCGCCCCAGCCGAGTTCGTAGTACGCCCACCACGACCCAAGCGCGATGCCGCCGGTAAGCAGGCACCACGCGCCTAGCGTCCACGGCCGCACCCAGCGTCCCCACGCGGCATCGACGCGCCCTTCCAGCAGCGCGGCGATCGCGAACGCAAACGGAATGGCGAAACCGACATAGCCCGCATACAGCACCGGCGGATGCACGGCGAGGCCAGGGTCCTGCAACAGCGGGTTCATATCGTTGCCGTCGACCGGCGGCGGCCACAGCCGATCGAACGGGTTCGATGTGGTGAGCGTGAAGAGCAGAAAGCCAGCGGAGGTAAATCCCAGCACGCCGATGACCCGTGCGCGCAGCGATGATGGCAACGACCGACCAAACATCGCGACCGCACCGCCGCACAACGCAAGGATCAGACACCACAGCAGGATGGAACCTTCGTGGTTTCCCCAGGTGCCGGTAATCTTGTAGATCAGCGGCTTCATGCTGTTGGAGTTCTCCGCGATATTCAGCACGGAGAAATCATCGACCACCGCACTCCAGATCAGGCAGCCGTACGCACTCACCAGCGCAATGAGTTGGCCAATTGCCAGCGCCGGCGCCGATGCCATCAGCCGAGAATCGCGAGTGTGAGCGCCCAGCAGAGGCAGTACCGCCTGCGCGCCGGCAATGACGACCGCAAGCGCGAGCGCGAAATGGCCCAGTTCAGGGATCATGATTTTCCTTCACCGTCATGCGCGCGCTGCCCCGCATTCTCGCGCCGCCATCGGAACCGATTCACCCGCCCGCGTTCCTGATCGGCATCGTATTCCATGTCGCAGCCGGCGGCGGTGGACCGGCAGACGGATTCCAATGACCGCTTTTCTTCAATGCATCTTCGACGTCCTTCGGCATGTAGGTGGCGTCGTGTTTCGCCAGCACCTCCGATGCGCGGAACGTACCGTCCGGCTGCATCGCGCCAAGCGTCACCACGCCCTGCCCTTCGCGAAACAGATCGGGCAGAATGCCGACATACGTCACCGCGACACTGGCCGCGCCATCCGTGACGCGGAACTTAGCCGCGGGGTGTCCATCGTCCGTCGATCGCTGCACGCTGCCTTGCTCGACCAGCCCACCCAATCGGAAAATCCGCCCCGGCGCCGGCGCCTTCGCCGCGAGATCCGATGGCGCCAGGAAGAACACCAGATTGTCGCGGAACGCCGACAGCGCCAGCGTCGTTGCCGACCCCAATCCGAGGCCGCACGCCAGCAGTATCCACAGACGCCGACGCTTGCGGGTCATCGCGCGCGCAGCCGCGGGTCAACCGCCGCACGGCGCCGCGTATCGACCGCTGCCAGCCGCCGCCGCGCACCACGCATGCGCACGAAAGCCGACCACGCGAACGCCGCCGGAACCAGCACGCCCAGCGCATACGCCGCCACGATGTATGGCAGGTGCGTCACGTCCGAGCCTCGTCGGCCCGCGCCATCAGCAGCGCGCGGATGCGCCGCTCCATCACCGCCGCGCGGGTGCGCGCGACAACTATGGCGGCAAACACCAGCGCATAGCCGATCGCCGTGAACAGCAGCGGCCACAGCATGCCGATGTACATGGTCGGCGCGCCGGTAAAGCTGATCGTGTCGGGCTGGTGCAGCGTGTTCCACCAGTCCACGCTGAACTTGATGATCGGCAGATTGACCACGCCGATCAGTGCCAGGATCGCGCCAGCCCGATGCCCGCGAACCGGATCGTCGAACGCCCGCACCAGCGCGATGTGGCCGAGGTACAGAAAGAACAGCACGAGCACGGACGTCAGCCGCGCGTCCCAAACCCACCACGCGCCCCACATCGGCTTGCCCCAGATACTTCCCGTGGCCAGGCAGAGCGCGGTGAACCCGGCGCCGACAGGTCCGATCTCGACCGCCGCCAGGTCCGCCAGAGGATGGCGCCAAACCAGTGACAGCGCGGAGCATAGGGCGAGCCCCAGATAGCCGGCCGATGCCAGCCAGGCCGCCGGAACATGCACGTACATGATCCGCACCGCGTCGCCCTGCTGCCAGTCGGCGGGCGCGAAGAACAGGCCCCAGACCAGCCCGACAGCGAGAAATGCCGCACCGCCCGCCGCGAGCCATGGCAATGCAGCACCGGAAAGGCGCAAAAAGCGTCCCGGGTTGGCGAAACGATGCAGAGAACGCCCCGGATTTCGCTCGCTCGGGGGCGGGGCAACGACGGAGCTCGCGTCCACGCAGTCAGCCTATCCCATGCCGGCCGCCGTTTGAAGGCGGACGACGTTGGCTTACTCTCTCGCCGCGTACCGCGGTCTGGAATGTTTCTGAAGGAAAATTCATGCTGCGCGTCATGATCCGTATGGATTGGCCATGGCGCGCTGACGTGGGTCAACCCCGATCGCGCCACACTGAGGATCGGCGGCAATGCAGTATTGGCTGGTAAAGTCGGAACCCGACGCGTTTTCCTGGGACCAGCAGGTCGCCAACGGCGTGGAGCCCTGGACCGGTGTGCGCAACCACTCGGCCAAGCTCAACCTGAAGGCCATGAAGCAGGGCGACCTCGCATTCTTCTACCACTCCAACGAGGGCAAGGAGATCGTCGGCGTGGTGGAGGTCGTGCGCGAAGCCTATCCGGACCCCACAGCCGAGAAAGGCGACTGGGTGTCGGTTGACATGAAGGCGGTCGCGCCGATGCCGAAGCCGGTCACCCTGGCGGCAATCAAGGCGGACCCCGAGTTTGCCGATCTGGCCTTGGTGCGCCTCTCGCGGCTTTCAGTCGTGCCAGTGTCCAAGCCGCATTGGAACCGCATCTGTAGGATGGGCGGATGGAAGCGCTGATACCACCGCGCCAGCGCGCACTCTGCCGCCTGGACGAACTCCCCGACGGCGGCTGCAAAGGCTTCGGCCCGGCGCCCGGCGGCTTCACCGGACTGTTCGCCGTCCGCCAGGGCGATCAGGTCCTGGTTTACGTGAATTCCTGCCCGCATATCGGCACTCCGCTGGATTGGCTGCCGGACCGCTTCCTCTCGCACGACGGCAGCCGTATCGTCTGCGCCACCCATGGTGCCGAATTCCGCATTGCCGACGGGGAGTGCGTGCTGGGGCCGTGCTTCGGTCAGCGACTGGAACCCGTCACGATCCAGATCGAGGACGGCACCATATTTGTGCCGGAGGATGCCGGCCTGTAGCGCTGCGCGAGAAGAACAGAGGAAACACGATCATGCCAGACGCCCATCCCGCCGACGGTCAGGTCTTTCCGGTCCGCCCGGAAATCGCCGCGAACGCGCATGTCACTGCGGCGCGTTACCAGGACATGTTCGAACGCGCGGCGCGCGACCCCAACGGCTTCTGGGCCGAGCAGTCCCGTCGCATCGCCTGGATGCAGCCACCGAGCAGGATCAAGCACGCCAGCTTCTCCGGCGACGTCTCGATCAAGTGGTTCGAGGACGGCACGCTGAACGCATCTGCTTCCTGCCTGGACCGGCACCTCGCGACGCGCGGCGAGCAGACCGCGATCATCTGGGAAAGCGACGACCCGGCGGTTTCGAAGCACGTCACCTATCGCGAACTGCACGAGCAGGTGTGCCGACTGGCCAACGCGATGAAGGAGCTGGGTGCCAACAAAGGCGATCGGGTCACGATCTACATGCCGATGGTACCCGAAGCCGCGGTCGCGATGCTGGCCTGCGCGCGCATCGGTGCGATCCATTCCGTGGTGTTCGGTGGCTTCTCGCCGGACAGCCTGGCGAACCGCATTCAGGATTGTTCGTCGGAACTGCTGATCACCGCGGATGAAGGCCGCCGCGGTGGGCGCAAGGTGCCGCTGAAGGCGAACGCGGACGAGGCGATGAAGTCGTGTCCGGGCGTGAAGAATGTCATCGTGGTGAAGGTCACCGGCGGCGACGTGACCATGCAGCCAGGCCGCGATCACGATTATGCGACGCTGTGCGCGAAGGCATCGCTCGACTGTCCGCCGCTGCAGATGAACGCAGAGGATCCGCTGTTCATTCTGTATACGTCGGGCAGCACGGGAAAGCCGAAGGGCGTGCTGCATACCACCGGCGGCTACATGGTGTGGGCCAGCTTCACGCATGAAATCGTGTTCGATTATCACCCAGGCGAAATCTACTGGTGCACCGCGGATGTCGGATGGGTGACCGGACACACCTATATAGTGTACGGCCCGTTGGCGAACGGCGCGACCACGGTGATGTTCGAGGGCATTCCGAACTACCCGGATAGTTCGCGCTTCTGGCAGGTCGTGGACAAGCACAAGGTCAACATCTTCTACACCGCGCCCACCGCGATCCGCGCGCTGATGCGCGATGGCGAAGGCCCGGTGAAGAAAACTTCGCGGCGCTCGTTGCGTATCCTCGGCAGTGTCGGCGAGCCGATCAATCCGGAAGCCTGGCTGTGGTACGACCGCGTCGTCGGCGACCACCGCTGTCCGATCGTCGATACCTGGTGGCAAACCGAGACCGGCGGCATCCTGATCAGCCCGCTGCCAGGTGCGACGCCCACCAAGCCCGGCTCCGCGACGCGGCCGTTGCCCGGCGTGAGGCCGGTCATCGTCGATGGCGACGGGCACGAACTGCACGGTGTGTGCGAAGGCAATCTGTGTCTCGCGGATTCCTGGCCGGGCCAGATGCGTACCGTGTTCGGCGACCACGAACGTTTCGTGCAGACCTATTTCTCGACGTTCAAGGGATTGTACTTCACCGGCGACGGCGCACGGCGCGACGCCGATGGCTACTACTGGATCACCGGCCGCGTCGATGACGTGATCAACGTGTCCGGCCATCGCATGGGCACCGCCGAAGTGGAAAGCGCGCTGGTGGCGCATCCGAAAGTCGCCGAAGCAGCGGTGGTGGGCTTCCCGCACGAACTGAAAGGCCAGGGCATATACGCCTACGTCACGCTGAAACTCGGCGAGGAACCCACCGACGCACTGCGCAAGGAACTGATTGCCTGGGTGCGCAAGGAGATCGGGCCGATCGCCTCGCCCGATGCGATCCAATGGGCGCCGGCACTGCCGAAGACGCGCAGCGGCAAGATCATGCGCCGCATCCTGCGCAAGATCGCCGCCAACGAAACCGACGGCCTGGGCGACACGTCCACCCTCGCAGATCCGGCTGTGGTAGCGGAACTGGTGGACAATCGGGTGCCGTGAAGCGAGGGCAACGGCGCGGATATCGCGGCATGACCGAATACCATGTCTCGGCGCTCGGTCACCGCATCCTGATCAGCGAGCTTGAGGGGCGGCGCATCCGCCGCATCGAGGATCATCAGGACCTGCCGCCGACCACCAGGGCATCGTCAGGCTGACTAAGGAATCTCTCGTTGCGAGGAGCATGGCGACGCGGCAATCTCGCGCCCGTCCGAGCCAGCTTGGGCAGTCTGCAGATTGCGCCGTCGCGTCGCTTCGCTGCTCGCAACGACAGTCGGACGCGCTTCGGGTCAGGCCACTAACGCTCTAACAGACCCCGCCCTTCCCCGACATCCGATCACCCGCCGCCTTGTCGGGGCAGGTTCGCATCCCCATTGCCTGACCGGATACAGCCGGCACCTGGCTTATCCTGCTGGAGTGGCCACAGAAGTAACCAGGATTCGATGGTGGATTACCGGCCCGAAAAGCGTCAGCGCATTCCGCCAGCTACCCTGCAGGCGGAATGCGCCACGCCATGCTGCGTTACAGCGAACCCATGTAGTCTCGCTTGCCAACCTCTACGCCGTTATGCCGTACGATGTTGTAAGCGGTGGCGCAGTGGAAGAAGAAATGCGGCAGGCAGAAATGCAGCAGATAGGCCTGCCCCTTGAACGACATTGTCCGCTCGCCGGCCTTCCAACTGATGTCCTTGTCTTCCGTTCCGTCAATCTGTGCCGGGCTGAATCCCTTGACGAAATCGATCGACTTCGCAATCCGCGCCTTCGCCTCGGCAAACGAGGCATCGGCGTCGGGAAACGCCGGCAGGTTCACACCCGCCAAACGCCCGGGCGCATTGCGGCCGAAATCGGTCGCCTGACGAATCTGCCGGCCAAGCGGGAACATATCCGGGAACAACCGCAACTGCAGGAAGGCAGCTTCGTCGTACTTCTTCTCCGCAACATGCGCGGCGGTCTTGTCGACCACGCCCGACAAGCCGTTCAGCAACTGGGTGATAACCGGTACGCAAGCCTGGAACATTGAAAGCGCCATAATGCGATCCTCCTTATCGGTTGCAACGTCAGTGTCGGGCCAGCAGCGGTCCCAGCACATCCTCTACGCCGGTGATCAGTATCTGAACGCCGATGCAAAGCAATAGGAACGCAGACAGCCGGGTGACGGTGCGGCTGCCCGTCGGCCCCATCAGCCGTGAGATGCGATCGCTGGAACGATAGGTGATCCAGATCACCAGCGCCAGAGCGACCGCCGCGGCCGTCATGCCGAAGAAGAAACCGGCAAATCCATCCAGCGTCCGAGGACGGCTGGCGCTCAGCGCCACCGCAACCGCGATCGTGCCGGGACCAGTGGTGATCGGAATCGTCAGTGGAAACATCGCAATGTCCTCGACCTCCGCGGCCGGCGCCGCCTGCTCCTGCTTGCGCTGCTCGCGGTGTTCCGGCTGGTTCAGCAGACCCCACGCGGTCAGCGCGACCACCACGCCACCGGCAACGCGCAGCGCTGCCAGGGTTACGCCAAAGAACGCCAACACGAACGATCCAGCCCACAGTGCCCCCATCATCACCAGCAGCGAGTAGGTCGCCACCTGACGGGCCAGCCGACCCCGTTCGCTCGCCTGCCGATCCGCGGTGACCGCGGCAAATATGAATGCCCCGCTGAGCGGATTGACGATGGAGAACAGCGCCGGAAGAGCCAGCAGCAACGCATGGATAGCTTCGTGCATGCTGGCTCAGCGGAGGTTCGGTCGCTTGTCCGCCCAGGGTGCGATCTGTTCGAACGCCGCAGCCGCCTGAAGCACGCCGAGGTCGTCGAAACGCCGTCCCACAATCTGCAGTCCGACCGGCAGGCCTTCGCCGGTGAAACCGCACGGCACGCTGGCAGCGGGATTCCAGGACATGTTGAACGGATACGAAAATTCGGCCCACGACAGCCAATCCCAGTCGTGCTGCGGCCAATGCTGTGGCATCAATAATTCTGCTGGAAACGCGGCAACCGATACCGACGGTGTCAGCAGGAAATCCCAATCCTCGAACCATCGATGGATCGCCGCGACATACGCCATCTTGCGATCGCGCATCGTCTGATATTCCGCAACCGAGTACTCGCGCCCAGCCTTGATGCAGGCAACCAGGCCGGGGTCCATCCTGGCTTCCCACTTTGCCAGATGCGGCTGAAGGCGAGTCATGTGCGCGGCCCAGAAGAAGCGGATCATCTCCGGACCTTCCGCGGCCCACGGCGTCTTCATTTCCTCGACTGTCGCACCAAGTTCGCCGAAACGTGCCACCGCCGCCTGCACCAGTGCGGCCACATCCGGATCGACACGCGCAACACCCAGATCAGGACTGTAAGCGATGCGTTTACCGCGAATGCCCTCATGCAGCCGACCGAGATAATCCGCTGGCCCCGCCTCGCATGATGTGTGGTCCAACGGATGCGCCCCCGCCATCACCTGCAGCATCAGCGCGCTGTCAGCTACCGTGCGCGTCATCGGACCCATGTGCGAGGTGTAGTCGCCGCTGCCCACCGGATAATACGGCACGCGCCCAAACGTTGGCTTCAGTCCGAACACGCCGCAGAAATGCGACGGCATGCGGATCGATCCGGCACCATCGCTGCCCTGATGCAGCGGACCGAAACCGGCAGCCGCAGCCGCACCGGCACCAGCAGATGATGCGCCGGCATTGTAGCCATGCTTCCACGGATTGTGCGTGATGCCGGTCAGCGGACTGTGGCTGACACCGGTCCAGCCAAATTCGGACGTTGTGGTCTTGCCCAGGATGATCGCACCTTCCGCCTGCAACCGCGGCACCACCGGCGTATCCTCGGATGGCTGATTGCCGGCGAAGATGTTGCTGCCCATCTGCGTCGGCATATCCTTGGTAATCGCCAGATCCTTGATCGTCGCCGGAATGCCATGCAGCCGACCGATCCGCTCATCGCGCATCAGTGCGGTTTCCGCACGCTTCGCCGCTTCCATCGCGGCATCCGCGGCGAGATAGGCGAACGCATTGACCCGCGGATCGAGCGCCTCGATCCGTTGCAGCAGCGCACTCATGAGTTCGACGGGTGATAGCTTCTTCTGCCGGATCAGACCGGCAAGTTCGACGGCTGGCGTGAAGGCAAGCGTTTCGCTGTCCATGACGGTTTCCCTCAGTATGTCGCGCGGCCGCCGGAGACGTCGAACACCGCCCCGGTGGAAAAGCTGCATTCCTCGCTCGCCAGCCAGCAGACCAGCGACGAAACTTCATCGATGCCGCCGAACCGCCCGATCGGAATCTTCGACAGCATCCAGTCGATCTGTTGCTGTGTCATCTGGTCGAAGATCGGCGTGCGCACTGCGGCCGGCGTGACGCAATTCACCCTGATTTCCGATGTGGCCAGCTCCTTGCCGAGTGATTTCGTCAGCCCGATCACGCCGGCCTTCGACGCCGAATAAGCCGCGGCATTGGGATTGCCTTCCTTGCCGGCGATCGAGGCGATGTTCACGATACGGCCGTAGCCATTGCGCATCATGTACGGCACGACGGCACGATTGCAGTAGAACACGCCGTTCAGATTGACGTCGATCACCCGATCCCATTCGCTGACCGGATAGTCCCACACCGTGGCGTTGGGTCCAGTGATGCCGGCGCACGCGATCAGGATATCGATCTTGCCCAGTACTCGGCATGTTTCCTCCGCGGCACGCCGCACGGCGGTGGCGTCGGTAACGTCCACAGTGGCCTTGTGAGGCGCGTCCACCTTCGCAAGCGCAGTTGCATCGTTATCCCACAGGCTGACACGTGCACCTTCCGCCGCCAATCGGCCGGCAATGCCAGCGCCAATACCCGACACGCCACCCGTTACGATCGCGATGCGCCCGGCAAATCGATCCGCCATGCGGCCCCCCTCTCCCTGAAGTGGCTATCAATGGCCGCAGTGGGACGACACCACAAGCCAGGTCTACTCTGCGCATGAAGGGGAGGCAGTATGACCAGATACATCGGCGCCATCGACCAGGGCACCACCAGCAGCCGCTTCATCGTGTTCGACCACGCGGGCGAAACGATCGCCACCGCGCAGATGGAGCATCAGCAGATTTACCCACAGCCTGGCTGGGTCGAACACGATCCCCTGGAAATTTGGCGCAACACGCGGACGGTGATCGCCCGGGCACTGGGCAGCGCCCACCTCACGCCACGCGACATCGCCGCCGTCGGCATCACCAACCAACGCGAGACCACGTTGCTGTGGGATCGCATCACCGGCAAGCCGGTGCACAATGCCCTGGTCTGGCAAGACACGCGCGTCGATCCGCTGGTGGCCGACTACGCGCGCGATGGCGGCCAGGACCGCTTCCGCGCGCAGACCGGCCTGCCGCTAGCCAGCTACTTCAGCGCACTGAAACTGCGCTGGCTTCTGGACAATGTGCCCGGCGCACGCCGACGCGCCGAAGCCGGCGATCTGGCGTTCGGCACGATCGACACCTGGCTGCTGTGGCAACTCTGCGGACAGCATCTGACGGACGTAACCAATGCCAGCCGAACGCAGCTGATGAACCTGGCGACGCTGAACTGGGACGATGCGCTGCTGACGGTGTTCGGTATTCCGCGCGCCGTACTGCCGCGCATCGTGCCGTCGTCGTCACTTTATGGCACGGCGTGCGACCCGCTCGATGGTGTGCCCATTGCCGGCATGCTCGGCGATCAGCACGCGGCCTTGATGGGCCAAACCTGCTTCGCGCCAGGTGAGGCAAAGAACACCTACGGCACCGGCTGCTTCCTGCTGATGAACACCGGCGAAACCCCAGTCCCTTCGACCAGCGGCCTTGTTACCACCGTTGCCTATCAAGTCGGCCAGCAAAAACCCTGTTATGCACTGGAAGGTTCGATCGCAGTTACCGGCGCATCGGTACAGTGGCTGCGCGACAACCTTGGCCTGATCAAGACCAGCGCCGAGGTGGAAACGCTGGCCGCATCCGTCAGCGACAATGGCGATGTGTATTTTGTGCCCGCGTTTTCCGGCCTGTACGCGCCATGGTGGCGCGCCGATGCACGCGGCGTGATCGCCGGCCTGACGCGCTACGCCACCGCCGGTCACATCGCCCGCGCCGCCCTGGAAGCCACCGCCTATCAGACACTCGACGTGATTGACGCGATGCAGCGTGATTCAGGCATTCCCATCAGCACGCTGCGTGTCGATGGCGGCATGGTGGTCAATGCGCTGCTGATGCAATTCCAGGCCGACATCCTGAATGTCCCGGTGCTGCGACCACGCACGATCGAGACCACCGCTCTCGGCGCCGCCTACGCCGCTGGTCTCGCTGTCGGCTACTGGCAGGATACCGATGATCTGATGCGCAACTGGGGCGTCACCCACACCTGGACGCCGGCAATGACACAGGACCACCGCGCGATGCTCACAACGTCCTGGAGAAAGGCGGTGACGCGGTCATTCGACTGGGCGTGACCTGCCCATTACATCCCGATCGAATATCCCCCATCCACTGGGATCGCCGTCCCAGTAACGAAATCCGAAGCCGGACTGGCGAGAAACGCCGCGACACCCGACATGTCGGGTGGCGCGCCCCACCGGCCAGCCGGCGTGCGGTTCTCCACGCGCTCGTGCAGACCCGCCACCTGCCGCCGCGCCGTGCGTGTAAGCTCCGTATCGATCCAGCCAGGCAGCACAGCATTCACCTGGATATTGTCATTCGCCCACGCGGTCGCCAACGCGCGCGTCATCTGCACGATGCCGCCCTTGCTCGACGCGTATGGCGTGGCGTAAGGCGCGCCGAACAGCGACATCATCGACCCGATGTTGATCATCTTCCCGCCGCCGGCCGCCTTCATCGACTGGTACGCCGCTTGCGAACACAAAAACGCACTGGTCAGGTTGGTATCCAGCACGTGATGCCACTCTTCCTCGGTGTAATCCTGCGGCATCTTTCTGATCGCGGTACCGGCATTGTTCACCAGAATGTCCAGCCGGCCGAACTGCGCCACGGTATCGGCAACCAGCTTGACGCACTCGGCCTTCTTCGTGACATCCGCTGTCAGGAACACCGACGTCACCCCGTAGTCCCGCAATTCCGCCAATGCCGACTTCGCCTTCTCTGCATTGCGTCCAGCAATCACGATCGTCGCGCCGCACGACGCCATGCCCTGCGCCATGCCGAGCCCGATGCCGCCATTGCCGCCGGTGACAATCGCCACCTTGCCGGTGAGATCGAAAAGTTTCATCGCTAGGCTGCCCCACGCTTCATGTCGGCACGTGTCTCCGCCAGATGGTCGAACTTCCGACGATACGTACCCAGACCCAAGGTCTGCGAGCGAAGTTCGATGATCAGATCATGCAACTCCGCCTCCGGCACCAGCGCCACCACGTCATCCCAGCCTGACCAGCCCTCCTTTTCGGAGAACCCAAGGATCTGCCCGCGCCGTCCGGTCAGCAACCGCTGCGCGCGCGGCGTGAACTCACTCGGCACACTGATCGTTACGTGATCTACAGGCTCCAGCAGCACGGGATCCGCCTTTGCCATCCCTTCCTTCATCGCCAGACTCGTCGCGGTCTTGAACGCCATGTCGGAGCTGTCAACAGCATGGAACCCGCCATCCACCAGCGTCACCGAAATGTCCACCACCGGGAAACCAAACGGCCCCTTCCTGGCAGCCTCCTCCGCCGCCTCACCCACAGCGGGGATGAAGTTGCGCGGCACCGCACCACCGACGATCTTGTCGATGAATTGGAACCCTTCCCCCCGTTCGCGTGGCGCGATGTCGATCTTCACGTCGGCAAACTGGCCATGCCCGCCACTCTGCTTCTTCAGGCGGCCATGTTCGTGCACCGCCCGGCGTATTGTCTCCTTGAACGCCACCTGCGGCTTGTGCGTCGTCACCTTCAAGGCGTAGTTCTTCGCCAGCCGATCGACCGTGGCGATCAGATGCATCTCGCCCTGGCCGTGCAGCACCGTTTCGCCGGTGTCCTGTCCTTGCTGCACAGACAGTGTCGGATCCTCTTCCCGCTGCTTCTGCAACGCACCGTTCAACTTCACATCGTCCTTGTGATCCGATGTCGCGATTGCCAGCGAATAGACCGCCGCGGGAGGCTCGGGGAACGGCAACTGCTCCGGCGTCGAACCAGGCGAGACCGTGGCGCCCGTCGGCACGCCATCCAACCGTCCCAACGCAACAACGTCGCCCTCCACCGCTTCGCCGACCTTGGAAAGTTCGCCGCCTGGCATGCGATAGATACCGCCAAGCCGCGTACCGCCAAGCGTGGCACCGTCCTTGATGGCACCCCGCCAAATGCGCGCATAGGACAGCTTGCCCGTGTGTCCGGCATGCACGGTCTTGAAGACCTGCGCCAAGGGCGGACCGTCTGCCGCGATGGCCTTGCGCGCCAGAGTCTCCGGCGACATCGGCGTATCGTGACGCAATGCCTTCCACAACCGACGCACACCACCGGCATTCTCCGCCGAACCGAGCAACACCTCGATGACCGCGCCCGAGGTAAGATCCTTGCGCAGATCATTGTAGATTTCCGCAGTCGTGGGCTTCACATCCTCCAGTACCTTCTCCAGCAGCACATCATCCCGGTCAGCCAGTACCTCCACCAGCTTGTTCAGCGCATCCACCTCATCATCCTGCACTTCGGACGGAACCTGCATCAGCTCCGACGCCTGGCCCTTGCGATAGCGATACGCGCGTTCGCTCACCACATCGACGTAGCCGCTGACCGTCTCCCCATCAATGATCGGTACCTGGCGCAGCACCAGCGGCGATCGCGCGAACCCCTGAAGCGCGGCAAGCGTATCGCGCACACTGCCTTCCAACGTGTCGATCTTGTTGACGAACAGCATGTGCGGAACGCCCTGGTCGGCCAGAATCTTGAGCAGTGGCGCCACCGTCAGCGCCCGCGCCGGCGCCGGTTCGCAAACCACCACGGCAAGATCGACCATGGCGAGTGCGCAACAGGTTTCATAGGCGAATTCGATCGACCCAGGGCAATCCAGCACCGACCACGCATCGCCAAGATAATTGCAATGCCCCAGCCGTACCTCGGTGGTCGCCGGTCGGTTGCGGGGGTCCGCCGGCCGCTTGACCGACGCGCCAGCCGCCTCCATCAGCGCCTCGAACAGCGTCGACTTGCCGCTGCTGTACGGCCCGACCAGAGCCACCGAGCGGGGACTTCTGCCGTTTTGCGATCCTGACATGCGGGCGCCTCCCTATGCTGCGTCACGGCGCCTGCCGGGCGGTGCCCAGGGCGCGCTTGCTACACCGATCCTAGCGAAGTTTTTGTGACAGGCGAGTCCGGCCAAGCCACGGTCAAACGACCGTCGCCCCGTCATTCGCGCCATCGAACTCCTGAAGATGCGTGTTGAGCTTGTCGAGCGCCTTCAGCAGGGAACTCCACTCCGTCCGGCTCATCCCATCAGCAAGCTGTCCTTCCAGTTCGCAGGCGAGCGGCACCATCCCGTCGTGCACCGCAGAACCCTTGCGCGTAAGACGCAGCAGCCGTCCCCGACCGTCCTCCGGATCCTGCGTCTGCCGCAGCATGCCACGCGCCACAAGATTCGCAGCAGCACGGCTCACCTTCACCTTGTCCATCGCCGTCCACTCGCCAACCGCGCTAGGCGATAGGGTGCCGAACCGTCCTACCATCGCCAGCACGCGCCATTCGGGAATGCTCAGCCCATAGGCGTCGGAATAGCGTCGAGCGAACAGACGTGACACCCGATTTGCGGCAACCGACAGCCGGTACGGCAGGAAGTCCTCCAGCCTGAAGGCTTCGCCGTTAAGCTTCGGCATTTGCGTGCGCGTTCCCGTTTTTGATTTCATTTGGAACTTTCCTCCCAGTCCAGCCGCCACTGGTATATCGTGGATAGCGCTCGCTGGAAACTGGGGCTGGGGCTGCGCCGCTGATGTGCCCGGCAGGCGCGCGCCAGGCTCGTGACAGACAGGGAGGCAGCGATGCGGCCCCGCGGCGCGTGGCGTGTCCGCGTTGCCCTTGCGCTGAAAGGCGTTTCAGCCACACCGGAATTCGTCCACCTGCTGAAGAATCGCGGCCAGTAGAAGACTGTGACATTTCGGCGCAAGAACCCGATGGGCGTGTTTCCGATGCTCGCGCTCGATGATGGCACACTGCTGACCCAATCGCTCGCCCTCATCGACCCGTTGACCCTATCGCGCGGGCCAAGGTTCGAGCCTTCGCGCCGGCGATAACCTATGACCCCCACCTGCTGAACAACCTGCGTGTACTGCAACACCTGGAGCATGCAATGGGCCAAAGCGGGGAGCAATGCAACGATTGGTATCATCACGGGATCGCCGAGGACCTGACCGCGCTGGAAGCATTGCTGCAGGACGCCGGGTCTGGCGCATTCTGCTTCGGCGCAACGCTGGGCCTGGCGAACATCTGCCTGGTTCCACAAATGGCCAACGTACGGCGCTACAGATGTCCGCTGGACGCCTACCCAACCTTGCGGTGTGCGGAGACAGCCGCATTGGCGTTGCCTGCATTTGGCGACACGGCGTCAGACCAACAACCTGACGCTGCCTGGGGGAAGGTGCGATGCAGGAGCACTGGCGTTCCGGCAATCACTTCGTCCATGCCGACGCTGCATTATTTCAAGTGGCGATCCCACAGCGCAAAAATCTTCGTCCATGTCGTCTCGGATGCAAGCGTGTCATACACCGCACGCTCCGGGAAACAGAAACCGTGATGGGTGCCGGGAAACACTTCTACCACCGCCTTCACATCCGTCTTGTTGAGCGCCGTCTTCAGGTCGGGAATCACATTCGCCGGCACGGACTGATCGTGTTCCGCGAATGCGTAGTACAATTCACCCTTGATCTTGTTCAGCGACAGGTGCGGCGAGTCTTCCTTGTCGGTGACTATCCCCACGCCATAAAGCGATGCCGCCGCCGCCATCCGATGTGGAAATGCTGCTGCCACCGATGTTATATAGCGACCGCTCATGCAGTGGCCAACGCATCCCACCGGTCCCGGCGTCACGCGATCATTTGCGTCAAACCATGCCAGCATCGCCGCGGTGTCGTCATTGATGAACGGGATGGTCAGGCTGTTCATCGATGCACGAATCACACCCGACATCCCGTCGTCGCGGCGCGGAATGTCGAAGCGCACGGTGCCCAGGCGGTAATACATGTCGGGCAACAAGCAAACATATCCGTGCTTCGCGATACGCCGCGCCATGTTTCGCAGTTCTTCGCGAGTGCCGGGTGCGTCCATGTAGAAAATGATGCCGGGATGCAGATCCGTTCCGTCCGGAGCGGCCATGAAGGTTGGCATTCTGCCATGCTTGGTCGTGATGATGATTTCGCTCTCAATCATTCCGATGTCTCCCTTGCCACGGGTTGGCGCTAGCGGCCATTGTCTCCCCGCTGGTCAGCGGGCGCAACACTACGGCATACTTCGCTTCCCGGATCGGAGGACTGCGGATGGCAACGGACGATATCGACGCACTGCTGAGCGCGGCGGCCCAATCGGGGCGCGTGCCCGGTGTCGTTGCGCTCGCCGCCGGGGGTAATGGCATCTTCTACCAGGGCGCATTCGGCAGCGGCAGCGTGGCCGCAGCCACGCCTATGACCCTGGACACGGTGTTCTGGATTGCCTCGATGACCAAGGCGGTTACCGGCGTGGCCGTCATGCAGTGCGTAGAGCATGGCAAGCTGGCACTCGATCAGCCGGCGGGCGAGATCATGCCAGAGCTCGCCGAACCACTTGTGCTCGAGGGCTTCGACGCCGATGGCAAGCCTCGCCTGCGACCCGCTCGGCGCAACATCACCCTGCGTATGCTGCTGACCCACACCGCTGGCCTCGTCTACGATATTTGGAACGCAAACCTGAATCGGTATGCCCAAACGACCGGCCTGCCGCTGGCGCGATCGGGCACGCTGGCCGCGCTCAATGCACCGCTTGCCTTCGAACCCGGCGAACGCTGGGAGTATGGCATCAACATCGACTGGGTCGGCCGCATGGTCGAGGCGGTGAGTGGCCAGAATCTCGACGACTATATGCGCGAGCACATTTTCGCACCGCTCGGCATGTGCGATACCGGTTTCATGCCAAGTGCAGAACAGATTGCTCGCACCGCGCAGACCCACAGTCGCAAGTCGGATGGATCGCTGGAGCCGATAGCTGCCATGACGCCTACCAAACGCGAGTTCTTTGCCGGTGGAAGCGCGCTATTTTCTACCGGGCCGGACTATCTGGCATTCCTGCGGATGCTGCTCAGCGGAGGAACCCTTGACGGCGCACGCATCCTGAAGCCAGAGACGATCGCTCTTATGGCGCAGAACCACATCGGCGATCTGAACGTGCAACCGATGATATCAGCAAACCCGGCTGTCTCGAACAACGCCGAGTTCCTGCCGGGCATGGCAAAGAAATGGGGACTGACATGGCTGATCAATACCCAGGACGTGCCTGGTCGGCGCAGCGCCGGCAGCCTTGCCTGGGGCGGCCTGTTCAATACCTACTACTGGCTCGATCCCAAGCAACAGGTAACTGGCTTACTGCTGACGCAGGTTCTGCCATTTGCCGATCCAACCGTGCTGCAACTGTTGGACGATTTCGAAACTGCCGTCTACCACACTGCAATGGAGTATAGCCCCCATGGTTGAGCGCACCGTAAGCAATGCCAATCCGTATCTGGCGCTGGGCGTGCGCCCGTTCATCAACTGCTGCAGCGTACGCACCATGCATGGTGGCAGCCTGATGCTGCCACAGGTCCGCGCCGCGATGGACCAGGCGTCGCGTCAGTTCGTCAACCTGGATGAACTGATGGAAGCGGCAGGGCAGCGGTTGGCCGAACTCACCGGCGCTGAATGGGGCATCGTGACCTGCGGCAGCGCGGCCGCGGTGGCTTTGGCATCCGCAGCGTGCATCGCCGGCAACGATCCGGTGCGAATGTTGCGACTGCCGTTCACCGATGGCTGGGTGAACCGTGTCATCCTGCCACGCAACCAGCGCTTCGCGTATGATCAGGCAATCCGCATGGTGGGTGCGCATATCGTCGAGATCGATTCGACCGCCGATCTCGAAGCTGCGCTGAAGGAACCAGTCGCAATGGTGGCCATTCTCGGCACCAATGAGGAAAAGTCGCGTGTGCGTCTGGAAGAAATTGTCGCACGAGTGAAACCTCTCGGCATTCCGATCCTGGTAGACGCGGCTTCCGAGCATCTGCAGCGAGCCAGCCCGTGGCTCACGCGCGGCGCGGACATGGTGATCTACAGCGGCGGCAAATTCCTGCGTGGGCCACAGACCAGCGGGCTTCTGCTCGGCAAGAAGAACCTGGTACAGGCGGCATGGCGCAACGCATCGCCCCATCAGGCGTTCGGACGGCCGATGAAGGTGTCGAAGGAAGATGTGATCGGCGTCCTGACTGCTGTCGAATACTGGTTGCAGGAGCGCGACGGAGTTGCCGAGTTACAGCACTGGCACGACGATCTTCAGCAGATCTCCCGCCACGTCGCGCAAGTGCACGGCGTCTCCAGCGAAGTGGTCCAGCCAACCGGTGTGGTGCGTGTTCCGGTGCTGCGCGTGCGCTGGGACGGCATCGCATTGGACGGCATGGGTTTGCGCCTGCGCCTGCTCGACGGTACGCCACGCATCATGATCGACGACACGGCGGCAACCGCGAATTCGGTGACCATAGATCCGTTCCAGTTCCAGCCCGGAGAAGCAGCGGAAGTCGGCAAGGCGATCGCCGCCACGCTGACTGCGGCGCGCTCGCTGACGCCAGCAGCGAACCCCGCGCCGGTGATCGACCTATCAGGCGAATGGTCCGTGCGCGTGCAGTTCCTGCATGGCGAACGGCTGCACAAGCTGCACCTCCAACAGCAGGGCAATCATCTCGCCGGCCGCCAGGAATCGGAGCAGTTCGTTGGCGACGTCGTCGGCATACTGACAGCGCAGACCGTCCGTCTCGAGTTTGAAGTGCGGCACGAGGGCAGCGCGATCGCGTACCGCTTCGAAGGCAAGGCAGACGCCGACCGCATGGCAGGAGAAGTGGTCCTCGGCAGTGCTACCGACAATCACCGCGGGCCAGTCAACCTCAGCCAGTTCGGCAGAGGCCAATGGCAAGCACAACGAGCGGCGTGACGGCGTAAGGCGTAAAAGCGTAAAGGCGTAGCGCGTTCCGCCGCCGCTCACTGAGGCGGAACGCGCCTGCGCATTGCCTAACCTACGTGTACCCGTCCGCCGCATCATCGGCAATGTGCGCTACGATGGAGTTACGCTCATGGAATTCGGCGCCGCGATGTTCTTCACCGACTACTCGATGGCGCCAGGCGCGCTGGGACGTGCCTTGGAAGAGCGCAATTACGAATCGCTCTGGGCTCCGGAACATTCGCATATTCCGGTGTCACGAGCTTCACCTTTTCCGAATGGTGGCGATCTGCCGAAGCAGTACTACGATGTGATGGATCCGTTCGTCACTCTGACCGCAGCCGCGGCGGCCACGAAGACGCTGAGAATCGGCACCGGCGTCTGCCTGGTGCAGCAGCGCGACCCGATCCAAACAGCGAAACTCGTAGCATCCATCGATCAGGTTTCGGCCGGACGGTTCTTGTTCGGCGTCGGCTCCGGCTGGAATGCGGAGGAAATGGCCGACCACGGCACCACCTTCAAGACACGCCATAAAGTGGCCCGTGAACGCATCGAGGCGATGAAGCTGATATGGACACAGAACAAGCCAGAGTATCACGGTGAATTCGTTAATTTCGATCCGATGATGACCTGGCCCAAACCGGTGCAGAAGCCACACCCGCCGGTCATTGTCGGTGGCGCATTCCCTTATGGTGCGCGACGCGCAATCCGCTACGGCGACGGCTGGGTGCCGCACGCTTCTCGCCCCGAGTACGGCGACGTCAGCGACTTCCTGCCGCAATTTCGTCAGATGGCAATGGAAGCCGGGCGCGATCCCGCGTCGCTGCCGGTCACCATGTTCCGCGTCGTGGAAGAACTGGATCGCCTGCGCCATTACCGCGACATCGGCATCGCGCGGGTGGTAATCACACTACCTTCAGCCAAGGCGGACGAGGTCCTACCGATACTCGACCGTTGGGCGGAGTTGATACGGCGGGTCTAGCCGCTCTGCGTCGAATAACTGGCGCGACCAATTGCGACCAGGTTGCCAGCAGAATCGGTCACGTCGACATCCACGACGCCAACACTACGCCCGGCACGACGCACCCGCGCGGTCGCGGTCAGCGCCGTGTTCATCGCGGGACGCAAATAGTCGACCCGGAAATTGATTGTTGGCAACGGGCGCCCAACGCTCATCACCAGTGCATAATCGCCCACCGTATCGATCACGGCGGCAAGCGGACCACCGTGCCACTGACCGCTGCCCGCGATGCGCTCGAACTCCGCGCGCATCGGCAGGGTCATCGTCACAACCTGACGGACCGGATCGGCTTCGATAACCGTAAGCCCCAAGAAGCGGATGAATGGCGAGGCGGTAAGCTTTTCCTGTAGTTGCGCAGCCGTCAGTGGCTCGTTCATGGTATCACCACAATCTTGCCGAACACTTCGCGATCTTCAATCACTCTCAGCGCCTCGGCTGCTTCAGACAGTTCGTACGTCCGCTCTACCAGTGTCTTCAATCGACCTTGCCTCACCATCTGTAGCAGTGCTTCGATATCGCTGCGCTGCCAACCATTGGATCCGCGTATCTCCAGTTCGAATGTCCAAATGAAGCGAATGTCCTCCTTCGGATCGTAGCCGGCGGTTGCCCCACAGGTCAGCAACCGGCCGCCCACCTTCAGGCAGCGCATCGACTTCACCCACGTATCGCCGCCGGTAAAATTCACTACCACGTCAAGTCCATTGCCGATATTCGCGCCGCGGCGCGAAGGCTTGCCATACAGCCTATAAATCTCCTGCACGAAGTCGTGCTCTGTGTAGTTGATAAGGTGATCAGCTCCCAATGCATGCAGGCGCTGCAACTTAGCCACGGTGCTGGCGCACGCCACCACGTCCGCACCGGCCTGCTTCGCCAGTTGCACGCAGCACACACCAACGCCGCCACTGGCACCTAATACCATCACCGTATCGCCTGCCCGCACGTTCCCCTTGGACACCAGCATGCGATGCGCCGTGCCATACGCGACCGGCAAGGCCGCGGCATCGACGAAACTGACGTCGTCGGGAATCCGTACAAGTTGATGCGCCCGTACGCGACACAATTCGGCAAGTCCGCCATGCATAGTCTCGCCCATCAGGCCGCCTTCCACGCGGTTGATCGGATCGACAAGTACACGTTCACCGACAGACCAGCCCTCGCTTCCCGGGCCAACCGCGGCAATCTCGCCAGCAATGTCCAGGCCCATGATCAGCGGCATCTGAATCCTGATGCCCGGCATGCCGCGGCGCGTGAACACGTCGTGGTAGTTCAACGACGCCGCGCGCACACGAACCAGCACGTCCCCTTCACCGATCGTCGGATCGGGAAAGTCGCAAGCCAGTTCCATTACCTCGGGTCCGCCATGTTGGCGGACGACCATCGCTCTCATCCAGCCTCCGTCATGTTTGCGCCGTAGCCTGCTCGGCCAGGCGCTTGCGATCAATCTTGTTGGTACTGGCAAGCGGCAGTTCATCCACGAACCAGACGCGTCGCGGATGCTGATAGGCGGGCGCGTTGGTCAGGGCAAATCGCTTCAGCTCATCCTCGCTCACAGTCGCACCGGCGCGAGGCACCACGAACGCAACCGGCTTGTGCGCCTTCAGTTCATCAGGCACCGGCACCACGCACGCCTGATGCACGGCGGGATGCCGCTCCAGCATCTGCTCTACTTCGCCCGGATAGATATTCTCACCACCGCAGACGAACATGTCATCGGCTCGGCCGACGAAGTAATAGAAGCCGTCAGCGTCGCGCCGGAACACGTCGCCGGTGATGTAATAGCCATCCACCGTCATTGCCTTGCGTGTCACCTCCGGTAAATTGTGATAGCCGTTCATCACGGCCGGACAGCGTATTTCCAGCACGCCTTCATCCATCACCTCGACGCCAGCGCGCATCAGACGCAGAGCAACCGCGGCATGCGCCACGCCAACCGACAGCGGCGTCCGTTCCGAACCATCCGGGTGCGGACCGAACACGATCGGTCCCGCCTCCGTCGTGCCGTAACCATGCAGAATGCGCGCGTGCGGAAATGCCCGGTTCATCTGCTGGATCAGTTGTTCGGAAAGCGGCGCCGACCCAACACGCAGACTCTCCACAGACGAAAGATCCGCCGCCGCCATCAGCGCATGCTCACGCAGCATCATGGCGATCATCGTCGGCACCGCGGTCAACGCATGCACCCGAAAGCGCGACGCGGCTTCGATATAGGCGGGCGCCGTGAAGCCTGGCAACAACACGATCGTGCCACCATTGTTCAGCGTCACCTGGCATGTCGACAATGCGTTCATGTGATACAGCGGTGCGGCAACCAACACGCGCTGGGCAGGCGGTGGAGCGGGGTTAGCGCGCATCGCCAGCACCCAGAGGTGGCTCTGGTGCGATAGTACCACCCCCTTTGGACGCCCGGTCGAACCCGACGTATAGAGAAACATTGCCGGCTCGCCGTCCGCCGCATCCGTCGGAACGAAATTGCCTTTGTCCAGCAGGCCCGCGTAATTCTCCTCGATGACGATCCGGGGCACCTTGGCACGCAGCAATCCACGCCGAGCGGCATCGCACAGCACCAATTGCGCGTCCGCATCTTCGATGATGAAGTTCACCGTGGCTGTGGGCAACCGGTGATTTACCGGCACCGAAACCAGTCCCGCGCGCATGGTCCCCAGAAATGCCACCAGATACTCGGCGCGGTTCGCTGCCAAAATCGCGACGCGATCGCCACGCCGCAGACCGCGTCGCAACAGGCCACGTGCGAATGCGTCGCTGAACCGCTGGACGTCGCCATAGCTGAATAAGCGGGGCACCGCGCCACCAAGGTCGATCACCGCAACAGTCGATGGATCAACCGAGCCACTGACAGCGCTGCCAAGATTCGTCACCGCCATCGCATCACACCCGGAATTCCAGCGTCACGCCGAATGTCTCAGTCGCCGGCACCAATATCCGCTGGGATTCATGTCTGACCCCGGTAATCGCCCCTGACGCAAACGCCGCGGCAGCAAGCTTCAAGGACCGCGTCCGTATGGTCAAAGCGGCCATGAACTCGTCGCGTCCATCGGCAACCGGCGCGGCATCACCGTATTCACGCACCAGTTGATCAAGCGATATCACATCGAATTGCGACAGGCCGGTGATCAGAGCGCACCCGGCCGGCGTGCGCCGCACCGCGTCATCACCGAACATGCGTGCAAACAACCCACCAAGTACATCGGGATCGCGCGCCGCGATCACGGCTCGTGCGACGCCGACGGCGCCGTTCGCGTGATGTCGCCATTCATCACGCCACACCAGATCGCGTGTGAAGTGGTGACAGAAGTAGATGCGCCCCGCCGGCACAGTTCCCGGCAGAAGACGCACGGTGCGGAATGTCGCATTCCGCGACCCATCCGGCAGTTCCACGGGACGCGAAAATTCCAGCGGCGGTTCCACCGGTACGCCGGCAGCATTCAAGGCAGCGTAGACCGCGGCAGAATCCTCCGTGCCGAACACCAGACCGTTCAGTCCAAGGGGTGCCGTAAGAATCTCGGTCCGACGTGCATCGCCGGGAGCTGCGGCGATCAATTCCAGATATTCCGTCCCAAGAATCGCGAGATTGTTCATGGACCCTAACGTGTGAAAACCACGTGGCGTCATTGTGAAGCCAAGACGACGATATCTGTCCAGCGCCGCATCTAATCGGTCGCGGACGTTGACCACGACGTGATCGAGCGTCGGAATCGGCAGTGCTGCAACCATCGGCTGGCTCCCCACGGGAATTGCCGGGATGCTATGGCGGAGATGTCGCCGGAGCCAGCCCAGGCGCAAACCGACACAAAAATGGCGGCGCCCCGAGGGGCGCCGCCAAGTTTGGGGGGGAAACGTCACGCAGCGAGATGACCAGAGGCCATCTGCCGCGTGCTAGACATTGGTGCTGACCCAGTCATGTCAACTTCACACTTACGCGCGGCCGATCCACCATTGTTCACGAACCCTCATGCCCTCCGCCTCGGCTTGGCTGCGCTAACGATCACGGTCTTGCCGGACCGCACGGTGCCACTCTTTGGGATCTCGGAACCGGATCCCAGATCAGGCAGCCGCTGGCGCATCGAAGCGAAGCCATCCCATGGATCGATTTGCAGCCGCGCCAGGCGATCAGGAATGTTCAGCATCGTGAAATTTGCCGGGTCCAGCTTGCGATTCACTTCGTCCCACGCCAGTGGTGTGGCCACGGTCGCACCCGGCCGCGCACGCGGACAGAACGATGCGACAGCCGTGGCACCCATGCCGTTTCGCAACCAATCGATCAGTATCTTGCCGCGCCGATCCACCTTCTTCAGTGTCGGCAGGTAGCGATCCGGTTTTTCCTGGCTCATGGTCTCGGCGAACGCGCGGCAGAACGGCTTCACTTCGTCCCAATGTGCCGACGGCTGCAATGGCACAACCACGTGCAATCCCTTGCCGCCGGTAGTGCGGCAGAACGACTCGAGGCCCAGACGACGCAATTGATCGCGGACCTCGGTAGCGGCGCTCACAACGTCGGAAAATGCCACGCCATCCCCCGGATCGAGGTCGAAAACCATCTGATCGGGATGCAATGGATCGGCCTCGGTCGCACCCCAAGCATGCAGCTCGATCGCGGAGATCTGCGCCATTGAAATCAAGCCTTTGACATCGTCGATCGCCAGATAAGGCGAACCCGAAGCCTCACCGTGGCGAATTCCCGCAGGCAATGTGCCGTGGCCGTGCTTCTGAAAGAAGTGCTCTCCGCCGATGCCCTCCGGACAGCGCACGATCGCGAGGGGCCGATGTGCCAATCCCGGCAGTGCATGGTCGGCGATCGCCTGCCAGTATTCCGCCAGCTGCAGCTTGGTAATTCCGGGCCACAGTTCACGATCAGGATGCGTCAATGCAATACCGCCGACCGTCACGCCACGTTGCTTCGGTGCGCGAGCCGTCACGATATTGCTGCTTTGCTTGGGCGTCGCGGCATATTTCTGCCCACTGCGGCGCGGCGGCACCGCCACCACCGGTCCGCGCTTCGCCGTGCCCGCGGCGCCGGATGCTTGACGAGGACTGACCATTTTTCTCTCCGCTTTCGGATCGGCTGGTTCACGCACCACTTCGGACGCCGACTTGTCTTCGCGCTGACCAAGATAGACAGCGTGGCGCACCCGTCCCGACCCGGACCATGCTGTGAACTGCACTTCCGCCACCAGTTCCGGCCGAACCCAATGAATGGAATTCGGCAGCGGATCGCCGCCGACCAGCAGCGACTTCGGCGGATCGGACGCAAGTTCGCCAAGCCGCTCGCTCAACCGCGCCAGCTCTTCGGCGGAAAATCCCGAACCGACAGCACCGGCATAGTGCAGCCTGCCCTGCGGGTCATAATAACCCAGATGCAGTGAGCCGAGGCCGGTGCGGCTGCCACCAGGCACCGTCCATCCGAGCACGACAAGTTCCTCACGGCCGAGACATTTCACCTTCATCCAGCCGTGTCCACGCCCGGCGCGATACGGTGCATCCTCCTGCTTGCAGACTATCCCTTCCAGGCCCAGGCGGCACGCTTCGCGCCGCATGCCGCCAGCGTCGTCCACGTGATGGTCGCTGTAGCGCAGCATGCGCCGCCAGTCGGACACGCCGGCAAGCACCCGCTTGCGATCAATCAGTTTGCACGGGCGCAGGTCCCAGCCATCCAGATACAGCACGTCGAACAGATACACATGCAGCGTCTCGTCCTTGCCGGCGGAAAGCGCCGCCTGCAATGCGGGAAAACTCGACACGCCCGCCTCGTCGAGCGCCACCAGTTCACCATCCACAATCGCCGAAGCCACGTTCAGCTTGGTCAGTTCACGCGCGACCGCGGGCAGCCGATCCGTCCAGTCCAGCCCATTGCGCGTCATCACACGCGCTTTGCCGTGATGGATCCAGCACAGCAGGCGATACCCGTCGAACTTGATTTCGCTGATCCAGCCTCGACCTTTTGGTGGCTCCTCCGCAGGCGACGCGAGCTGTGGCGACGCCCGCTCCAACAGCTTCGCCCGCACCGCACGCTCCGCCGGCGCAGTTTCGTGCCGCTTATCCGCCTTGGCGCCGACAGGTTTCGGCGCCGCCATATCAAGCTCGATCACCGTCGAATCCGCGCCCGCGCGCTCCGCTTCGTCGTGCCCCTTGATCAGCAGCCAGTTGTCCTGTCGGCTGCGCTGTGCAGGACGCGCCTTCAATCGCACCAGCGTGAAGCGACCATTCAGTCGTTTGCCGTGCAACACGAACTTGATCTCACCCCGGCGCATTCCCGCGGCGGGATCATCCAGCGGTTCCCACGTTCCGCGATCCCAGCTCTCCACCGTCCCGGCGCCATACAGACCATCCGGAATGGTCCCCTGAAAGTCCGCGTAATCGAGCGGATGATCCTCCACGTGCACGGCAATACGTTTGTCCGCGGGATCCAGCGACGGGCCCTTGCGCACCGCCCAACTCCACAGCACGCCGTCATGCTCCAACCGAAAATCCCAGTGCAGACCAGCACGCTGCGCCTGATGTTTCTGCACGACGAAGATCGGTGCAACCGTGGGTTCTGCGCGTTCGCGGGGCGCGGGCTCCTTGTTCACGGCACGGTTGCGCTCCGCCCGATAGCTCCGAAGCGATGTGTCTCGAGCGGTGGATGTATCGCGAGCGGTTCCAGTGCGAGCCATGCAATATCAGCCTGCCAGCGGGCTACGGGTTCGGCCCCAACACAATCAATTGATATCGGACATGCTGTGACCAAGGCGCAGTGCCACCTTATCAGCTTTTGATTGGTAATCGATCTGCGGCAAGAGCAAGGTTCCGGCATGTCGCATGAGTTCCTGGCGACCTTGGCGCTAGCCGCAGGGTTGATTGCTGTTGCGCCCAGGTCCGCATCGATGACCGCCGGGCAATCGGACGGCGCGCCCGCGGCCACCGGCAGCATGTACAACGGCAACAACACGCAGCCCCCGAACCTTGGGGACGACACGCGTGTAGCGGCCGGCGCAAATCAGGCAGGTTCCCAATCGCACACGCCCGCCGGAGATGACAACGGCGGCAAATTCGGCGCGCCGCGTACCGGGCGTGGCGGCTGAGTCTGATGAACCTGCGTCGCCGCGATCTGCTGGCCAGTGCAGCCTGCCTTCCCGCAACATCGCAATGCGCGGGCGCCACCGAACTTCCCGGCATTCCGGCGCGGAATCCAGCCGACGGTTCGCCACCCATGTCGGTGCATCCGCGCCGCGGCAACACGCAATGAACCAACTGCACCGGCGATGCCGGCATTCCGCTGGAAGCTGTCGGACGACCAGGCTGCGGCAGTCGCCACCTATAATCGCAATGCATGGGGCAATGCCGCGCCCGCCGTGTCCGCGGACGATGTAAGATCCGCGCGCCAGGCCACAGCGCAGCGTCAGGATTAAGCCCGGCTGGGCAAGGTCTTCCGCAGAAAGCTGGTGCGCTGGGACGCGCTTGCCATCAGGAACGCTGCATCGGCACCGGACAGGATGAAGCGGGCGCCCATCTCGATGTAGCGCTGCATGATCGGCTCGTTGTAAATGCCGGCCATCCCCGGATACTTGCCGTGCTTCGTGCTGGCGGCAATCATCTTTTGGTACGCGTTCGCCACGCGATCGTTGCCGAAATCACCGGGAATGCCCATCTCGGCGCACAGATCGTTGGTTCCGATCAGCAGAACATCGACGCCGGGAACCGCGGCGATCGCGTCCGCATTGGCGATCGCCGTCGGCGTTTCCAGCATTACCACAGTCAGATTCGCTGCATTCAGCGCCTTGGCAGCCTCACCTGTACTGGCGGAGCGCAAGCCGTAATGCGGCCCGATGCCACCCATCGATCGGTGACCGACCGGTGGATACTTCAGCTTCTCCACCACCTCGCGGGCCTCGTCTGCCGTATCGACATGCGGCATGACAACGCCGAGTGCCCCGTTGTCCAACAAGCGCGTGGCGATCGGGTATTCGCCGTTCGGCACGCGCACGATCGGCGCGATGCCCGCATCCAGAGCGGCGACGGCGATCTGCGCCGCAGCGTCGATCGACATGGTGCCATGCTCCAGGTCCAGGAAAAGCCAGTCGAACCCCGCGGTCCTCATGGCGATCGCGATTTCCACGCTGCGCGTCATGCGCACGCCGGTGCCAAGCGAAAGCTCGCCGGCTTCGAGTTTCTCGCGGGCGATATTACGAACCGTCGGCATCGATTTCTCCTTCACGAATGGTGGAATGCGCTGTCCCGGTCGCCACGACATCGTCACGTAGGGAGCAATACCCCGGACCTGATCCCGAGGCATTCCACCATTACCGCCAACGAGCAGTCAGGGCAGTGGCGACGACACGGTTGAGCGCCGCCAGGTCCATCGGATGATCCGTCTCGTTCGCCACCGCGACGACCAACCGATGCCTACGCAAGATAAACACGCGCTGGTCCGATGCGCCGGTCGCCCACGCGGTATCAACCGGCAAATCAGGGAAGCTGCGATCGATATTGCTGCGGAAACACGCAGCATAACCGTTGCCGGCATGTGTCGGTGCAAGCGCATAGTCCGCCCACCCCTCTGGCAATAATCGCTCGCCCTCCCACACGCCATCCTGCACGTAAAGCACGCCCAGCTTCGCATAGTCGCGCAGCGTGGCGAAGCCAGAGCCGGATGCGATGAAATTGCCGACGCAGTCAGCCGAGTGCTGATAAGTCGTCATGCCCAGCCGGTCAGCAAGCAGTTGATAGACCGCCTGATGATAAGCCATTCCGCGGCTTTCGATGCGATCCCGGATCACCGCCCCAAGCACGTTGATGCCGGCGTTGATGTAGCGGTACACCGACCCAGGCACGGTTGCCACAATGGAACGCTGCGCAACATCGAACGCATCGGCGGCATCCTGATAGACCGCGCTGTTCTCGAATCCGATCGTTGCGTGGCCATTGTCATCCACCACCGGGAAAGCCAATCCCGATCGCATGCGCAGCAAATGATCGATCGTGATCAGATGCTGGATGGATCTTGGATCACGCCACAACGGCGCCGGCGCCGCATCGTAAACCGAGCCAAGCCAGCCCTGTCTGATCATCCGCCCGATCAGCGTGCAGGTAATGGCCTTGGTCATCGACCAACTCGGCGTCGCGCGATCCGGCGCACCGAACGCGCTGTAGCGTTCCGCCAACACGCGATCCGGCGATGCGATCAGGACACCATAGATACCCGGCGACTGGGCAAACAATGCGTCAAGCGCCGTGGTCATGTCCGCCGGCGGCGCTCCCGGCGGTTCAACACCATCACCGCGCGGCCACGCACGATCCGGATCGGCCGCACGGCGAGCAATCGGCACCGGATCGAATGCCGGCGCGGTACGGGACCCCAGCAGAATGCCGCCATAGCCCGGCCGCGCGATGGCCGAACCGACCAGCGAGACGCCAAATTCCGGATCGGTCCAGCGCACCGTTGCGCGGCGGTCGGCATCGTTCGTCTCGATGCTGATGCGGCCAGCGCGGTGCGCGGCATTCAGCCCCGCCTGTTCGTCCGAAGCATCCGGCCGCGCCGTCAGGCCGCCGGGAATCCCCAGCGCCCGCCAGCGAAAATGCCGTTCGGCGGTGCTGCGGTCCAGGCCGCTGACATACATCATGTCGGCAAACCGCTTGGCAGCGAAGTTCACCGTGCGCTGGCGGATGGCACGCGCCGAACCATCGTACACCACCGGATCGGGTGGACCATCGGCGAACAACGGACGCGTAGCGTCGAATGTAGAATCAACCACGACGGGCCGCACGTCAGAAACCTTGTCGTTCACTTCACCGCCTCCGGCTGATGCGCGGCTACCGGCAATTCGAAATAACGGCTTTTCATGCCCTTCTGATTTTCATAGAGGGAGCCTTGCAATTTTGCCGGCGGCAGCGGCAACCGCACCGGCACGTGTTGCAGCCGAGGCTCGCGGTGCTCGCCGCTGACCATCAGCGCCTTGAATGCGTCGATGCCGCCAGGGAACCCCAATAGAGGCCACGCATCGGCGGCGCGGAACTGAAACAGCAGCAGGCGGCGGTCGTTGGCGGACACATTCGGTGCCGACCCATGCACCGCGCGCACATGGTGCACGGTGATCGAACCAGCCGTGCCGGTCAGCGCTATCGCCTTGGCATAATCGACGTCATGATTCGCCGGATCCATGGCGCCGCAGAACACGCCGTCGGCGTGGTGATCGAAGATCGGTCCGCGATGGCTGCCGGGTGCGATCATCAGCGGGCCGTTCGCCAGTTCCATATCGTCGAACATCACACCGACGGCGGCCAAATCGTCATTGGTGTGAGGGTAGAACGCCCAGTCCTGATGCCATTCGACCGGAGCACCAAACCCGGCGGACTTCAGGTTGAGCTTGGCGGTGTCGAAGCGGATGTCCGGTCCCCACAGGTCCCGCAGCACCGCGATGATCTTCGGATGGCGCATCAGCCGGCCATATTCCGAATGATGCAGATGCGCCGTCTTGATGCGCCGCACACGGGGGTTCTCCGATGTGTGGCTGTCCTCAAGGTCGTAGATATCGTTGTGCGTCGTCACACTGCGTGCCCGTTCGACGAACCCGTCGGTCACGCCGCGCAACCGCTGCACCTCGTCCGCACTCAGCACATCGGGGACGACGATGGCGCCGATCTCGTTGTACTCTTCAATCTGTGTCTTGCTCAGCATTGGCATCCTCCCGTTGCTACGCAGGTTAGCGTGGATTGGTCCGACTGTCATGGCGAGGTCCTGCCAGCCGCCGACCGACCCGCGCTCAATCAAGCTGTTGCGCGCACCCTCCTGCCGCCCCAGCCGGGACAAGCGCGCTCATGGAGACTAAAATATCAACGACTTTCTTGTGGGCTCCCCAATGACAGACGGTGCAGGTATGGAACGTGTAATGGTTACCGGCGCGGGCAGCGGACTCGGTCGCACAACAGCACTCGCCCTGGCACAACGCGGCTGCCAGGTCGCCATCGTCGACATTGATGCAACGGCCGCGGCAACAGTCGCGCGCGAATGTGGCCACGCCCACGCGATCGTTCAGGATCTCACCGCACCGGGCGGCGCGGAAGCAGCCGTCACCCGCAGCATCGCAGCCCTCGGTGCGCTCAACATCGTCATCAACAACGCCGGCTACGGCGCGGGCGAAGCGTTCCTGGAGATGCGCGAGGCAACCTGGGATCGCACGCTCGATCTCAACCTGAAAGCGGTTGCGCTGATCTGCGCCGCCGCTGGGCGCCATATGCGCAATCACGGCGGCGGACGCATCGTCAACGTGACATCGCCCGCATCGCGCATGGCGCTGCCGAATTATCTCGCCTACGCCGCCAGCAAGGCCGGCGTGGATTCGGTCACGCGCGCCGCCGCGGTAGCTTTGGCGCCATTCGGCATCACGGTGAACAGCGTCGCACCCGGCATGATGGACACGCCGATGCAGCGCATCACGGAGCAGCAGCTTGCCGCGATCGAAGGCCGCACTGACATCGACGCGTTCCTGAACGAACGCACCCGCCGCATTCCACTCGGCCGGCGAACGGATTGCGAAACGGTGGCCAGCACGATCGTCTGGCTTGCGCTCGATGCACCAGACTACATCACCGCGGAACGGCTGAACGCATCGGGCGGGCTGGACAAAGATTGACTGCCAGGCCCTGACGACGGACCAAACCCCGCCATGAAGCGACCGCGCAGCGTCCGCTACTTGAGCTGATCGCGGATCTTGTCGAGACCAGCGCGTGCGCACGCCTCATCGAGGTTGCCGCCAGGTGCGCCGGCCGCGCCGATCGCGCCCACCACTTCGTCGCCGACCTTAATTACGATTCCGCCGCCGAACAATATCAGGTGCGGCAATTGGGTGAACAGATTGGCGAACCCCGGAGCTGTCTTCGAACGCTCGAACAGCGCACTCGTGTCGGTCTTGAACGACGCAGCCGTATAAGCCTTGTCGAATGCGCTATCGAGCGAATGGCTGCCAGCACGATCGCCGCGCAACAGCGCCTGCCGCACACCGTCGGCGTCAACCACGACGGCGGTCTCGGCGTAACCCTGCTTCGCGCAACTCGCCACAACTTCAGCCGCCGCCTGGCTGGCAAGTTCCGCCGGGATGCGGTGCGTGGGCAGCAGACCCTCGGCATGTCCCGCCGATGCGGCTACTGTAACGGCGAGTGAAAACCCGACGATCGCCAGCGGCAGGCGGATGACGTGCCTGCGGTTCATGGCATTTCCTCCCTCAGCCGGGAACCGCGGTGGCCGCGCCAGCTATGCCTCGATCTCCTCGCGGTCGACGCCCCCGTCGCCGTCCTCGTCCGGCTTCGGCAACGCGGGCAGCGCCGCCTCGATCATCTCGAAGTCCAGCTTGCCATCCTTCATCGTGACCTTCACCGAGCCACCCTTCACCAGCTTGCCGAACAGCAACTCCTCCGCCAGCGGCTTCTTGATGTGCTCCTGGATCACGCGCGACAGCGGACGCGCGCCATACAGCCGGTCATAGCCACGCTCCGCCAGCCATTCCTTCGCCGCGGATGACAGCTCGATCGTCACGTTGCGGTCGGCCAATTGCGCCTCAAGCTGCATGACGAACTTTTCCACCACGCGCCCGACGATTTCCGGCGTAAGCCCGGCAAATGCGATCGTCGCATCCAGACGGTTGCGGAACTCCGGCGTGAACAGACGCTTGATCGCGTCCTCATCCTCACCCTCGCGCGTGTCGCGACCGAATCCGATCGCTTCCTTCGCCAGATCGGAAGCACCCGCATTCGTCGTCATGATCAGGATCACGTTGCGGAAATCGACCGTCTTGCCGTTGTGGTCGGTCAGCTTCCCGTGGTCCATCACCTGCAGCAGGATGTTGAACAGATCGGGATGCGCCTTCTCGATCTCGTCCAGCAGCAGTACCGCGTGCGGATGCTGGTCGATCGCATCCGTCAGCAGCCCGCCCTGATCGAACCCGACATAGCCGGGCGGCGCGCCGATCAACCGCGACACCGAATGCCGCTCCATGTATTCCGACATATCGAAGCGGATCAACTCGATCCCCATGGTGGACGCCAACTGCCGCGCCACCTCGGTCTTGCCCACACCGGTCGGACCGCAGAACAGGTAGTTGCCGATCGGCTTCTCCGGCTCACGCAGACCGGCCCGAGCCAGCTTGATCGCCGCCGACAACGCATCGATCGCACGATCCTGGCCAAATACCATCGCCTTCAGATCACGCTCCAGATTGCGCAGTGTCTCCTTGTCATCGGCCGACACGCTCTTGGGAGGAATCCGCGCGATCTTCGCGACGATCTCCTCCACGTCGCGCAACGTCACCGTCTTCCGCCGCTTGTGTTCAGGCAGCAGCATGCGCGACGCACCAACCTCGTCGATCACGTCAATGGCCTTGTCCGGCAGCTTCCGGTCATTGATGTATTTCGCCGACAGTTCCACCGCGGCGCGGATCGCTTCGTCGGTGTACCGCACCTTGTGGTGTTTTTCGTAATTCGCCTTCAACCCGCGCAGAATCTTCACGCTGTCTTCCAGCGTCGGCTCGTTCACGTCGATCTTCTGGAACCGACGGACCAGCGCGCGGTCCTTTTCGAAGTAGTTGCGGAATTCCTTATAGGTGGTGGACCCGATGCAGCGCAGGTTGCCCGACGCCAGCGCCGGCTTCAGCAGATTGGAAGCATCCATCGCGCCACCCGACGTGGCGCCGGCACCGATCACCGTGTGGATTTCGTCGATGAACAGGATGGCGCCCTGCTGGTTCTCCAATTCCGACACGACCGCCTTCAGCCGCTCCTCGAAGTCGCCGCGATAGCGGGTGCCCGCCAGCAGCGCGCCCATGTCCAGCGCGTAGATGGTGGAGCGCGCCAGCACTTCCGGCACATCGCCTTCCACGATCCGCTTCGCCAAGCCCTCCGCAATCGCGGTCTTGCCGACACCAGGATCGCCGACATACAGCGGGTTGTTCTTGGTGCGGCGGCAAAGGATCTGGATGGTCCGCTCGATCTCCGGCTCACGACCGATCAGCGGGTCGATCTTGCCCGCCATCGCCTTCTTGTTCAGGTTGACGCAGTAGTTCGACAGCGCGTCCTGATTGCGCCGACTCGGCTTCTCCTCGCGTTCCTGCTCCTGGTGCGTTTCCGGCTGGCTGCCGGAGCCCTGCACCGGCCGCTGCGCCGACCGGCCGGGCGCCTTGGCAATGCCGTGGCTGATGAAATTCACCGCGTCCAGCCGCGTCATGTCCTGCAATTGCAGGAAATACACTGCGTGGCTTTCCCGCTCGGAGAACAGCGCAACCAGCACGTTCGCCCCAGTCACCTCGTCCCGCCCGGAGGACTGCACGTGGATCGCCGCCCGCTGCACTACGCGCTGGAAGCCGGCGGTGGGCTTCGGATCGCCGGCCCGGTCGGTCGCCAAGCCTGCCAGGTCCTTGTCGAGAAACTCCGACAGATCGCTGCGCAGCTTGTCCAGATCGACGCCGCAGGCACGCAACACCGTCGCCGCGTCCGTGTCGTCCGCCAAGCCGAGCAGCAGGTGCTCCAGCGTCGCATATTCATGACGGCGCTCACTGGCGAGCGACAGGGCGCGGTGCAGCGTCTGTTCGAGGTTACGTGAAAGCATTGTGGTCGACGCTCCTACGCGCTGAAGTCAGTAAGCTGGACCCGATCATCCGCGCCCCATCGGCGGGCCGTCAACTCGGGAGAAATCCGAACGCCATCACATGGTCGATCATCTTGTGGCCATCTGATGTCTTATAGCCTGATCCTGGTAATCATTCCTTCTCGATCGTGCATTGCAGAGGATGCTGGTTCTGCCGCGCCAAATCCATGACCTGCGTCACTTTTGTCTCAGCCACTTCGTAGGTGTACACGCCGCACACCCCGACCCCTCGGCGGTGCACGTGCAGCATGATCCGAGTAGCCTCCTCACGCGACTTCTGAAAAAAGCGTTCGAGAACGTGAACGACAAATTCCATCGGCGTGTAGTCGTCGTTCAGCATGAGAACCTTATACATGGCTGGCTTCCGCGTTTTTGGCCGCGCCTTGACGACGACCCCGGTATTCGGGCCCTCGGTATTGCCGTTCCCACCACGCCTGTCGCTGTCGCTCATCTTTCTTCCGCGTCCACCTGTCGCGACATCCCCGCCGCATTCGGGCGATCCTGCCCGTCCGGACCACCGCTGGGGCCTCGCCCCACTCTCTGCCGAAGCACGAACCATATCGGAAGGCGGCGGGGGTATAAAAGAGCATAGACACGGCAAAGATTACGTTCACCTCTCCAGACGTGAAAAAAGGCCCGGGCTCGGGGCCAGGACCTTCTTCCAATCGAACAGGGTCACCAGGGGAGGAGACCGGCAACCTAGCTCGCAAACCGAGTATTCTCCTCGGATCAGGCCGACTTGGCGAACTTTTCGACCGCCATGCTTACGCGGGCGGTGATCGGCGCCAGCGTCTGCTCCGTCAGCTTCATCGACGCGTCGGTCAGCTTGCCGGATTCGGCCAGCGTCTTCTCCATCGTCGACCGGGCCAGGTTTGCCTGCAGGTCGAATGCGTCCTTCAGCGATTTCACCGAAGAGAACGCCTTGAATGTGGCCATCGTCTCCTCGAATGAGGCCTGCGCGGTGGCCGCCATCTGCTTGCCCAGGTCCTGCATGCCCGTCGCCCAAATCTGACCGGACTTCACCAGTGCTTCAACGTTGCCCTGTCCGAACGCCACCATCTCCTCGGCCGTCTTCATTGCTTTTTCCATACCTGCCTTCACCTTTGCCTGTGTCTCCGCGAATCCCGCGGTCGCCTGCGCCATGCCGTCCTTCAGCCCCGCCACGGTGGTCTCAAAGCCCTTGCCGGCCATGTTCGCCGTCGTGTCTTCGCTTGCGGCCACCGCTTCAATCGTCTTGCTCCTGGTCGTCATGGACCATGATCTCCTGTGTAGGACGGCCGCCAAATGCGAAAGGTCGAACCGTCGATGTGAATGCAAAACCGTTTTGCTGCAATGCAGCACAAAGCCGATATAAGCCACCGCCCCACCGCGATCAAGCAGATTTTGTGCAGTGCACAATGTTTCTTCGTCTCCCCTCTGCGTATTCTCCGGCTCCTTCCGCCTATCAAAGGAGTCTCCCATAACCCGTTCAATTTTTTCTCTTTTCAGTTCGATTTCGGCTGGACAGGCGCGGCGCCCCGCCCATAGAGTTGCAATGCAGCGCCGGAGGAGAGACGGAATGCCGGGGATGGAGCGCCACGGACGCAACTTTGTGATGCGCGTGGCCCTTCTGGCCACTGTTCTCGCCGCTGGTGTCGCGGCGTTGCCCGCCGTCGCGCGCGCGCAGGTTGGTTCCGATCGCTATAGTTCCATCGTCGTCGACGCCGCTACCGGTAATGTGCTGGAGGCGGCGAACCCGGACGCGCCGCGCCATCCCGCCAGTCTGGCCAAGCTGATGACGCTATATATGGCGTTCGAGGCGCTGCGGGATCGTCGCATCACTGCCGAGCAACTGGTGCCGGTATCGGCGCATGCCGCCTCGATGGAACCGTCCAAACTCGGCCTGCTCCCTGGCACCCGCCTGACGGTGGAAGAGGCGATCCTCGGCCTCGTCACCAAGTCCGCCAACGACGCAGCCTCCGCCCTGGGCGAACTGCTCGGCGGGTCGGAGGACAGGTTCGCCCAGATGATGACCCTGCGCGCACGCGCCCTCGGCATGAGCCACACCACGTTTACCAACGCCTCAGGCCTGCCGGATCCAGACGAATGGACCACGGCGCGCGACCTCGCGATTCTCGCCCGCCGCCTGCTGACGGATTTCCCGGGCTTCTATTCGTTTTTCAGCACCCCGAGCTTCACGTTCCAGCACCGCGTGATCTTCAATCACGACCGGATGCTGCAGACCTATCCCGGCGCGGACGGCATGAAGACCGGCTACACCGAAGCCTCGGGGCATAATTTGATTACCAGCGCCGTCCACAGTGGCGTGCGGCTGGTCGGTGTCGTCCTGGGAGCGGCCTCGAATCCCGAGCGCGACACCCACATGGCCATGCTGCTGAACCAGGGCTTCGAGGAGATGGACGTGCCGCCCGAGCGCCGCACCACCACCGTGGCCAGCCGGCTGCCCAGCCTGGTCAGCACCGCGCATGCGGCAACGCTGACCGAGCAGTCGGAGATCCAGCCAGCCCGCGCCCGCACGACACCACCGCCCAGCGCCTGGACCATTCAGGTCGGCAGCTTCGCCAGCGAGAAGGTCGCCCGGGAAGCGGCACAGAATGCCCGCCGCGTGGCGGACGGTGGCGAACCGCACGTCGAGCTCGCCAGCCAGCACGGCCGAACTGCTTGGCGCGCCCAGGTCACCGGGCTGACTGCCCCCGAGGCGCAAAACGCCTGCTCCGCCCTGATGCGCCACAAAGCCACCTGCATGGTGCTTCGCCCTGACCAGCGGCAATTGGCCAGCCGATAGGGCGGCATTTTCTCCGCGGAGCGACTCGGGTGGAGGTCAAAAAAAGCCGACACTGTTGATCACGACTATTAGTCGCGCTGAAGAGATCGGGATGTAGCCGTGCCTTTCACATCCCGTGCCCGTCCGGTCGACACAGTAAGCGCTGTGCTGTCAGGCCGCGGGCAAGCTGACCTCCCTCCATTTTTTGGCCCGTGACACGGCGACGCCGGAAGCAACTCCGGAGCTGGCGGCAGAAAGCCTCCGGGCGCTGGCCGACTCACCGTAACATGCGATCGCCGGCCGACCCTCTGCGAGCGATGCGAAACCGGCATAATCCCTGCCGGCAACACGCTGGGGGGCGACGCGGCGCGCTCCGATCGGGTGACGCATGCGAGCCCAATGCGAAGCCCGCGGACCACCCCCGATGACCAGCTTTTCCGGGACAGCCACCCCTCCCGTTGCCATAGTCAGCGGGAGGGGTTCGGCACCAACAGCCTTACGCGTGGCCAGCCTGATACAGCGGCCCGCGCACGATCTGTCCTGGCAGTGCATCCGTCAGCACACCGTCATCCAGCAACACGGTGCCATTGACGATCACATGGTCAATCCCGATCGCATCGCGCTTCACCCGCACGCCACCGGCCGGCATGTCGGCCACCGGCTCACGCGGCTTCGACGCAATCGTATCGGGATCGAAGATCACCAGGTCCGCAACCTTGCCCGCCGCGACAAACCCACGATCGTGCATGTCGTGCATCTGCGCCGTGCGGCCGGTCAGCCGATGCACCGCCTCCTCCAGCGACATCACCTGCTGCTCGCGCACCCAGTATCCCAGCAGATGCGTGCTATACTCGTGGCGGTCAGCCGAGTGCGGTCGCGCACCGCCGTCGCTGGTGCCGATCACGGTGTACGGCGAACCGAGGATCTGCTTCTGCGCCGCCGGATCGGTGTTGCGGTCGACGCAGATGAAGAACGTCTGCAGCTCCTCATCCAGCGACAGGTCGAGGAAGGCATCCATCACGCTCTTGCCCTGTTCCTGCGCGATCTGCGTGATGCTCTTGCCCTCCTGCCCGCGGTTGCGCTCGCGCTGCGTCATGAACACCTGCATCAGGTCCCAGCGCCGGTTGAAGAAGCCGCGCGCGCGCCCGCGTCGATCGGTGCCGGGTCGCTCTTGTGCCACCGTGCCTTCTACCGCCTCGGCGCTCAGAGATTGGCGAAGTGCGGGGTCGCGGAATGCCTGCATGCGCTCGCCATACGGCAACGCCATGACCTTGTCCCAGGTCGGCATGCCGGCGAACAGGCTGTTCGGGTTGGTCAGGTCCTCATCCTGCGGCACGTCGAGACCCAGGCGCAGGTCGAAGATCGGTCCGGCAACCACGGAGACGCAGGAACCATAGCAGCGCGCACCCGAGCGGAACGAGTCCGCCAGCCAGCGCAGATGTTCCTGCCATTCATCGGGGCGTTCGATTGGCTGGGTAACCAGGTTGTAAATAGTCGGACGACCGGTCCGGGCGGCAAGGTCGCGCGCCATCTGCCTTGTGGCCTTTGTGCCGCCCGGTGCTCCCCCGGAAACCTGCATGACGCCGGTTCCCAGCTCACCGAGTACATCGGCCAGCGCCAGACGCTCCGCATCCGGTGCAGCGCCGGCGGGATCGCCGCGGCCTTGGGGAGATGTGCTGAAGCCAAGCGCACCGGCGTACATTCCATCGCGCACCAGCTTCTGCATGGCGGCGATCTCGTCAGGCGTGGCATCGGCACGCTCCGAGGCTGCCTCGCCCATCACGTAGCGGCGGACACCGGAATGTCCGACCAGCGTACCGACGTTGCAGCCGCGGCGTTGGCCCAGCGCATCCATGTATTCGGCGACTGACTCCCAGGTGAAGTCGACGCCCTGGCGCAGCACGCTCATCGGAATGGCTTCAGCCTCGGCGAAGAATTCCAGGTACCAATCGTGGTCGCCGGGACGTGCCGGAGCGATCACCTGGCCGCATTGGCCGACCAGAATGGTGGTGTGGCCGTTCTGCACCGAGGACCCGCAATACGGATCCCACAGCGCCTGCGGATCGAAGTGCGTGTGGTGATCGATGAAGCCCGGAGCGACGACCCGCCCGTCCGCGTCGATGGTGCGCCTGGCGCCCCCGTTGTATTTGCCGACGCCGACAATTCTACCTTGATGCACCGCCACGTCCGCCTGGAATGACGGTTCCCCCGAACCATCAACGACACGCGCGTTCTTGATCAGCAGGTCGTAGGTCATAGACTTTGCTCCTGGTTGGTCGACTCCCTTTGGCTTCATCATGCGATCCCGTGGGATCGTGTGTGCACCGACACGTCGTTGTGTGATGCAGAGCTTGCGTACGCTACGCCAACTCCCGAGACGCCGCAAAGCCCGCTGTCCCGTTCGATCGGGTCGGCGGTTTCCTTTGACGGCGTACTCGTAGCGGGCGAACGGAAGGCAGAACGGTTTGGCAGCCCGTGGCGGCAACGGATGCGGGCGGTGCGTCCAGGATAACGGTCTGCCCGCTTGCCGTGGCGCGAGAGCGGATCTGGTGGTTATCAAACCTATTGACAGTCGGTAGGCACACTAACCTGGAGCCCAACGCGATCCGCGGGATCGGTTCGTCCGACACCGAAGCTTTCCCGATTGCGGCGCGTCGCCAAGGCTGCGCACCTTCGGCACGTGCAACATTTCCTTTTGCTCGCCATCGCCGGACTGCTGGCGGGCGCGATGAATGCCGTCGCGGGTGGCGGCTCGTTCGTCAGTTTTCCGGCCATGGTGGCGGCCGGACTGCCGCCGGTGATCGCGAATGCGTCGTCCACGGTGGCGTTGTTCCCCGGCACGGCAGCGAGCACATTCGCCTACCGGCACGACTTCGCGAACGTCATGAGCATGAACCTGCGCGTGATGGTACCGATCAGCGTGGCCGGTGGGCTGGTTGGGGCAGTGCTGTTGCTCGCCACGCCTGGGCGGCTGTTCGACATGGTGATCCCGTTCCTGCTGCTGCTGGCCACGCTGACCTTCGCACTCGGCGATCGCGCGGGTCTGCTGTTGCGCCGGGTGGTGCGGATCGGTCCGGGCACGGTGCTGGCGATGCAATTTCCGATCGCGATCTACGGCGGTTATTTCGGTGGCGCGGTCGGGCTGATGATGCTGGCGGGTTGGAGCCTACTGACCGCAAGCGCGAATCTGAAGGCGATGGCGCCAGCGCGCGTGCTGCTGGTAGGTGCGACGAACGGATCGGCCGTGGTGTGGTTCATCGCCGCGGGTGCGGTGCAGTGGCCTGAGACGCTGGCGATGCTGGGGGCGAGCGTGGTTGGGGGATATTTTGGTGCGCGGGTGGGGCGATGGCTGCCGGCGCCAGTGACGCGGGGTTTCGTGGTGGTGTTGAGCGCGACAGTGACCGTGGCGTTCTTTGTGCGGGCGATGTGATGGAAGGAAGGGTTCATCCAGAGTGGCTGGATCGGGGGACAGCAAGCAAGCAAGTCGGGCACAGAATTACACCAAGTGCACACAGAGTTTCACAGAGAAGATTTCTATTGGCGCTGTGCGTTGGCGCATGGTGGCACGCTGGCCCCTATGTAGGTTGGCTCATACATCATTAGGCCGCCCGATTGGGTGGCTCGTTCGAACCGATGGGGTAAAGCCGGCGGACGGGTCCGGCGTCGCGAATTTCGCCACAGCATTCCGCTGCGATTCCGCGTCGAGCAGCGATGTTCCCGGATCAGGCTGCGCCAAGGCGTCCAGCGCTTGAACTGCGGCGGACACGGCCAGTGTCGCAGCACCACCGTACGATCCAAGTCGCGACGATCCCGGTCGCGCGGATGCGTCAGCAAACGGTGCCTCGCGGTCGGTTTCAGCCAGCACCGCATTCCCGGTCATGTCACCGGGTTCTGCATCCGCCGGAGCAGCCGAATTGCTCCGATCGGCTAGTCCGCTGCGGGGCGTGGCACCAGCTTCGTCAGCAACGTCCGGCCGCTGCCAAGGCTGTCCGGATTCCGGGCTCGGCTTCGCCTCCGCAAATGCCATCCAACCCGCTTCGAACCATGGATAACCAGGTCGCTGTCCGTCATAGTTTTCAGGCAGCCAGATAAAGCGTAGCTCCAGCGTGTCGTAGCCAACCCGAAAATCGTCTTCGCCAGATCCGCTCATGTTGCTACTTTGTTCAATTCTCCTTGTCGCGTCAAACATTTCACGACAACGTGAGCCACCCGGCAGAACGCCATTAGCCACACATCTTCCGGTAAAAACGAGTGAACCAGGAGAACCGCGTGACCGACGCACCCGGCTGCCCAGGCATACCACCCCGCTGGACCTCCAGCGCCAAGAGCGGTGTCGGCACCGCGCTGTCGGAAATCAGCCGCGTCTGGTTCACCATCAGCCACGGCATCCTGGACGAGATTTACTATCCTCGTGTCGACCAGGCGTGCACCCGCGACTTCGGCCTCATCGTCACGGGTGATGACGGCTTCTTTGCCGAGGAAAAGCGGGACTGCAGCTTCGAACTGATGCGGTTGGAGGACGGCGTTCCCGCCTTCGAACTCACCAATACCCACATCGGCGGCCGCTTCCGCATCATCAAGCACATCCTGAGTGACCCGCGCGCTGATGTCGTCGTGCAGCGGGTCCGGCTCGAAGTGCTGACCGGCACACCGTTGCGCCTGTTCGCGCTACTGGCGCCGCATCTGGTCAATGGCGGGGCACACAACACTGCCTGGATCGACAATTACAAGGGCCACCGCCTGCTGTTCGCCGAGGGCGACGGCTCCTGCCTGGCGCTCGGTTGCTCGCGGCCGTTCCTGGCGAGTTCGGCTGGCTTCGTCGGAGTCAGCGACGGCTGGCAGATGCTGCACGCGCACGGCAGCCTGACCGATGAGTACGACCGCGCCGCTGATGGCAATGTCGCGCTCAGTGCCGAAATCGCCAACCCCGGAACCGAGTTCACCCTGGCCCTCGGTTTTGGCCGCACCGCGCCGGAAGCGGCGTTCCGCGTGCGCGCCAGCTTGCAGACACCGGCCGATAGGCACCTGGAGGAATATGCCACCGGCTGGCGTGGCTGGCAGGCGCGGTTGCGCTCCTTGGACCGCAAGGTGGACGGGCACAACGTATATCGTGTCAGCACCGCGGTGCTGCGCTGTCACGAAAGCCCGACCTTTCCCGGCGGGCTGATCGCCAGCTTGTCGATCCCTTGGGGCGGCAGCAAGGGGGACGATGACCTGGGCGGCTATCACCTGGTCTGGCCGCGCGACCTGGTGCAGACCGCCGGTGCCTTCCTCGCCTGCGGTGCGAATGATGAGGTGATGCGCGTGGTGCGGTATCTGCGCGCCGTCCAGGAGGATGATGGCTCCTGGCCGCAGAATTGCTGGCTGGACGGCACGCCGTACTGGCACGGCGTGCAGCTAGACGAATGTGCCTTCCCGATGCTGCTGCTGGAAATGGCATTGCGCGAGGGTGCGATGCCCCAGCCGGCGCTGGCTGCCTATTGGCCGATGGTGACACGCGCGGCGGGCTTCGTCGTTCGCCACGGTCCCAGGACCGGCCAGGACCGCTGGGAGGAGAATGCCGGCTACACGCCGTTTACCCTGGCCGTAGAGGTAGCCGCGTTGCTGGCTGCCGCCGATCTGGCCGACATCTGCGACAACGACGGCGTCGCGAATTTCCTGCGCGACACCGCGGATGCGTGGAACGAGCAGATCGAGGATTGGATCTATGTCACCGACACCAGGCTAAGCCGGGAGGTCGGCGTGCCGGGCTATTATGTGCGCATTGCGCCCGACATACCGGGCGAGGCGCGTGCCGAACTGCGCGGCATGGTCCACGTGCGCAATCGCTTCGGCGAGGCGTCCCATCTCGCCGCAGACGAGTTGATCAGCACGGACGCACTGGCGCTGGTGCGCTTCGGGCTGCGGGCGGCAGACGATCCACGCATCACCAATACGGTGAAGGTGATCGACCACGTGCTGTGCACGGATCTTCCGTACGGGCCGGGCTGGCGGCGCTACAACGGCGACGGTTATGGCGAGCATGACGACGGCAGCCCGTATGACGGCACCGGCGTCGGGCGCGTCTGGCCATTGCTCGCCGGCGAGCGCGCGCATTACGAGCTGGCGGCCGGCCGGCCGGCCATTGCGGAGCGGCTGCTGACGGCGATGGAAAGCGGTGCGAGCCCGGGAAAGCTGCTCCCGGAGCAGGTATGGGACGGCCCTTCGATCCCGGCGCTGGAGTTGGAACCTGGCAAGCCCAGCGGCTCCGCGATGCCGCTGGCGTGGGCCCACGCCGAGCATATCAAGCTGCTGCGCTCGCTGGCGGACGGCGCGGTGTTCGATCGCCCACCGCAACCGGCCCGCCGCTATCTGCGCGAGAAGCGCGTGGCACGCGTGCGCACGTGGCGCCCGGATTGGCGGCCGCCGTCGATCCCGGCCGGCCGCGTGCTGCGCCTCGATCTGTCGGAACCGGCGCTGGTACATTGGAGCATGGATGGGTGGCATACGCGCAGCGACATACTCACGCATGACACCGGGCTCGGCATCCACACCGCGGAGATTCCCACGGCTGGTTTCGTGCCGGGTCGTGCGATCGTCTTTACCTGGAAGAACCTGGCCAGCGGCGAATGGCTCGGGCAGGATCACACGGTGACCGTGAACAGTGGCTGATGCGGCGCGTTCGCGGTCGGCGTTGTTGCGACGGACGACTGCGATCTTCCTTCGGTAGGGTTTGGCTGCGCGCATCCTGCAGCGCTGTGTCACCCGCCGCTTGCGTGAGGGCGTTGGGGGAAGAGGTGCGTGCGACCCTTCCCGCTGCCCCTCCTTCTGCCCCTCGCGCAAAGGTAGGGGGAGAATTTTGTGGCGGCGCTTATCCTGACGCACATGGCGTCTCCTTCCCCTCTCGTGGGCTTGGGTCTCGAAGCGGACCAAGGTTGGCGCTGTATTATGGGACAGGGCGGATTGCGTGCTTTATCTCTGGCTCTGCTCACTGGTCGGCCGATCTGCCGCCGCCATCCGCATAGCCACCGCCGCGCCGCCGCCTTACATCACCGCGCCACGCACACACGTCGCCCCGAGCCGCACCAAACATGTCGATGCACGGCCGCCCCGCCACAGCGCCCCTCCCCTCCTTGCTTGCGGTCTGCACCCTGCCGCCCTGGCCGCCGCTTAACGGCTACTCCCTGCGCGTGTCGCACCTGCTGCAACACCTGGCCTCCCGCTGGTCGATCACCCTGATCGCACCGTCATCCGACGCAATTCCGCCATCCATCGCACACCACGTGTCGCTAAGCCTGCCCACCCAAGGTGTCACCTATCCGTGGCGCTTCGATCAGACCATCCTGCGCGCCACCGTCGACCGCGTGCTGAGCGACAACCGTCCCGATCGCGCCCTACTGTGGGCCGGCGCCGAGACGCTGTGGTTCGACCGACCCGACCTGCCGCGCGCCGTGGTCGACGTGATCGACTGCAATCCGCTGGAATTCTGGCGCGGTTTCCTGTCCTACCGCGATATGCGGCAGCGCTACCGCAGCCTGCGCGAGATCGCCGTGGCGACGCGCTACGCCCGCCGCACCGTGCGCAGCTACGCCGCGACCGTGTGTGTTGGCGAGACGGATGCGCGTTGGCTGCGCCGGATCGGCCGCCGCGACACGGTCCACGTCGTGCCGAACGGCGTCGATATTCCACTCCCCGAAGCCCTTGTCGCCGAAGCCACAGCGCCGACACTCAGTTTCACCGGCGCGCTCGACTACCAGCCCAACATCGAGGCGGTGCTATTCGCCGCACGCGCGATCTGGCCCCGCATCATCGCCGCCACCCCGACCGCCCGTTTCGTCGTCGCAGGACGCAATCCCACGCCCGAAATCCTGGGACTCACCACGCGAGCCGGGATCGAGGTCGCCGCCAATGTCCCCGACATGGCGGCGACAATCAGCCGATCGTGGGTGTCGATCGCGCCGATGCGATCCGGCGTCGGCATTAAGAACAAAGTGCTGGAGGCCTGGGCCTGCGCGCGTCCGGTCGTGCTGACGCGGTTGGCAACCAACGGCCTGATCGTGCCGCCGGACCACGCGACGCTGGTGTGCGACAGTGCCGATTCATTGGCTGCCGCCGTGGTCCGGCTATTCAACAACGCACACCAACGCCAACGCCTGGGGCGGTCAGCGCGCGAAACCGTGCAGCGTCACTTCACCTGGGCCGGTGTCGCTGCGCGGCTGGACGCGTTGCTGCGATAACCCCCGGTTCAGTGCGCCAGTTTCTCGATCGCGGCGAAATCGAGCGAGCCGATGAATGTCTTCATCGTGGGATCCGGCGTATCCTTGCTGCCTTCCACCTTCACGATCACCTTGTCGGCGACCAGTCCCATGTAGCTGTTGTCGTTGTCGGTGTATGACAGGGGCCGGCCATCAACCACGACGGTTTTCATCCCGCCAGCCGCGGCCAACGGGCTGCTGAGCAATGCCGCCATGCCTTGCAGCATCGGTGAGTCCGCCATGATCGTCACCTCCACACGCTGGCTGCCGTTATGATAAACGCGGCTGGCGGTGATGCCGCCACCCAGCATCGCGGCACCGACTGCGCTGGTTTCAGCATTTTCGGCGGTCCACCCTGACGGCGGCGGCGGCAACAGTTGCTTCAGCGCATCGGCGCGCGCCTGACGCAGCAGGTTCGCCGCCGCGTCGAGTGCTGCGATGGCCGTCTGCGTGTCATGGTTCTGATAAGCCTTCACCGCCTCGTTGATCTGATCGGCCACGTCATCGGCCCGGGTGCCCGGTGCCATGGCGAGGACCAGCAGCAAGGTTGCAATCGCATAGCGCAGCCACATCGTTGTTTCCTCGTTTTATCGTTTTTTTCTCGTTTTATGGCGTTGCGCGGATGGCATAGCGGAGTGGCCGCATAACCCGCGTAACACGAGTAGGCGCGTTGCTAAGTGCCAATGCGGTGAGGTTCGACGCGAACAGGCGTTGACCCAACCAGTGCAATCACTCGCATGCAATTGTTCGCGACCGATGATCGGCTCGCCACTGTTGTTTAATTGCCGCCGTGGGCAGCGCTATGTGCACTCGGTGAAACTCTGTGTCTGACTTGCCTTAACCAATTCACCCCAGCAGCGCCTGTGCGCACGCATCCAGGATCGCGTCGGTATCGATGCCATATTCCCGATACAGGTCCGGAATATCGCCGCTTTGCCCGAAATGATCCGGCCCCAGCGGCACCACGCGTTGCCCCCGCACCGCTCCCAACCATGCGTGCGTCGCCGGATGGCCGTCCAGGACCGTCACGAGCGCCGCCCCCCGTGCCAGTGGCATCAGCATACGCTCGATATGCGATAGCGCATCATGCGTGCCCCGGCGCCGAGCCCGCATCGCCGCGAGCCACCCCGCATGCAGCCGATCCGGTGAGGTTATGGCCAGCAGCCCGGCACCGGGCTCCTCTGCCTGCACTTCGGCAAATGCCGCGACAGCCTCCGGCGCGACCGGCCCCTGATAGCCGATCGCGATGCGTGCGCCGTCAGCCGGGGGCACCACCCAATGCGCCCCGGCGATCACCGCATCCCCGTCCAATGCGCGCGCAGTCTGCTCCAACTGCCGTGTCGACAAACGTAGCCACACCGACGAACCGTCCGGCCGCTGCATGTGATCGAATGCATGCCGCAGCAGCACCGCCAACTCATCGACATGCGCAGGCTCGAAGCTTGCCAGCCGGTCCGCCGCCATGCCGATCAGCGGCGTGTTGATCGACTGATGCTGGCCGCCCTCTGGCGCCAACGTCAGTCCTGACGGCGTGGAAACCAGCAGAAACCGCGCATCCTGGTAGCAGGCGTAGATCAGCGCATCGAGGCCACGGTTGACGAACGGATCGTAAACCGTGCCGATCGGCAGCACGCGCGCGCCCGTCATCGCCGGTGTCAGCCCCGCCGCGCCGAGCAGCAGGAACAGGTTCTGTTCCGCAATGCCCAGTTCGATGTGCTGGCCTTTCGGCGACATGCCCCAACGCTGCGCGCTCGCCAACTTGGCATCGCGGAACACGTCGTTGCGTGTGTGCCGGTCGAAAATGCCGCGCCGGTTCACCCACGGCCCCAGATTGGTGGACACCGTCACATCGGGCGAGGTTGTGACAATATGTTCGGCCAGCGCCTTCAGTTCGCCCTGCCCGCGGCCGATCTCGGCCAGGATGTCGCCAAACCCCGCCTGCGTGGACAGCTTCCGACCGGCCAGCTTCGGCACCGGCAGCGCGGATGGCACGGGCACCGCGGGCGCGCTCAGGAAGCGTCCCTCCGGTGTCAGCTTCGTGGCGAATGGACAGTCATCCAGGAACGCGCGCAACTCCGGCTCCGGCACGTCCAGACCTTCGAACAGATCCCACTCGTGGCCCGGACGAATGCCCATGGCGACACGGAACACCTCCATCTGCTCCTTCGTCATCAGCCCTGCGTGGTTGTCCTTGTGGCCGGCGAACGGCAGCCCCATCCCCTTGATCGTATATGCAATGAAACACGTCGGCTGGTCGCCATCCGCCTCGGCCCGCAGCGTGTCGATCATCATCTCGATGTCATGACCGCCGAGATTGGTCATCAACGCGCCCAGATCGTCATCCGACAGTGCATCGATGATCGCACGTGCCTTGGACCGTCCCAGATCCGCCAGCAGTGCCTGGCGCCACGCCGCTCCGCCCTGGAAGGTCAGGGCGGCATACAGCGAGTTCGGGCAGTCATCGATCCAGGCACGCAACGCCTCGCCGCCCTCCTGCGCGAACGCAGCTTCCAGCCGGCGGCCATATTTGATGGTGACGACGTTCCAGCCCATGTCGCGGAACAGGCCCTCGATGCGGCCGAACAACCTGTCGGGCACCACGGAATCCAGGCTCTGCCGGTTGTAGTCGATGATCCACCACAGATTGCGGACATCGTGTTTCCAGCCTTCCAGCAGCGCCTCGTAGATGTTGCCTTCATCCAGTTCCGCATCGCCGGCGATCGCGATGTGCCGGCCCGGCGGCAGGTCGGTACGACCCAGTCCGTGCAGCCGCACGTAATCGGCCATCAGCGCCGAGAACGTCGTCATCGCCACGCCGAGCCCAACGGAGCCGGTGGAGAAATCCACCTCCGGCCCGTCTTTGACGCGTGACGGATAGGGCTGCACGCCGCCCAGTGCGCGGAGGCCGGCCATCTTCTCCACGCCCTGCCGCCCGAACAGGTAGTTGATCGCATGGAACACCGGCCCGGCATGAGGCTTCACGGCGATGCGGTCCTGCGGTCGGGCGATCTCGAAATACAGCGCCGCCATGATCGAGATTACGGAAGCGCACGACGCCTGATGGCCGCCCACTTTCAGCCCGTCGCGATTAGGCCGGATATGGTTGGCGTTGTGGATCATCCACGAGGACAACCACAACAGCTTGCGTTCAAGCTGCTTCAGGATATGCACCTGCCGGGAATCGGCTGGCATGAGCGGCGCGACGGTCGCGAGCGGCGTATCCATGGACGCTTTGATCTCCCGGGACGGACCCGGCCGGAGCTTAGCCTTTCACGCGGCGCCACGCACCTTGAGCGTGGGAGCCTTCCGACACCGGGCGCGATACCACGCCCTGCTTCACGGTCGGTTAATGAATTTGCGCTCGGTAGCGGTATGCGAGCCACCATCTCGATCCATACCTCCATAACGGCGCTGGTGGTTTGCACGGTGTTGCCATTCCTGGTGTTCAGCGGTCTGCTGGTCCATCGCTCGGCGACCGATCAACAGCAGCAGATCGCCCGAACCGTGCGGACCGCCGCACGCAGCGCGGCGGACGATATCAACCACATGGTCAACGGTATGCAGTTGCTCACCCTTGCGCTGGCAGATTCGAAGCTGCTGCAGACCGGCGACCTTGCCGCGTTCCATGTTCAGGCAAGCGTATTGTCGGAGCGCCAGAATCTGACGACCGTCCTGTACGACACAGCGGGCCGGCAATTGCTGAATACGTCCGTCCCGTTCGGCGATAGCCTGCCGACCGATCCGGAGGCCATCAGCCAGGTTCTCAGGACCCGGCAGGCAGACATCTCCGATCTGACGCCGGATGTCCGCACCGGCAAACCCATCGTCGAAATCGCCGTGCCGGTCATGCGCGATCACGAGCCGGTCTATGTTCTGGTCGTGGAAATCTCGCTCGCGATCGCTGCCGAGATGACAGAGCAACTCGTGCTGCCGGAGCAGACCATCGGCCTACTCGACCGCGAGGGATCGATCATTTACCGAACGCGCGAGCCGGAACAAGATATCGGCCTCAAGGCACCGCCCGATGTACTCCGGCGGATCGCCGGGCTCGACGAAGGTTCGTTGCTCTCGAGCATGCGGACCGGCGTGCCGAATTACATCGCGTTCAGCCGTGTGAAACTGGCTGGCTGGGTACTGACCACCTCGATTCCACAGAGCGTCCTGTTCGCGCCGGCCACCCAGTCGCTACATCGCCTGCTTGCACTCGGCGTTGGCACGCTGCTGCTCGCGGGCCTCATTGCATGGGCGATCGGCCGCGCCATCGCCAGGCCGGTTTCGGGACTGTCGCGACTCGCCACGGCATTGGGCGCGGGCGAACCGACAAATCGCCCGCCGCCGACGCGTATCCGCGAGGTCGATGCCGTCGCCGATGCCATGCTCGTCGCCGCCGATTCGCTGCGGCAGCAGATCGAGCAACTGGCGCACGCCATGAGTGACCTGCAGTCCGAAATCGATGAGCGCCGCCGAGTCCAGCGCCAACTGGTGCAATCGCAGAAGATGGAGGCGGTAGGCCAGCTCACCGGCGGACTCGCCCACGATTTCAACAACCTGCTGGGAATCGTCATCGGCAATCTCGACATGCTGCGTGAGCGGTGCGCCATCGATCCAGAGAACGACGAACTGGCCAGCGGCGCGCTGGAGGCGACGTTGCGCGGCGCCGAATTGACCCGGTTGATGCTGGCGTTCGCGCGCCGCCAGCCCTTGCTGCCCGAACGCTGCGACATAAACCAGGTCATTCGCGTCATCGTCGGGCTGCTGCGCCGGACACTCGGCGAGGACATCCTGATCGATCTGAAACTCGCGGAAGATCTGTGGCCGGTGCTGATCGACCGTGTGCAGCTTGAGGCAGCGATCACCAATCTTGCGACCAATGCCCGGCATGCGATGCCAGACGGCGGACAGTTGACGATCGTGACGCGCAACACGCGCCTGGATGAGGACTACGCCGTCGCGCACACGGAACTGGCGCCTGGCGATTACGCCTCGATCGAGGTCAGCGACACCGGAACCGGCATGGCACCCGAGCTGCTCGACAGGATCTTCGAACCGTTCTTCACCACCAAGGAACCGGGCCAGGGGACCGGGCTTGGCCTGTCCATGGTGTTCGGTTTCCTGAAGCAGTCCGGCGGACATATCAACGTGTATAGCGAAGTTGGCGAAGGTACCACGTTCCGGCTCTATCTGCCGCCAACGTCTGAGGTTGCCGCTTCCGGCGGAACAGTGGCCGAACCCCCGCCGGAACCTGGTCGCAACGAGACGATCTTGGTGGTTGAGGACAGTGCCGGACTGCGTCGGGTTCTCACACGCCAGTTGACCGCCGCCGGCTACAGCGTGCTGGCTGTGGAGAATGCACGCACGGCGATCGAGCATATCGAAACGCCTGAGGTGATCGACCTGCTGCTCACCGATATCGTCATGCCCGGCGGGATGAACGGGCATGAGCTGGCACGTGTTGCTGTGCAGCTTCGGCCGAACCTGAAGACGCTGCTGACGACGGGGTTTTCCGACATGGCCAACGGCGGCGTTGTGGTGCCGTCGAGCACCCGCATTCTGCGCAAGCCATATCGCAAGGACGAGCTGCTGCGTCTGGTGCGCGACGCGCTGAACGACTGACGCGGTTGCTTCTTCACTGTCCGTTGCGTTGCGACGCGGTCACCGCGGTCCACATCAATGATAGAAGGTGCCAGAATTTCGATAACTACCAATGGATCAGCGACGACGGCAGCCTTTGGAATCCATCGCCGCGTCGAACTCAGCTATCGTCACTGGCGATACGG
>DATKFJ010000177.1:0-2839 GCA_035511435.1 Acetobacteraceae bacterium | reverse complement strand
AACGCGATCCAACCCACCAGCAGCGGCACAACGCCAAATCCCAACCTGGCACGCTGCACGACGATATCGGGCTGTTGAGACTGAAGCTCGAGACCCCAATGCACGCCGCCGGCGAAGGCGAGGGCCGTCGCGGCGTAGGCGATCAGCGCACTCATCATGCGCGCCGCCGTGACGGAATCCGGCCCGAGCGCCCCCAGCCCGCAGACAATGAACGGGACCAGACCCAGGACGCTCAGCAGGATCGCGAGCAATGGCATGTCCCACGACTGATCGCAGGACCCGTGGCTGTCGGTCAAGCTCCGTGCCGGTTATGCTCGGGCCATGGGTCTTGGTCTCGAAATCCTCGTTGTCCTGCTGCTGATCCTGTTGAACGGGCTGTTCTCGATGAGTGAGCTCGCACTGGTCTCGGCACGCCGGGCCCGGCTGGCGGTGCTGGAGCGCAAAGGTGTCGCCGGCGCAGCATTGGCGCGCAGCCTGGCCGAGGACCCGCAGCGCTTCCTGCCAACGGTGCAGGTGGGAATCACTTTGGTCGCCGTGCTGATCGGCGTGTTCGGCGGTGCGCGGATCGCCGTGCACGTGCAAGCATGGATAGCCACCGTGCCGATGCTGGAACCAGCCTCGGAGACGCTGTCGCTCGCGCTGGTGGTGGTGGTGACCACCTACCTGACGATGGTGCTGGGCGAACTGGTGCCGAAGCACCTGGCGCTGCGCCGGCCGGAGCATATCTCGGCCCGGGTCGCGCCGGTGATCGCCTGGACCGCCCGAGCCAGTTCACCGGTCGTCTGGTTGCTGGACAGTTCGTCCGCTGCCGTATTGCGTCTGTTCGGCCTGCATCGCGCACCGAAGCAGACGGTAACCGAGGAGGAGCTGAAGGCGTTGCTGGCCGAGGGCGCGCAGGCCGGCGTGCTGGAAACCGAGGAACGCGACATGATCGAGCGCGTGCTGAGACTGGCCGACAAGCCAGTGCGCGCCATCATGACACCACGCACGGAGATCGCCTGGATCGACCGCACCGACCCGACGCAGGACATCGCGTCGACGCTGAGATCGGCGCCGCATTCGCGCTTCGTGGTGTGCGACGGCTCGGTGGACAACGTGGTCGGTGTTGTGCAGGCGAAGGACCTCCTGGACCGCATCCTGGACGGCGGTGAGCTGTCGGTGGCGGCCGCGCTGCGCCAGCCCATCGTGGTGCCGGATACGGTGACGGCGCTGGACGCTCTGGAGCGGCTGAAGTCCGATTTGCTGGGCCTCGCCCTGGTGATGGACGAGTACGGCAGCTTCGAGGGCGTGGTGACCGCAGCCGACGTGCTCGAGGCGATCGTCGGCGATCCGACCGATACCGAGCCGCAGCCTGCGGGTGTGGAGGGCGCCGGGGAAGGTGCGCTGGTGATGGACGGGATGATGCCGGTCGATGAAGTAAAGGCGCGCCTGTTGTTGCCCGACCTGCCGGCCGAAGGCAGCTATCACACGCTGGCCGGGCTGGTGCTGGCACTGCTGCGGCGGGTGCCTCGGGTGGGCGATCGGATTGTGTTCGGCGGCTGGCGGTTCGAGGTGCTGGACATGGATGACCGCCGCGTCGACAAGGTCCGCGTGGGCCGGGAGCCGGCGGCGGAGACGTGAGCACTCCTGCTGGAACAAAGTCCTCCTCGTCCTTTGTGGAAGCAGGTGAGAGGGAGGAAGCCTATTGTTTAACCTGTAACGGCCCCCCGCGTCTGCTATAGGGCTGCGGCAAATCGATTTCGTCGCGGAGAGTTCCGTTTGTTACCTGTGCTGCATCAGTTTTGGTTGAGCCTCCGGGCCAATTTCATGGCCGTACCCGTTCTGGCGCACGACCCAGCCGCCATTGCACGGCAATCTGGTCGGGAAGCCGCCGAAAGCTACCCCAGTCATCGCACACCAGCAGCCGGGCAATCGCCGACCGAAGCCACGGCCGGGCTGCCGCTATGTGTCGACATGGACGGAACGCTGCTGCGGATCAATTCCTTGCACGAAGCGGCCTTCGCAGCGGTTCTGGCGGATTGGCGCAATTTGTTCCGGTTGCCGTTCTGGCTCGCCTCCGGACGCGCACGGCTCAAGCAGGAACTCGCGCTGTGCTGGCGATTTGCACCGGAACATTTGCCCTACAGCGATGAACTGCTGCGGCTGTTGGAACAGGAACACGCGCGGGGCCGACAAATCGTGCTGGCCACCGCGGCTGACCGGCACGTAGCCGATGTGGTGGCGCGGCATCTCGGCGTGTTCGATGAGGTGATAGCCTCCGACGGCGCCAACAATCTGCGTGGCGAGCGCAAGGCGGAGGAACTATGCCGCCGATTTGGCGAGCGTGGCTTCGTCTACGCCGGCAACGACCACACCGACGAGGCAATCTGGCAACACGCCGCGGGCGCCGTGGTGGTGAATGCGCCGGGCTCCGTCGTGCGGGCCGCGCGTCAGCGGTGCCAGGTGGTGGCGGTGATCGACGATGCGAAACCGCGTGTTCGGGCTGCGGTACGGGCGTTGCGCCCCTACCAATGGGTGAAGAACCTGCTCGCGCTGGTACCGCTGCTTGCCGCCGGTGATTTCCGCAACGTCGAGGCCTGGCGCCACTCACTGGCGATCATGGTGGCATTCTGCGCCACTGCGTCGGCGATCTACCTGCTCAACGATCTGTCCGATCTCGCGGCGGATCGGGCGCATCCACGCAAGCGTCTGCGTCCCTTCGCCAGCGGTGCGCTGCCACTTGTGACCGGGTGCGCAATGGTCCCGGTACTGTTCCTGATCGGCGCATGGCTGGGTGTGGCGAGCGGCGCCTGGTTCGCCCTTGCGCTGTACGCAGTGATGTCAATTGCCTACACGGTGC
>DATKFJ010000176.1:0-3516 GCA_035511435.1 Acetobacteraceae bacterium | reverse complement strand
GCGCGCGGTTGTAGTTCAGGGTCAGGCGCTTGATCATGTCGCCGGCGTTGCGCGTCGCGTTGTCCATTGCGGTCATGCGCGCGCCGTGCTCGCCGGCGGAGCTTTCCAGCAGCGCGCGGTAGAGCTGGATCGACAGCGCCTGCGGCAGCAGCCGCGCCAGGATGGTTTCTTCGTCGGGTTCGAACTCGTAGGTCGCGCCGCCGAGGTCGATTTCCTCGCCGGCGGGCGGCGGCGGCGCGGGAATGAGCTGCTGCTCGGTGACGATCTGCGAGATGACGGAGCGGAAGCGATTGTAGATCAGAATGCAGGCGTCGATTTCACCGGCGTCCAGCATGTCGGTGATGCGCGTGCCGATCTCGGCAGCATCGGCAAATTCGATGCGGCGCTTGCCGGCGTAGGAGATGTCGCCGGTGATCCGGCTGGCGAGCTCGCGACGCAGATAATCGCGGCCTTTGCGTCCAACGGCCAGGATCTTGACGGTCTTGCCATCCGCTTCCAGGCGACGGGCGAGCGTGCGCGTGGCGCGGCCGATGCTGGAGTTGAACGCGCCGGCCAGGCCGCGGTCGGCGGTGACGGGCACCAGCAGATAGGTCTGGTCCTTGCCGGTGCCGGCCAGCAGCGCGGGCGCGTTGGGCATGTCGGACACTGATGCCGCCAGTGCGCGTAGCATGCGCTCCATGCGTTCGGCGTACGGGCGCGCGGCTTCCGCCTGCGCCTGCGCGCGACGCAGCTTGGACGCCGCCACCATCTTCATGGCGGAGGTGATCTTCTGCGTCGATTTCACGCTGTTGATGCGTGTGCGGAGTGCCTTCAGGCTGGGCATGGCTGCTTCCTCCCACAAGGCGACGGGCCACAAGGGGACGGGGAGCTTGCGCGATTGATCAACTGAAGCTCTTGGTGAAGTTGTCGAGAAACGCCGCCAGCGCCTTCTCGATATCCGGCTTGATCTCCAGCTCGGTGCGGATCGAGTCCAGAATGCCAGGCTCGCGCGACTTGATCTCCGACAGCAACTGCGATTCGAACGCGCCGATGCGGCCGATTTCCACCTTGTCGAGATAGCCGCGCACGCCGGCGAAGATCGCCACCACCTGCTCCTCGATCGGCACCGGCTTGAACTGCGGCTGTTTCAGCAGCTCGGTCAGCCGCGCGCCGCGCGCCAGCAGTTGCTGGGTGGATGCATCAAGGTCCGAGGCGAATTGCGCGAATGCCGCCATCTCGCGGTACTGTGCAAGTTCCAGCTTGATGCGACCGGCCACCTGCTTCATGGCGCGCACCTGCGCCGCGGACCCCACGCGCGACACCGAGATGCCGACATTCACCGCCGGTCGGATGCCGCGGAAGAACAGCTCGGTCTCCAAAAATATCTGACCATCGGTGATCGAGATCACGTTGGTCGGGATGTAGGCCGACACGTCGCCGGCCTGCGTTTCGATCACCGGCAGCGCGGTCAGCGAGCCCAGGCCATTCGCCTCGTTCATCTTGGCCGCGCGTTCCAGCAGGCGCGAGTGCAGGTAGAACACGTCGCCCGGATAGGCCTCGCGTCCCGGCGGCCGGCGCAGCAGCAGCGACATCTGGCGATACGCCACCGCCTGCTTCGACAGATCGTCGTAGAAGATCACCGCGTGGCGGCCGTTGTCGCGGAAGAACTCGCCCATGGTGCAGCCGGTGTATGGCGCCAGGAACTGCATCGGCGCCGGATCGGATGCGGTGGCGGCGACCACGATGGAGTACTCCATCGCGCCATATTCCTCCAGCGTCTGCACAAGCTGCGCTACGGTGGAGCGCTTCTGTCCGATCGCGACGTAGATGCAGTACAGCTTCTTCGATTCGTCGCTGCCGGCGTTGACGGTCTTCTGGTTGATGATGCTGTCGATGATCACCGCGGTCTTGCCGGTCTGGCGGTCACCGATGATCAGTTCGCGCTGGCCGCGGCCGATCGGGATCAGGGCGTCGATGGCCTTGATGCCGGTCTGCACCGGCTCGTGCACCGACTTGCGTGGGATGATGCCCGGCGCCTTTACCTCGACGCGCATGCGGTGCACGTCGGTCAGCGGCCCCTTGCCGTCGATCGGTGTGCCGAGCCCGTCCACCACGCGACCGAGCAGCCCGTTGCCGACCGGCACGTCGACGATCGAGCCGGTGCGCGCGACGGTGTCGCCTTCGCGGATCTGCCGGTCGTCGCCGAAGATCACCACGCCGACGTTGTCGGTTTCCAGGTTCAGCGCCATACCGCGCAGGCCGGCGCCGGGGAATTCGACCATCTCGCCGGACATGCAGTTCTGCAGGCCGAACACGCGGGCGATGCCGTCGCCGACAGACAGCACCTGGCCGGTTTCGGCGATGTTGGCCTCGGTGTCGAACGCGGCGATCTGCTTCTTGAGGATCTCCGAGATCTCGGCTGGGCGGATCTCCATCAGGCGGCTCCCTTCATGGCGAACTGCAGGCGCTGGAGGCGGGATTTCAAGGATGTGTCGTAGAGGCGGGCGCCGATGCGCACGACGAGACCGCCGAGCAGATCGGGTTGCACTGATTCGAGGATGTTGACGTTGCCGTAGCCGGCCTCGATCAGGCGGGCACGAAGCTGCTGGCGCTGCACGTCGTTCAGCGGATGCGCGGTGGCGACGTGCGCGGTGATGATGCCGCGGCGTTGCGCGACCAGGGCGGCGAAAGCGGTGACGATGGCGCGCAGGTTGCGCAGCCGGCGGTTGGCCGTGATCACGCCGACGAAGTCGCGCACCGGCTTGCCGAAGCCCTGCTGTTCCAGCACCGCGGTGGCGGCCCGGGTGGCCTGGTTGACGTCGATCAGCGGCGATTCCAGCAGGCGGCGGAAGTCGGCACTGGTGTCGATAAGCTGGCCCAGCCCTTCCATCTCTGCCACGACGGTATCGAGCGCGTGCTGCTCCTCCGCGTAGCCGTACAGCGCGGCGGCATAGCGGTCGGTGAGGCCGCCGCCGGATGCGATGGTCGTTGCACCAGTTGTCGTGCCGCTGGGGGCCACGTTCCGTTCCCTATGCCTTGGGGCCGCGCGCGGGCGCGGGCGTGGATGCAAAACCGGCCGCCCCGCCTGCGCGGGGGCGGGATCGACCGGCGGGCGGCGTCTAGCATGGGGTCCGGGCGGTAGCAACACGGGGGCCGGCGGATTTCTGGCTGGATTGTAATGTGCTGCCGCGCCTGGCTGGTCGGTTGGCCGACGTGGAGACCGTGTTCGGCTCGGAAAGCATCCTGTCGGGGGAGCATCTGGCATTGGCGCAGGCGAGCCAAACCATGCAGGCCTACGGTTTCGCCGCCGCGCCGGTGGATCATAAGGCGCTGGTCGAAGCCCTGTTGCGGCTGCTTGGCCGCACCGGCCCGCGCCTGTTGCAGCGCGTCGCGGCGGGCAGGCGCGTGCCAGTGCCGATGCTGCTCGACTATCTGGTGGCCGGCGACACGATCGATGAGTTTCTCCAGGGGTTTACGTCGGTGATGCGGGGCAGGTCATCGCTGTCCTGGGCGAGGCGTAGGACCGGGTGGTCGAGA
>DATKFJ010000175.1:0-6787 GCA_035511435.1 Acetobacteraceae bacterium | reverse complement strand
TGCTGATCTCGTCGCTGCTCAAACATGCGGCGCGGCATCATGCCGAAGCCGAGGTGATTTCGGCGACCCATCAAGGGGAGACGTACTACACCAACTGGGCGAACACGGAACGCGGCGCGCGGCGGCTGGTGCGCGTGCTGCAATCGCTTGGCGTCAAACCGCACGACCGCGTCGGCACGCTCGCCTGGAACGACTACCGCCATCTGGAAATCTATTACGCGACATCGGGCATGCAGGCGATCTGCCACACCATCAATCCGCGGCTCGCGTCCGACGACATCGCCTACATCATCAACCATGCCGGCGACAGTGTGCTGTTCGTCGATCCCGGCTTCGCACCGCTGATCGGCAATATCGCAGCAAAGCTCACTGACACAGTGCGCGCCGTCGTGCTGATGACCGACGCCGCCAGCATGCCGGCGCTCGATCTGCCCGCCGGCATGCAACTCCATTGCTACGACACGCTGATCGCGGCGGCCGACGACGACTATGCCTGGCCAAGCTTCGACGAAAACACCGCGAGCGCACTGTGCTACACGTCGGGCACCACGGGGCGGCCGAAGGGCGTGTTGTACAGCCACCGTTCCACGGTGCTGCACGCCTATGCGATTGCGCTGCCCGATGTGCTGTCGTTGCGCTCCACCACCCGTATCCTGCCGGTCGTGCCGATGTTCCACGTCAACGCCTGGGGCATTCCCTACGCGACCGCGTTGACCGGTGCGGCGCTGATCCTGCCGGGCCGCCATCTGGACGGCGCCAGCCTCGCGCGCCTGTTCAACCAGGAACGCGTGACGATGAGTTGCGGCGTGCCCACCGTGTGGCTCGGCCTGCTTCAGCATCTGCGCGCCAGCGGCGAAAAGCTGGCAACGGTAAAGCGCATCATGACCGGAGGCTCCGCCGCGCCGCCGCTGCTGATCGAGGCGTTCCGCGACGAATGCGGCATTGCGATCGAGCATGGCTGGGGCATGACGGAACTCAGCCCGGTCGGCACCTACAACGCGGCGAAACCCGCGCAGGCCGACCTGTCCGGCGACGCGGCGGTGCGCCACATGCTGAAGCAGGGCCGTATCCTGGCCGGCATCGACATGAAGATCGTCGACGGCAACGGCAACGAACTGCCATGGGACGGCAAGCAGTTCGGTGACCTGATGGTGCGCGGGCCATGGGTGTGCAGTGGCTACTACGGCGAGGCGCCGGGCAGCGCGTGCGACGCCGATGGCTGGTTCGCCACCGGCGACGTCGCGACGATCGATGCCGACGGATACATGGAGATCACCGACCGCTCGAAGGACGTGATCAAGTCCGGCGGCGAATGGATCAGTTCGATCATGCTGGAGAACATCGCGGTCTCGCATCCCGACGTGGCCGAGGCCGCTGTCATCGCGGCGCTGCATCCGAAATGGGACGAACGGCCGTTGCTGCTGGTGGTGGCGCGGGCCGGCCATACCATCGATCCGGAGTCGGTGCTGCAGATCTATGCAGGGAAGGTCGCCAAGTGGTGGCTGCCCGACGCTGTGCTGGTGCTGCCGGAATTGCCGCATACCGCGACTGGCAAGCTGCTCAAGACGGCCCTGCGGCAGCGCTATCGTGACTATTATCAAGCACAGAAGAAATAACGGCGATCCGAGCCCGACTTGCTTCGGTGACGCATAGTTGGTGATACATTATGTTCACATTGCGATGTTCACATCGCGGATGCGACGTGTCACAAGGCTCCCCAACTTGTGATTGCATCCAAGGACGACTGTTATGGCCGGCGACCTGTCCAACGCACTTGCTCAACTCTCGGACGCAATCGCCGGGCAGGTTGCCGCTGCCGCGCCGATACTGGCGGCCATCCGCATCGGACCCAACCGCCATATCAGTGGCATTGTGTGGCACCGGGATCTGGTCATCACGTCCGACCAGGCGCTACCGGCGCAGGACGGCTATACGGTGGTTCTGCCAGGTGGCGTGCTGACCGCGGCGCGTCCGGCCCGGCGCGACCCGGCTGGCAATCTCGCGACCCTTCGGCTTGAAGGTGCTGGCAATCCGGGCCAGATTCTGGCGCCGGCGGAACCGCGGGTCGGTGCCCTGGCGCTGGCGTTGGCAGCCGACGTCGATGCTGCCCCGCTGGCTCGACTGACTGCCATTCGCAAGATATCGACCAGCCGAAGCGACGGCGGCGACCGGTCGCTGATGCTCGACATGCCGGCGAACCTGGTGGAGGAAGGCGGCCCGGTGCTGGACGCCGCCGGCGCTCTGCTTGGCATGGCAACGGTCGGGGCCAACGGCCAGGCCACGGTGATCCCGCACGCTGCCCTGGCGCGCATGCTCGACGTCAGCCAGGGGCAGGCCATCAATGGCAGGCGAGGCTGGCTCGGCCTCGCGCTGCAGCCGATCACGGTGCCCGACAAGATGCGCAGCACTGTCGGCCAGTCATCGGGGCGCATGGTGGTTTCCCTGGCGCCCAGCGGCCCCGCCCAACTCGCCGGATTGCGGCCCGGGGACATTCTGCTGTCGCTGGATGGCCACAGCGTCAGCGGCGCTCACGCATTGCGCGCGTTTCTCGGACCGGAGCGCGTCGGACGACAGGTGGAGGTGCGGCTGATGCGCGAAGGCCAGTTGGAAACACGCCAGCTCACGGTAGCGCCGCAGCCTTCGGAGTGAAGCGAGCAACCAGGCGGGCAAGTCATCTAGGCTAACGCGGGTCGCACGCCATTATGCAAAGCCCGTAGCGCATTTATGATGCGCTGGCCGTGGGGCATTTGTGATGCATTTCCCGTAGGGCATTCGTGGTGGATGGCCGAGTTTTCACTCGTTGCGAAGAGCGCATTTTCCCTGGCACATTTTAACCCGATTTAACCTGATCGCCCTGGCGCTGCGTGATCCACGCTGCGCGAAGCACATGAGCTACTTTATGCGCCCGACTCCCTCGCGTTCGATCGCTTCGCGATCCAATGCGGGTGGTTCGTGCCAGGCTTGGTGACTTACGCTGAATTGCTGACGGATCGACTCGCCGAGTAGCCGGCCAGCACGCTGGCGCCGCCATCGGCTCACCGGAGTTTGCTGCAGCCGCGAAGGTTGCGTCCCGGACCCATCCGCCATAATTCTATCCCCAGCGCCACCAGGCGGCGGCGTACAACGGCGGACGGCACCAGCCTCGCCACGATAAAGGACACGCGCATGAGCGCCTCGGCCAAACGGTCCGTCACGATCTCGCTCGACGGCTCCAACAAATCCAGCACCCTGCCGCTGCTCGACGCCAGCATTGGCCCGTCGGTCGCCGACATCCGCAAGCTGTATGGCGATCTTGGCATCTTCACCTACGATCCTGGCTACGGCGCCACCGCATCGTGCGAAAGCAAGATCACCTATATCGACGGCGACGAGGGGATATTGCTGTATCGCGGCTACCCGATCGAGCAACTGGCCGAGAAATCGACCTTTCTGGAAATCTGCTACCTGCTGCTGAACGGCGAACTGCCGAACCAGGCGCAGCAAAAGGAATTCGAACACGGCGTGCTGCGCCACACCATGCTGCACGAGCAGATTCGCACGTTCTACAACGGCTTCCGCCGCGACGCCCACCCGATGGCGGTGATGTGCGGCGTCGTTGGCGCCTTGTCGGCGTTCTATCACGACAGTCTGGACATCCACGATCCGGAAAGCCGCCGCATCAGCGCCTTCCGCCTGGTCGCGAAGGTGCCGACGATCGCTGCCTGGGCGCATAAATATTCGATCGGCCAGCCGTTCATCTACCCGCGCAACGACCTGGGTTACGCCGAGAACTTCCTGCACATGTTCCACGCGGTGCCGGCGGAGGACTACAAGGTCAATCCGGTACTGTCGAAGGCGATGGACCTGATCATGATCCTGCACGCGGATCACGAGCAGAACGCATCCACCAGCACGGTGCGGCTGGCGGGATCGACCGGCGCCAATCCGTTCGCCTGCATCGCGGCGGGCATTGCCAGCCTATGGGGACCCGCGCATGGCGGCGCCAACGAGGCGGTGCTGAAGATGCTGACCGAGATCGGCAACGTGAAGAACATCAAGCACTTCCTGGAGGATGTGAAGGACCGCAACAATCACTCCAAGCTGATGGGCTTCGGCCACCGGGTGTACAAGAACTACGACCCGCGGGCGCGGATCATCCAGAAGGCCTGCCACGATGTGCTGCAGGAACTCGGCATCAAGGGCGACCCGCTGCTCGATCTCGCGATGGAACTCGAGAAGATCGCGCTGAACGACAAATACTTCGTCGATCGCAAGCTGTATCCGAACGTGGATTTCTATTCCGGCATCATCCTGAAAGCGATGGGCTTCCCGACCAGCATGTTCACCGCGCTGTTCGCGGTGTCGCGCACCGTGGGCTGGGTCAGCCAATGGCAGGAGATGATGGAGGATCCCGAGCAGCGGATCGGCCGGCCGCGCCAGATCTATACCGGTCCTACCCAGCGCGACTACGTGCCGCCCGACCGCCGCGGCTGACTTCGGCGGCGCCCCTCTCCAACTCGCGGTGGAGAGGGTGGCTAATTTCAATCGGTGAAAATCCGAGCAGCGGCCGGGCTGTGGATAATTTTATCCACATGCTGTTGATAAATCACGTCAGAAATAACGGCCAAGCACCTCGGAACACACAAGTATCATCGTCAGGCACGATCGTGCCATCGCGGTCTCGACGACGGGCGATGCGGTAATAATTGTTCACGTACCAGCGCTTTTCGGCCCGTTGTTAACCAAAACTATCAAAATACCATTGCAACCTGCGCTTGTATGTTTATACACTCAATGGTTGCGTATTTGGTCTTTTTACTAACTTATCGGGGAGCGCCATGCGCCTGTTACAATCATTGGATTCGCAGATCAAACAACGCCTCAAGCAGTGGCCGCAACGCCCGCCCGGCGTGAAACCCGCGGCAAGCGGCGGCGACGCGTGGTTACGGGGCTGCCCCATGGACGATGGTCCGAGCAAGACCCGGCGCCCGCATCCGCCCTTCCTGAAGTTGCCTGGCAGCACGCAGTGGCGGACATTGCCGGATGGCTTGTGGCTCAACTTCGGCGGGACGCCTGTGGAGCCTTTTGTGGATATCTTCGCAATTGAGGCCTGCGGCTCGTTGCAGAACCTGCTCGACAAACGATCCCGCTTTGCACCCAGCACCCATTCGCTGATGGCCGTCTGCCCGGTGATGTGGCTGCTGGCGCCCGTGATGGCCGGCGATCCGATGCCGCGTTGGAAGGCTACCGGCGTGCTGCTGAAGGAACCGGTGGTCGCGTTCACCCTGCCGGTGCGCGACATGCATGTGCTGTATGGCCTGAAGCCAGACCATTACGCCGGGTTCGCCCGACACCAGTTGCCGCATGCGCATGAATATTTTGCCCCGATGGAGGCACTGACGGCCGAGAACAGCGACAAAAACCCGGAACTGCGGGCGCTACTCGCTCATGCATCGGCGACCGCCAATTTCCTCACTCCGCCTTGACCGCGGGCCGAGGTGGCGGAAGCGGGAGGCCCGCGTCGGCGAGTGCCGACCGCGCCAGGTCGGGCCGATCTGAAATCAAGCCATCGACGCCCCAGCGGATCAGCCGGCGCATGTCCTCCACGCGGTTCACCGTCCACGGCACGACACGCAAGCCCAGGCCGTGGGCCTCGGCGAGGCTATCCGTGGTCAGGTCGAGATAATCCGGTGCCCAGATCGGCCCGCCCTCCGCCGCCACGGCGCGCGGGACGGAGCCGGCGTAATCGGACGGATGGGGTCCATCCCACCAGGCGCGCGCCTCGCTGTGGATGGCGGAGCGGGTCAGCCAGGCGAGGCGGATGTCCGGCCGGGTGCGGCGCAAATGCCGCAGCCCACGCCAATCGAACGACTGCACGGCGATCCGCGAGGCGACGCCGCAGGCATCCGCCACCGCGACCACGGCATCGGCCATCCCAGCGCCGTCCATCGCGGCACCGGCGCCGGACGGAAACGTCTTCAGCTCGATGTTGAACCGTACCGCCGGATCGATCCGCAGCACCTCTGCCAGCGTCGGGATGCGGGCGCCGTCGCACGGTGTCTGCTGCGGATAGAGCGCGGCATAGGCGCTGCCGGGACGGATGCGCCCGACATCGTAGCGGGTCAGTTCCGCCGCGCGCAGGGTGCGGATCCGCGGCCCGCGCTGCGCGAGCCATTCGCCAGCCTCCGTGCGCGTGATGTCCGGATTGAGCGTCGGGTCGTGGGTCACCACCACCACGCCATCCGCGGTCAACGCCACATCGAGTTCCAGTGCATCGACGCCGATCGCCAGCGCGCCCGCGAAGCCGGCCAACGTGTTCTCGGGAAACAGCCCGCGGGCGCCGCGGTGACCCTGTAGATCGATCGAGTGCGTCATGCGGCTCCGCGTAGGTCGGCCCTTGTGCCCGCGTCAAGCTGCGGCCAATGCTGTGTCATGGACACGATGTTATGGACACGCGTCAGGGACACGATGTCAGGGACACGATGAACGAGAAGCCGCTTGGCGTGCTTGGCGGCATGGGCCCGCTGGCCAGCGCGCAATTCCTGGTACGGCTGACGTTGCTGACCCCCGCCATGCGCGATCAGGAGCACATCCCGACGGTGCTGTGGTCGGATCCGCGCGTGCCCGACCGAACCGTCGGGAAGCTGGCCGGCGGCGCGGATCCCCTGCCCTGGCTGCTGCGCGGCATCGCGGGTTTGCAGCAGGCCGGGTGCGGCGCGATCGCCATACCGTGCAACACTGCGCACGGCTGGTTCGATGAGATGCAGCAGGCGGCCCGCGTGCCGATCCTGCACATCGTGGATGCCGC
>DATKFJ010000174.1:0-8607 GCA_035511435.1 Acetobacteraceae bacterium | reverse complement strand
CGGTCGCGACGGCGCAGAACGGCCAGGCGGTGCATTCTTACGTGACCCGCTCGAACCGTGGCACGTGGCTGTTTGCGCCAAATCAGAACGGCGGCTCCAACAGCTAATCCGCCGGCAAGTCTGACACGAAAAGGGGCCGGTTATGCCGGCCCTTTTCGTTTCAGCTTGACCTGTCTCCTCAAACTCAGCCCTCGGACGTGTGCCGAGGGCTCTTTTTGTCGGAGCGGCATGGCGGGCGGGTTCTTCCCGGATCCCGCCATGACGCTCGCCGCTGTCGACCGCCTTGTTCATCACGCCACAGCTTCGCCGACAGGGCTGATTAGATTTGGCCGCCGTCTGCAATTTGCACTGCTGGTCCTGCTGCTGGTTCATCCCGGACCTCCTGCGAGTCCTCCAGGCCGAGTACATCGTATGCGATCGAAGAGACATGCGAGTTCACACGCCGCAAGTCCCGCAGAACGGCGAGGTGCAAAGTGCTGGATTCCAGCCCACCCGGCTGATGGGCTTCCAGGCGTGTCAAGTGACGCCTGCCGGTCGCCCGCTCCATGGCGTTCAGTTGTCGTTTGGCATCGAGCAGCTTCTGCGCCGATCTGGAGTCCTCAGTCATGAACGTGGCCGCTGCAAGCTTGAGGTCTTCGAGTACACGGCCGTGAAAATCGCGGAGATCCGCCTCATCTTCCTTCGTCAGTACCAGACCGCGCTTCGCTTTGCGGGCTGCTGTATCTGCCAGGCTGCGTTCAATGATGCCCCCCGCGTGGCCGAGATTGACCGCGAAATCCAGGACGTGACCGTGGCGCCGCGCATCGACATCCGACAGGCCATCAGTGCCCAGTTGGGTCAGGTAGGCTTTCAGCGCCTCTTGAAGCCGATCCAGCGCCTTGCCAATGCGACCGAGCTCCCTAAGAGCTTCCGGATCATTGCCGGTTACCGCTTGCAGGAGTCGACGCAGCATGGCGTCCACCAGGTCTGCCATGCGTAGTGCTTCGCGCGATGCGTTAGTCAGCGCGAGGTAGGGCGTGTCCAACACCGATTCTTCGAGGTAGAGCGGCTGAGCCGTATCTTCAGTCTTTTTCTGCCGCTCCGGCATCGCCCGCTCCAACGTCCGAGCGGCGGGGTCGAGCAACCCGACGAAGACGACTGCCAGCGTCAGATTGAATGCGATATGGAAGTTCACGACCGCCGCGGCGGGATCGGGGCTGATTTGCCACAGGGCTTCCGCGATCGGATGCGCGAACGGCAACACGACAATGCATCCCATCATGCGGAAGGCAAGATTGCCGATCGGCAGGCGACGGCTAGCCGGCTCTGTACTCGGCGCCTCCAGCACCGGCGGAATGGCGCCACCGAGATTTGCGCCCAGCACGAGCGCGATCGCCGCGACCGGCGTGATCACGTTGCCGGCGGCCAGGGAGACGAGCAGGAGCATGACTGCCACGCTGGAATGGGCCGCCCAGGTGAGCAACGCAGCGAAGAGCACGTCGAGCAGCGGTTCGCGGGTGAGCGCTCCTAGAATCGCGCCCAGGACCGGTGCGGTCTCGATCGGCTGGATCGTGAGGACGAGTTGGTGAAGCCCGAGCAGCATCAATCCCAGCCCGATACCAACACGCCCGAGATCGTGGATCATTCCCTTGCGCCCGCGCCGGAATGCGACGTACCCGGCGATCAACAACAAAGGCGCAACCCAGGACACATCGAAGGACAGGGCCTTGACGATCAGCGCCGTGCCGATGTTGGCGCCCAGCATGACCGCGAGCGCGGGCACCAATGCCACCATTCCATCGGCGGCGAGTGATGTGGTCATCATTGCAGTCGCGGTGCTGCTTTGCAGCAGAGCGGTTACCAGCAGGCCCGCCCCGACCGCCGCGAAACGGTTGCGAAGCGTGCGCCCGATTACTCGCCGCAAATCCGATCCGAAGGCGCGCACGATGCCGCTCTGGACCATATGCATGCCCCAGAGCAGCAGGATGACGTAGCCGATGAGTTCGACGAGGGCGATTGTGGCGATCATTGCAGCTCTCCTGAGCTAGAACGTGATCGTGGTACGAAGCCCGAAAATCGCGGCGTCGCCGACACGCTTGGTTGGGCGGCTTGGATCGAGAATGCCGCCGCCGGGATTGAACACGTATTGGAAGTCGGGCTGGACCGACCACCACGGGGCGAGCTGCGACTGATAGGTCAGTTCCAGTACGGTCTCGCTGGTACGGATCGGATGGAAGCCGGCGCTGAAGGCGGCGAGCGCGGCATCGCCGGCCCGCGCCGTGTCGCTGATGCGCGCCCATCCAACACCCAGACCCATGGTGTCGTTGTCGCGCCCAAAGGCGCCCTTGTAGGTGATGCCGCCGTCCACGAAGACGTTCACCTGATTGCGGTCGCCTGGCGCGCCCATGACACGCGCGAACACGCCGACGCCGCCATCCTTCGACCCGGGAGGCCGGAACACGAGCTGGTCGGCGACCGCATACACACTCCAGTTGTTGCGTAGCGCACCCGGCGGATTGGCGAAGGGGCCGGAGGCCGTGATCGGAACGACGGTAAAGAACGGATCGGTGAACGCGTTCGAGTTGTACCATGCCCCAAGCTTGTAGGTCCCCGGCAGGCCCGTCGCGCTGTCGCCTTGATTGATGGCGTACTGCAGCTCGCCGATGACGAACACGCCGCTGTTCAGATTGAAGTTTGTCCCCGAAGCATTGCGAAGTTGCGGGTCTCCGGTCCCGAGGCCGGCCGGGCTGCCGTTGAAGATGCCAACCAGCACGGCGATCTCGTCCCCTGGCCGTAGCCGCAACCGCACGCCTGGCGTGGCCAGGGGATAGGCGGGACCGCCGGAGGGAAGATCGACGGCGGGCAGCGTCGGCCATCCAAAGCTGGAATTGATGAAAAGGCCACCGTACAGGGTCGTCATGAACTCAAGGTCGGCGCTCTGCTGGCCGACCTTCACGTCAATCTTTCCGCCGAGGAAAGACTGCTGATACCAAAGCTCGAACAGACGCGTGGCTCGGTCGGCTTCGATGCCGCTGACCACACTTAGATTATCGATGTTGTTCGTGGATAGACCCCGCCCGTGAATTTGCAATGCGCTGGCACTGAAGACGCCCCCGGAAAGGCCGATCGCCTTCTCCATGTCGATGTTCAGGCTCATCTGCGTCAGGCCCTCATAGATCGCTCCCTGCGCCCGGCCGCCATTCGGGTTGCCCAGTACCTCGTCCGTCTCCGTCAGGCCAAGGGAGATGCCGTAGCTGTCGAGCATGGTGCGCACGCCGCCGAGGTCACCGAACAGATTGCTGCGCTCCCAGAAGCCGGTAGGCGCAGCCTCATCCGGTTGTTCTCCGGGGGCGCTTGCCTGCCCGGGATTCGGTTGGTTTCGGTCCGCCGATCCAGCCGGCTGATCCCCGTCTGACCGGGCTGACGGGGCTTCCGCGACGGCTGGGCGAACGGCGATCAGTCCGCCCATCGCCAACACGAAGGAGGTAGTACAAATTGCGGCAACGCTGCCCCGGCGGGCGCGCAACAGCGTAGCAGGCTGGATATGTTCCATGACCTGGTTCCGAAAACAGGGGCGGCTGACGCGCAGCCAAACAGGGAGGTGTTGGGGCGGTTGGGCGCTAGCGACTCTGGCGCGATCGATCCCGACGCCAGAGTCGCATCCCTGCCGCCGCGAGCCGCGAGGACCAGCTAAACGCCGTTGCGACCTCATTCGAGCGCAGCAAGCCTGCCCGGAGGAGCAGGCGAGCCGTGGCGAGAACAACTGCCGCTGACGCGAAACAGATCTTCATCCCCACAGCCCGGCCGGCTCGCCGCACACGTTGCGGGGATGGGGGAGCAGATTGCCACCTGAGGGCGGGGCATCCCTGTGCTCACAGCATCAACACTGTAGGTGCCCGGCACCATGCGGCGAGTGGCATCGAGTGATTCCAAGCCGCGGCTCGCGCGTCCGCGGCGTCGCGAAGCAGGTCGGGCAAGGTCGACCCCGTGGAGAGGCGGTGAAAGGCCAGCATCACCTCCCCCCTTCCCTATTGCCCGACCGCGGCTTGCACCACCTTGACGGCCACCAGGATGATGGCGGCGACGAGGTAGGCACGCAGCACGCCCATCCACACCCGCTTGCTCAGGCTCAGCCTCGGCGGAGGGAGCGCGTCCAAGGACGGCATCCGCCATACCGCACGGATCGACCGCGCCTTATCGGCATCGACGGGGCCACTAACGGCCACCGTCTCGGTAGCGTTCCGGCGGATGAGCGTGATGACGGCGAAGCCCGCGATGCCCAGCGCGGAGCCGCCACCGAGGACGGCAAGGATCGTCTCGCCGGTCACATCCGGAAACGCCGTCGCCGCGGTCAGGATGACGGACAGCAAGACCAGCACCCAGACCACCGCGCCGGTGAACAGGTTCAGCCAGCGTCCGTTGACCCATGGCCCAAGGACGGCCTTGTCGTTGCAGAGCAACAACAGGAACACGGTGGCCGAGGGCAGCAGTACCCCCGCGAGGGTCTGCACGGCGTTGGTCAGCAGACCGAGCAGCGCATCGCTGCCGAACAGCACCAGCGCCGCCGCGACCGCGATCAACCCGGCATAGATCGCGTAGAAGCCACGCGCGTCGCTCGCCTTGCGGTGCAGTGAGTGGCGCAGCGCCAGGACATCGCCGATCGCATAGGCCGTCGCGAGGGAGACAGCGGCCGCGCCAATGATGCTCGCATCGAGCAATGCAAGCGCGAACATCACGCCGGCAGCGTGTCCGGCATGTGCTTCCAGGCCCGCCGCAACGGCGCCGGCATTGGTGAACTGGCCAAAGCCCGACGTGCCGTAGAACGCGGCGGCGGTGAAGGCCATCATCGCGATTGCGCCGATCATTACGAGACCGATGCCGATCGCCAAGTCGGCCTTCTCGTAAACCATGAAGCGCGGAGTGATACGCTTGTCGACGACGTAGCTCTGCTGGAAGAAGAGCTGCCACGGCGCGACTGTCGTGCCGACAATTGCAATGATCAGCAGCATCACGTCCGACAGCTTGGCGTCAGCTGGGAATCGCGGGACTGCGAGATCATGCCCGATTTCGGCGAGCGGCGGATGGACCATGAGAAACACCGGCACCAGCAGCAGGCTGAAGAAACACAGCGCCAGCGAGAACCGCTCGAAGCGCCGGAAGCTGCCGGTGCTTGCGGCCGCGATTACCACACCTGCGGCGACCAGGATGCCCCACACCCGCGGCACGCCAAGATAGCCAAGGGCGAGATTGATGCCGATGAATTCGGTGACGATCGTGAGCCCGTTCAGGATGAACAGGTCGATGACGCTGAACGCACCCCAGAACTTGCCGAAGCGCTCCAGGATCAGACGTGCATGGCCGACACCGGTCACCGCGCCAAGGCGCAGCACCATTTCCTGGTTCACATACAGCACCGGGACGAGCAGCAGCAGCGTCCACAGCAGGGCGGTGCCATAGTTCTGGCCGGCCTGAGTGTAGGTTCCGAAGGCGCCGGCGTCGTTGTCGCCGATCATAACGATAAGGCCGGGTCCGAGGATCGCCAGCAGGGTCACGAGGCGCGCCTTCCAGGTTCGGCGGTGCTTGATGTCGCCCTGGTAGATTGTGCCGAGTGCGCCCTCGATATCGCCCAGATGGGCGGCGTCGAGCACGGCGGGACGGGCGGGGTCGTTCAGAACGAAATCGGACATGATGGCCTCCAGGAAAGACATGACGGCAGGACAATCCCCCGGTGCGGACCGGCGGGCTTTGGAGCAGCGAGAGGCGCGGCGAACCGCGCCCAACCGTCAGTGCGGTGGAGGACCGAAAAATGCCGATACGTCGCTCCGCCAACGGCAGGTCAGCCTGCCGTCAGGTGCGATCAGCCAACGCATGATGAGAACGGGGCGTCGCCGCAGACTGCGGTGCGGCCAGGCAAAATTGCCCGCGCGGCCAAACGTGCCAAGCGGCAGACAGGGCGCAGCGTGCGCCCGCAGGACATCGACAGTGAGAAAGGCGGCCATGGCCCTCTCCTTTGGTTCAAGCGGTTGCTCGAACCCGGGAGGGCCTGGACGCTAGCCCTGGCGCACTGGCGCGGCGGGCATCGCAGTCACAAGCACGACCCGGGCGGCGGTCCAACCCGACAAAGCGATCACGGCAGGCGGCAAGCGCCTACTATGGCTCTCCGAGGGTTGGCTGGCAGATCGCGTGTTCATGTGATCCCTTGCTGGTTGCATGGACCGGCTTTCGCCGGAGCGTCGTGGGCATGCCAACGCTGCGGGTCTCGCCGCGTCGCCGGCAAACTTGCTTTACCCTCCCCCCTAGGGTAGGGTCAAGCCGTGAAACAGCACTTACATAGCTCGCATCCTGCGATCATCAAGCGTCTCAAGAACGCCGAGGGACACATCCGCAGCGTCGTTGCGATGCTGGAGGATGGGCGGAGCTGTCTGGAGATTGCCCAGCAGCTTCAGGCGGTCGAGAAGGCCGTCGCGTCCGCCAAGCAGACGCTCATCCACGACCATCTTGACCACTGCCTGGAACGCGCACTCGAGTCCGACGCACGATCGGCGCGCGCGCCGATCGAGGAATTCAAGGCGATCACGAAATACCTCTGAGGATCGAGGTGTCTGCAACAGGATCGGATCAGTCCCATGACCACCGTGCGGGCCGAGCTTGACGAGGGCGTCACCACCTGCCTCCAGGCTGCCGGCAAGAGCAGTCCAGAAGCGGTCAGAGTTTCCATGTCCGTCCACGGCAGGAATCAGCACAATTCATACTTTCACATCCGTAACCGTCGTGACGGCGACGTATTGCGACGCACGGCAGCGGTGTGATCGAAGGCGGTCATGGATGCGATCAGGACACGTCAGAGGTAGCACATGGCAACGGGTTCGACGGTTATAACGGGGGGATTGGTGCTGGCGTCAGGCGCCAGCCATGCCGCGCCGGCGGATCTCCTGCTGCACGACGATCTGATCGTGGCGATCACACCGCCCGGTGAAGTGACATCCGAATCCGCGCAGCGGATCGATGCCGCGAACCGCCTCATCATCCCGGGCTTGATCAACGCGCACACCCATAGCCATGGAGGGCTCGCCAAAGGTGCCGGCGACCGCTGGTCGTTGGAGCTGCTGCTGAATGCGGGACCTTGGCTCAATGGCGGGCGCACCGACGACGATCGCTACCTGTCTGCGCTGCTCGCGGCGGTCGAAATGCTGCGCAAGGGATGCACCGCCTGCTACGACCTTGCGGCAATGTTGCCGCTGCCGACGGTGGAAGGCCTGCACAGCATCTCCCAGGCCTATGCGGATGCCGGCATTCGGGCGGTGATCGCACCGATGATCGCCGACCGGAGTTTCTATCAGGCGATTCCCGGTTTGCTCGACGCGTTTCCGCCGGAGCTCCGCGCCGTGGCCGACACGATGCAGACCGCCCCAGGCGAGGCTGCATTGGCCGCCATCCGTACTGCTGCCACGTCATGGCCATATCCCGCCGACCGCATCCGCCTGGGCATTGCGCCAACCATTCCGCTGCATTGTTCCGACGAATTCCTGTGCGGATGTCGGGACCTCGCGGCCGAATACGGTCTGCCGCTTCAGACGCACCTGGCAGAGTCCAGCGTTCAGCGCGCCGGTGCGGCACGGCGTTATGGCACCACGCTGACGCGCCACCTGGCTCAGCTTGGTGTGCTCGGTCCACGATTCAGTGCTGCGCACGCAATCTGGATCGATGCCGACGAGATCGAGCTGCTCGCAAAACATGGCGGTGCGATCGCACACAATCCCGGCTCCAACCTGCGGCTAGGCAACGGCATCGCCGACATGCGTCCAGCCATTACCGGTGGCGTGCGGGTCGGCGTGGGCACCGATGGATCGGCCTCCGCCGACAACCAGAACATGTTCGAAGCGATGCGGCTTGCCGCCTTTGCCTCGCGCATGTTCGACCGTCCGCCCGACGCCTGGATCGGTGCTGTCGAGGCGCTGCAACTTGCCACCGCGGGTAGTGCCGGAGTACTCGGCATGGCAGACCTGATTGGCCGGATCGCACCTGGATTCAAGGCGGATCTCGTGTTCCTCGATCTGGAGCACGTCAATCTGGTGCCGCTGAACAATGCGCCACAGCAACTGGTCAACGGCGAAGATGGCACCGCCGTGCGTGACGTCATGGTCGGCGGGCGCTTCGTGCTGCGCGATGGCTTGGTGATCGGCATCGATTGGCCACGCATCGTCGCGCGCGCCCGCGACGCAGCCGCGCGCCTGGCAGAGGCCAACGCCGAAACGCGCGCAGCGGCGGAACGCCTGGCGCCTGTCGTCGGCCAGTTCTGTGTCGGGCTGGGCCGTTGCGCGCATGACGTGCCACGCAAGTTGCCTGTGGGTACTGCAGCGACATAACGATTATCGCACCGCTGATGCACGTCGGCGCAGGACATGCGCCCCACGCAGCGACAGCGCCGTCAGCAGTATTATCAGTGCGGAGACCGCGGCTATTGTCGGTTCTATATCGAAAGGTAGATCGTCCGACATGCGCGGCGGCGGACTGATCGCACCGGAGCCAGACAGAAACAATGCGATGATGAGTTCGTCGAACGGCGTGATGAACGCAAACAACGCGCCGACCAGAACGCCCGGGCGGATCAACGGCAGTGTCACCTGA
>DATKFJ010000173.1:0-13214 GCA_035511435.1 Acetobacteraceae bacterium | reverse complement strand
CGTCAAGCATCGCGATACTCCTTGGTCAGCAACGATCCCGCCGCATGCGGCAGGCATGTTGCGCTACACGCACTAACTACTCAGCGAGCCATATAGAAGCGATGGCACCCGCAGCAACGTGGTATATAAATTCCGTATAGATAACCTGGACGCATTTCAGACGGTGGGCACACCAACCGCCTTTGCTTGCGGTTGCATAGCCGTGTCAGTCGCTAAGAGCCGACGATCGCCACGATGACATGGGCCAGCACAGCCAACCCCAGGCAGTACGCAATCACCCGGCCGAGCTGGCCGACAAATTCCACCGGCGTCGGATAGGTTCGCGCAACGTGGTCATCGGCCATGCGCACTTCGTCGCCTGCCGACACCCCGACATCCGAGCCGAACCGGACTTCGTTCACGGGTCGCTCCACGCAACAACGCAGGGCACACGACGTGCCCAGACGGATGCAGACGTCGGTAAAATATCGCCGCCCCGCATATAAATTCCATGGCGGACCGATCGCCGTCCGCATAACCGCGGCGTATACAAGGCACGGTCGCGGCATACACTCGGCACGGCCGCGCGTCGGCGCAGCCGCTCAGCTCGCCAATCGCCGCTCCATCGCAGCGAGACGTTGCTTCAGCCGGCTGGACTCGGGCTCGCCCAGCCGTACGCCGCAGCCATCAACCACGCGCTGCGCACGCTCCAGCAGGTTCGCGCGGATATGACCGTGCTGCACCGTGCCGGCAATATCCCCGATCGCACGCAGCAGCCGCAAACTCACGGCAGCGTCGCTCACCGCGTAGTGACGGATCTGCTCGAACGCCGTGTCCAGCATTCCGTCGATGTCGATCCAGGGCACGAACACCCGCGGCACATGCGGCGGATCGAACAGCACCGACTCCGGCGGCGAGCGGCCGAGCCAACGGATCAGGATTCGGCTTAGCTGGTCGATGCAGCTGATCGCGGTGCTGGGATCGTTCACCGCCGGCGAGATTGCCCGCAACGCGATATCGACGATCTGGATAACCCCGAACTGCACGTCCTGTTGCAGCGTGCGCGTCGGCCCGATGTCGAACGCACCCAAAAGTTCCGTGACGCGCACTGGATTTAAGCGATCCGCGTGAGTGGCGTGCAGCAGCGGCACACCCTCTGGCAGGAACTGGCCGACCCCGCGGTCCACACGTATATGGATGCGCCACGACTTCGCCAGAAACGCCAGCTGATCGATGTCGACAAAGCGAATATAGCCCGAGCGTCGATTGAGGATCGGCGTGGCCTCCGCATCCAGCGCCGGCGGCCGACTCATCGGCTCAACCCGTCCGCGCGGTCGCGGCATCAAGTCATCGATCACCAGCTCGGCTTCCCGCGCAATCCGATCGACAATGTGGTTGACGCTGATCGCCTGCGAGATGTGGTGGATGAAAAAGATCAGCCAGCCGACCGCGACAAGTGCCAACACCATGGCGCCGGTAACGGTCAGCACCGGCACGAACGGCACAGGCAGTGAACGCGCCGCCGGCAGTGCGGCCATGCAGTAGGCGAACGTGCCGAGAAACACCCCCAGCGTCCATTGCGTCCCGCGATCGCGCACGAAGTTGATCAGGATGCGCGGCGAAAATTGCGTGGAGGCCAGTGTCAGCGTCATCAGCAGGATGGCGAAGACAATGGAAACGACGGTCATGATGGACGTGGCGATGACGCTCAGGATCACCTGCGCCACCTGCGGGTCCTGTCGCGACGGGAACAGCGTCAACGGCACCCATGCACCGAGCGTCGGTACCTCCTCTTCCAGGGAGGACAGCACGCCACCCGCGGCGCCAAGCACCAGCGCGATGACAAACGGTCGGATCAGGAAGCCGCCGCGCAACCCGTAGGCAATAGCGCGGAACAGCAAAGGCAGTCTTCGATGCATGGCCGGGCGCGATGTGGGGAAGGCACGGTCGGAGAACGCGATGCCCGTTCAGCGGGCGCCCGATCATCGTTGGAAACCGCCCATCATGCCAGCCGAAACGGCGTGCCCCCGCACCTGGCGTCGCCGATCGGCAAATCAGTACGTGATACCCGCCTGCATCGCGAAGTACTCCGCTGCCGGGCCAAGCGCCAGCGCGGGGAAGAATGTCAGGCCACCGACAATCACCACGGTGCCGACCAGAAGTCCGACGAATTGCATGCCATAGGTCGGCAATGTCCCGACCGACACCGGCACGATGCGCTTTGCCGCCAGCGTGCCGGCGATGCACAGCACCGGGATGATCACGATGAACCGACCGGCAAACATCGCAGCCGCCAACGTCAGGTTATAGAACGGCGTATTCGCGTTCAGCCCGGCAAATGCACTGCCATTGGTCGCCGCACCCGAGGTATAGGCATACAGCAGCTCGGAGAATCCGTGCGGCCCGGCGTTGTTCAGCCCGGCGACCGCGGTCGGCAGCACGGCTGCCACCGCGCCCATGCCCAGGATGCAGGCTGGCACGCACAGCAGTGCCAGCATCGTCATCTTCACTTCGTTGCCTTCGATCTTCTTGCCGAGATATTCGGGGGTTCGCCCGATCATCAGTCCGGCGGCGAACACCGCGACAATGGCGAACAGCAGCATCCCGAACAGGCCCGAACCCGGTCCACCGACAATCACCTCGTCCAGCATCATGTTGGCCAGCAGCACCAGGCCGGACAGTGGCATGAAGCTGTCATGCATTGCATCGACCGCGCCGTCCGACGACGCCGTGGTCACGGTGGCGAACAGCGCGGATTGCCCGACGCCAAAGCGAACCTCCTTGCCCTCCATATTGCCGCCGGACTGCTGGCCGCCCACCGCCTGATCAATCCCAAACGACGAAAACCGCGCGTTGTGCGCCGCCTCGCTGGCATACATCGTCGTCAACCCCGCGGCGAACAGGATCGCCATGGCGGCGAACAACGCCCAGCCATGACGCTGATCGCCGACCATCCGGCCGAACGTGTTGGTCAGCGCCACGCCGATCAGGAAGATCAGCAGCATCTCGAACAGGCCTGTCAGAGCTGTAGGATTTTCGAACGGATGCGCCGAGTTGGCATTGAAGAATCCGCCGCCGTCGCCACTCAGCAGCTTGATCGCCTCCTGCGATGCGACCGGTCCCCGTGCCAGAACCTGCTGTGCGCCTTCCAGTGTCGTCGCGTTGACATAATTGCCAAGTGTTTGCGGCACACCTTGCCAGACCAGGAAAAGAGTGGCCACAACGCAGATCGGCAGCAGCACGTAAAGCGTGATCCGCGTAACATCGATCCAGAAATTGCCGATCGTCCGCGCAGAGCGGCGCGCGAAACCACGCACCAGCGCAATGGCCGCGGCGACGCCGGTCGCGGCAGACAGGAATGACTGGACGGTGATACCGGCCATCTGCGACAGGTAACTCAGCGTGGTTTCGCCGCCATAAGACTGCCAGCTCGTGTTCGTGGCGAAACTGACCGCCGTATTCAACGCCAGGTCGGGCGTAACGGCATCGAATTGGCGCGGATTGAGCGGCAGGAGATTCTGCGCACGTTGCAGGATGTACAGCGCGACGATGCCAACAATGTTGAAGACCAGCATTGCAAGTGCATACCTGACCCAGCTCTGTTCCTCGTCCGGATCGATGCCGGCCACACGATACAGGCCATTCTCGACTGCGGCGAAGCTGCGCTGCACCTTGCCGTCGCCGCCGACACTCCGCGCGATGTAGCCACCCAGCGGCTTCACCGCCGCGGTGATCAGCGCCGCAAACACCGCGATCTGCAGCCAGCCTTGCCAGTTCACGATAACTTGTCCGACGCGGCGCGGCCGGACCGCGTCAGGTTATCGCATGCCCACACGTAACCGACGGCGCCGGAAAATGCCGTCGTCAGCAGCAACAACAGCAGGAGATCGAACAAAAATACTCCTCTCGCTGCACCCTTTCATCCGTCGTATCCGGCTCACTCAGCATTGCGTCAAAACCCACCACTTCGCAAGCTAGCTCGCCAGTGCGAACGCCGGCTGTTGCGCCGCATGCTCCTCGGCCAGCATTACCGACGGCATTACCGCCAGCAGCCTCTCCTGCGTCGCAAGCGTGGCGCGCGTCAACGGCAGGCGCATCTCGTCCGTGCACAGCCCAAGACTGGCAAGTGCCGCTTTCACCGGGATCGGGTTGCTCTCCATGAACAGCACCGCGTGCAACGGATCCAGCAAATCGCGCAGCGTGGCAAACATACGCAGGTCGCCGCCGTCCCAGGCATGATGCAGCAGTGCACACAGCGCCGGGGTCACATTGGCCGTGACAGAGATGCAGCCAATGCCGCCCATCGCGCGGTGGCCAGGCGCGGTGGCGTCATCGCCGCTCCATTGCATGAAACCTTCGCCGCACCGCGCGCGCAGCCTGGCCGGCCGCGACAGATCGGCGGTCGCATCCTTAAGCCCGACGATAAGCTGTGCGTCGTGCAGCCGCGCGACAGTGTCGTCAGCGATCGCGACGCCGCTGCGTCCCGGAACGTCATAGAGCACGATAGGAAGATCTGTTGCGTGGGCGATGGCGCGGATATGCGCGAAGATGCCCTCCTGCGTCGGCTTCACGTACGGTGGCACCGCGCACAATAGCGCTTCGGCGCCATCCGATGCCGCCTCGACGCCCAACGCAACCGCCGCGGTGGTGGCCAACGCGGTACAGCCGGCGATCACCGGTACACGGCCGTCCGCCGCCTCCACCACCGCGTTCACCGCGCGCGCGTATTCCGCAAATGTCAGCGTGGCGGCCTCGCCGGTGCTGCCGCAAACGATCAGCGCGGCAGTACCACGGTCGATCTGGCGCTCACACAGGCGGGACAACGCTTTCCAGTCCACCAGCGTGTCGCGGAACGGCGTCGTCAGCGCGGTCAATGAGCCGCCAATGCAGGTTATTAGGTTGCGCATCGTGATGGTTCCTTTCAGGCGCAGCGCCGCAAGCCGAACGCCGGCACCTCGGCGCTCAGCACCTGGCAGCCCAGTGCGCGATTGACGCGAATCGCCGTAAACCCATGCAGCGTCAGCAAGCGTCGGATGGCGTTCTCCGTGGACGGCAGGCTGTCGATGCGAATTGCCACCCGCCCGTTGGCCATCAGCGCGCGGTGAATGCGAACCAGTACTCCGGCCAGCCAATCGACGGAACGAACATGTGGCACGATCACCAGGCTGGCGCTGTCGGCTTCCAGCCTCTCGGGATTGCGAAGGTGACTTACATGCGGCGCGCCGGCTCGCAGCAGCGCGCACATCAGATCAGGGCCGTCCTCACCGAGCAATAATATGTGGTCCTCGTCGTCTACCGCGCCAAGGCTCTCGATCAGGGCGGCCCCAGGTTCTGGGGGCTGTGGCAAATGGCTGGGCAGCGCGCGACGGGGCACGGCTGCCGCACGTAAGTGCGTCAACATGGAAGCAGGCTCCTGGCAATTGCAATGCGCGGACCGGAATGGTCGCAGTTCATGGCGGCCCGAAGATCGGCGCTACGGCATATAATTTCTATCGGTGTCGTGACCCGCGCATATAGCATTGGTGGGGGTACTGAAACCGGCAATTCCCCCTTCCGGAAGTGCGACTCCAACCCCCCGATGGTGTCACATTCCGCCGGGGTAGTTCGGACCGCCACCGCCCTCCGGGGTGACCCAGTTGATGTTCTGCGCCGGATCCTTGATGTCGCAGGTTTTGCAGTGCACGCAGTTCTGCGCGTTGATCTGCAACCGCGGAGCGCCCTCCTCCGCGCCGACGATTTCATACACCGAGGCGGGGCAGTAACGGGTTTCCGGGCTGCGGAACTGCTGCCAGTTCAGCGTGATCGCCAGCGCCGGATCGGCCAGCCGCAGATGCGGCGGCTGGTTTTCCTCGTGGTTGGTGTTGCTGATGAACACCGATGACAGCTTGTCGAATGTCAAAACCCCGTCCGGCCGGGGATACTGGATGCGCGGTGCCGCTTCGGCTGCCACCAGGGTATCGTTATCGGCGTGCGGATGGCGGAAGGTCCATGGCGCCTTGCCACGCAGCACGTAGGTATCCAGCGCGGCATAGGCCAGCCCGCCCCACATGCCGAATTTTGCGAAAGCCGGCCTGATGTTGCGTACCCGCGACAATTCCTGCCACACCCAGCTTGCGCGCAGCTTGTCTTCGTAGCCGGCAAGGTCAGCGGTGCCGCCCGTGGCAAGCGCTTCGGCCACCGTCTCGGCTGCCAGCATGCCCGACTTCATCGCGGTGTGCGTGCCCTTGATCTTTGGCACGTTGACGAAACCGGCGGCGTCGCCGATCAGCGCGCCGCCGGGGAATGTCAGGCGCGGGATCGATTGCAGCCCACCTTCGTTCAGCGCGCGCGCGCCGTAGCTGATCCGCCGGCCGCCTTCGAAGTGCTTGCGCACCGCAGGATGAGTCTTGAATCGCTGCATCTCATCGAACGGCGAAAGCCATGGATTGCGGTAGTCCAGGCCGATCACGAAGCCGTAGGAAATCAGGTTGGGACCGAAATGATACAGAAACGAGCCCCCGTAGGTGCCGGTATCGAGCGGCCAGCCGATGGTGTGCTCGATCAGTCCCGGTCTGTGGTTGGCAGCGGGAATTTCCCACAGCTCCTTGATGCCGATGGCATAGGTCTGCCGCTGGCGGCCTTCCAGCAAATGGAAGCGCTGGATCAACTGCTTCGATAACGAGCCGCGGCAGCCCTCGGCGAACAGCGTGTAGCGGGCACGCAGTTCCATCCCGCGCTGAAAGCTGGCGGTCGGCTGGCCGTCCTTCCCGACGCCCATGTCTCCGGTGGCGATGCCGACGATGCGGCCGTCCTCCTCCAGCAATTCGGCGGCGGCGAAGCCCGGATAAAGTTCGACGCCCAACGCCTCTGCCTGCGCGCCCAGCCAGCGACACACGTTGCCAAGTGAAACGATATAGTTGCCGGTGTTATGCATCTGCGGCGGCGTCGGCAGGCGGAACGCGCGCGTCGCGGTCAGATACAGGAAGCGATCGTCGGCGGCGGGTGTGTCCAGCGGCGCGCCTCGGTCGCGCCAATCGGGGATCAGCTCGTTCAGGGCACGCGGTTCCAGAACGGCGCCCGACAGGATATGGGCGCCGATCTCGCCGCCTTTCTCCACCAGGCAGATGCCTGCGTCCGGGGCAAGCTGCTTCAGGCGGATCGCGGCTGCCAGCCCGGATGGGCCGCCGCCAACGATCACCACGTCGAATTCCATTGCCTCCCGCGGGGGCAACTCGTCGGCCATCTCGCATCCTCCCCGATCCGTCGCGGCAACCGTGGCAGGTATTTGCGGTCTGGCCAACGCACCGCGGTAGGCGGCGGCGATGCGTTCTGTTCGGTTGCCACCGTGGTCGGCGCGCTCGATCGGACGGCAGTCAAGCTGACACGGATTCCCCTCCCCGGAACACCACCCTGGGACAGATGGCAGCGTTCGTGCTAGCGTCTCGCCAGATCGTGAGGTCGAGCGAGAGATGAGCGACGTGAACGCACGCTCTGATCAGGACCGGCAGATTCAAGTGCTGCGGATGCGGATCAGTTCGCTGGAGGCGCGAGCCGCCGAGTTCGGCATGGCGCAGGTCATGACACGAAGCTTCGGAGGCGAGATCCGCTTCTGGTCGCGCGGCATGGAGCGGCTGTACGGCTTCACCGCCGCAGAGGCGGTCGGCCAGGTATCGCATCGGTTGTTGCAAACCGAGTTTCCCGGAACGCTGCGCGAGGCCGACAGGGAACTGCTCGAGCACGACGAATGGACCGGCGAATTGCACCACAGGCGGCGCAATGGACAGGAAGTCATCGTGGTCAGTTACCAGTCGCTGCGCCGCGATGCCGCCGGCGGGACTTCCCTGGTGACCGAGGTCAACAACGACATCACCGAGGAACGGCGTGGCCGCGAGGCACGGCTGTATCTTGCCAGCATCGTCGAAGCGTCGGACGACGCAATCGTCGGCAAGACGCTGGACGGCATCGTCAGAACCTGGAACCAGGCAGCCGAAGACATGTTCGGCTACTCGGCTGCCGAAATGATCGGCCGCTCGGTCACCGTGTTGCACCCGCCGGACCGGCAGCACGAAGAAGCCATGATCCTGGATCGGCTGAAGCGCGGTGAACGGCTGAGGCATTACGAGACGGTGCGACTGCGCAAGGACGGCAGCGAGCTTGCTGTGTCGTTGACCGTGTCCCCCATCCTGGGACCGTCGGGGGAGATCGTCGGAGCCTCGAAGATCGTGCGCGACATTTCCCAGCAGCGCCAGAGCCTCTCGCGCATCGAGGAACTGCAGGCCGAACTGGTGCACGTCGCGCGACTGTCGACGATGGGACAGATGGCATCGTCGATTGCCCACGAGCTCAACCAGCCGCTGACCGCGGTGGGCAATTATGCCGGTGCGCTCAGCCGACTGCTGGACGCCGGGAATGCCAATCCGACGCGCGTGCGCGACATCGTCGAGCGGATTCGTCAGCAGACGACCCGCGCGGGGGAGGTGATTCGGCGGCTGCGCGATCACGTTGTGAAGCGGACCACGAAGCGGCTGCTCGAGGATGTCAACGCCGTGGTGAAGGAGGCGGTCGAACTGGGATTGGTCGGCACGCGCCATCAAGGCGTGGTGACAACGCTTTGGTTGGACGACACCGTTGGCACGGCGCTGATCGACCGCATTCAGATCGGGCAGGTGATCATCAATCTGGTGCGCAACGCGGTGGAGGCGATGGAGGCAACCGAGCATCGGGAACTGATCGTCGCGACGCGCTCGGTGGCGAGTTTTGTGGAGATTGCCGTGACCGACAGCGGGCCGGGCATTGCGGCAGAAGTGGCGGATCGGTTGTTCCAGCCGTTCGTGACCTCGAAGGCAGCGGGATTGGGGCTGGGTTTGTCGATCTGCCGAGAGATCGTGGAAGCGCATGGCGGGCAGTTGACGGCGTCACCCGCTGCGGCAGGGGGCACGGTGTTCACCGTGCGGTTGCCTGCCGCGGCGGATTGAACATGCCGACGATCGGCTTGCGGCGCCGTGGCCATGTCATGCCATGCGGGTTGGCGTCTGCGCCGAATGCGACGCTCCCGATGCGACCAGGGAAGCATCGGTCGTGCCGCGCTTGCTGAACTCCGCTACTGGTTGGTGTTCCAGATGTCGGTGTCGAGTTTCCAACCGCCGCCGATCCGCCGCCACAGGACGACATATTTGCCCTCGACATGCACCGTCTGCTTTTGCGCGTTGGGCTCATCGAGACTGAACTGGCCAATTTCGCGCGCGGCGTTGCCGAACTGGTCGACTTGCAGCGCCTTCAGCGACAGATTTTTCACACCGGCCTGAATCGCACTCTGCCACACGGCCTCGATCGCCGCTCGGCCTTTGGCCATCGGTGCGCCCGGCGGCAAAGCGTTTGCATTCTCGGTATACAGCTGCGCGATGCCGCCCGCATCGCCCGTGTTGAAGGCTGCAACAAACTTCGCGTCCGCGGCATCGATGTCCGCCTTGATGGTGCGCGCCTGCGCGGATGCAGACAGGAACAGCAGTGCAATGGCAAGGCCGGCGGCTTTCATTGGATGGTGCTCCCGTCAGGGGGATTTGGTTTCGCTGTGTTACGATAGCCGAGCCGCGATCGATGCTCAATTGGGCAGATCGGCATCCTTACCGCGCTCACCCCAATGCCTTCGCCGCCTCCAGCACCTCGGCCGCGTGGTTGGTGACGCTGACCTTGCGCCAGGCCTTGGCAATGTTTCCCGACTTGTCGATCAGGAATGTACTGCGCTCGATGCCCATATACTTGCGTCCATACATCGACTTCTCGACCCAGGTGCCGTATTTCTCGGCCACCGCGTGCGTTTCGTCAGACGCGAGCGGGAAGCGCAGGCCGTATTTCTCGGCGAACTTCTCGATCGGCTTGATCTTGTCGGGCGACACGCCGATCACGTCGATGCCGATCTTGCCCAGTTGCGGCAGCGCTTCCTGAAATGCGCAGGCTTCCTTGGTGCAGCCCGGCGTGTCCGCCTTGGGGTAGAAATACAGCACGAACGGCTTGCCTCGCATCGCGCCGCGGCTGACGGAGCGGCCGCCGCTGGCCGGCAGCTCGAAGTCCGGCGCGGCATCGCCTTCCTGAACGCTCATGGCCTGATCTCCCCTATGGTTCGAACGAACGCGGCGCGGACCTGTCGCGCCAATGCATCCAGCGTGGCGCGCAACTCGGCCAAGTCAATCGGTCCCGGCAGTTGCAGCGCGGTGCCGGCGGCACGCAGCAGGGCGCGGGCGGACGCATCGGGCAGTTCGTCGCGCGCATTGCGGCCGACGGTGATGCGCAGCATCCCCTGCACGGTCCGCCATACATGGTCGGCGCGAACCAGCAGGACGGCATCGTCCGCGGCCAGCATGCCGGCCTTGGCCAGCGCGTTCAGCGCGATGCGCGTGGTCGGCGAACATAGCTGCGGGGCGACCCGAGCGTGGATGAGCTGAACGACCTGCGCGATGAACTCGACCTCGATCTGGCCGCCGGCGCGCAGCTTCACGTCCCATGGGCCGTCAGGCGGCAGATCGCGCAACATGCGTGCCCGCATCGCGGCGGCATCGCTGCGCACGCGCTCAACATCGCTGCGCATCGCGGCAGCATCGCTGTGCACCTGCTCGCCATCGGTGGGCACCCGGTCGGCATCGCCTTGGGCAGCCAGCGCTTCGGCGATCGCGGTTTCGATGCGCGCGCGCAGTGCCGGCGGCCCGGCGACCACCCGCGCGCGGGTCAGCGCCATACGCTCCCACGTCCATGCGGATTCGGCATGGTATCGGCGGAACGATGCCAGCGACACGGCAACCGGACCTTTGTTGCCGGATGGCCGCAGCCGCATGTCGACTTCGTACAGCGGGCCGTCCACGCCGCGGGCCGTCACTGCCGCGATATAGGCATGCGCGGCGCGCACGAACCATTGGCTGACCGGCAGGCGGCGCTCGCCGCGGCTTTCGCTGACGCCTTCGGGATGATCGTAGATCAGCATCAGATCGAGGTCGGAGCCGGCCATCATTTCACGACCGCCCGCCTTGCCCATCGCCACCACCGCCATGACCCCGCCGCGCACGCGGCCGAAGCGCGAGGCAAAGTCCGCCAGCACCGGTGCCAGCAACGCATTCAGCGCGGCATCGGCGATCGCCGTTCGGCGCAGGCCGGCAGCGTCGGCATCCAACCTGCCTTCCATCGTGGCGACCGAGAGGTTGAAATCCTCCTCGCGCACGGTGCGGCGGATGATCTCGATGGTCTCCTCCAGCAGCCTGGCGTCCTGCAGCCGGGCGCGCAGCAGACGTGGCGGATCCGGGTCCTCTTCCGGCGTCAGCAGGCCGTCGAGCGCGGCGGGGTGACTGGCCAGGTGATCGGCCAGCGACGGTGCGGCGCCCAACACCGCGGCGATCCGGTCGAGCAGTCCCGGGTTGCGCTGGAACAGCGACAGAAGCTGCACGCCGGCGGGCTGGCGCGCCAGGAAGGCGTCGAACCGGTTGAACACGGTGTCGGGCTGTGGCTGACGCGCCAGCGCGGCGAGCACGCGCGGCAGCATCTGGGCGAGCAACTCTCGCGCGCGCTCGGAGCGCAGGGCTCGGACATGCCCGGCCTGCCAGCCGCGCACCGCGGCGACGATGCGCTCGGGGTTGCCGAAGCCCAGCGCGCGCAGCGCCGTGGTGGTGCGTTCGGGCGCGGCATCGACGCCGCTGAAATCCAGTTCCGTGCCGGACGCGCCGGGTTCCAGCAGATCCGGCACCAGTTCGAACACTTCGGCGTAGCGCATCCGCACCTGGTGCAGATGGCGCAGCAGGTCGGTGGCGAAGGCGGTCGCGTCGAGGTATCCCATGAAGGTCGCGAATCGCTCCAGTTCTGCCGGGCGTTGCGGCAGTTCGTGGATCTGGCGGTCGGCGATCATCTGCAGGCGGTGTTCGACCCGGCGCAGGAAGCGATAGGCGGTGGCCAGTTCGCGCTCGGCGTGCCGGGGCACGTGCCCGGCGCGTACCAGCAGCCGCAGGGCGCCGAGAGTGGTCGGGACGCGCAGGCTGGGGTCGCGGCCGCCCCAGACAAGCTGCAGCGTCTGCGCCAGGAATTCGATCTCGCGGATGCCCCCTTCGCCGAGTTTCACGTTGTGGCCGGCGATGCGGGACACCGGGTCCGGCGCGTCCGCCAGCGCGCCGCCGCGATGTTCGTCGATGCGGCGCTTCATCGCGTGGATGTCCGCGACGGCGGCGAAGTCCAGCCCGCGGCGCCAGACGAAGGGCCGGATCGCTTCCAGGAATGCCATGCCGAGGCCAAGGTCGCCGGCTACCGGCCGCGCCTTGATCATGGCTGCGCGTTCCCAGTTCTGGCCCATGCTCTCGTAATAGGTGATGGCCGCCGGCAGCGCGACGGCGGGCGGCGTGACGGACGGATCGGGACGCAGGCGCAGGTCGGTGCGGAACACGTAGCCGTCGGCGTCCCGTGCCTCCATCAGCGACACCAGGCCGCGGGCGATGCGAGAGGCGAAGCCGCCCATCGCGTGGTCCCGGGTGCGTTCGGTGTATATTGGCGCCACCGGATCGTAGAGCAGCACGAGGTCCACATCGGACGAATAGTTCAGTTCGCGGGCGCCGAGTTTGCCCATGCCGAGTACCGTGAAACCACCGCCCCGCCCCGGATCCGCCGGATCGGGCAGGCGCAGCTCGCCCGCGTCATGCGCGGCGCGCAGCAGATGCGCCATGGCGAGCGTCAGGGTGGCTTCGGCGAGATCGCTCAGCGTTGCGGTGATGCGTTCCAGCGGCCAGATGCCGCCGATGTCCGCGACGGCGGCGGTCAGGGCGATGACCCGCTTGGCGCGGCGCAGCGCAGCGGCGACGCGGTCGCGGCGGGCCTGCGGCAGAACCGCCGCGAGTTCGTTCAGCGCCGCGGCGACCACCGCGTCCGGGCCGGTCGCAACGATGGCGCGCAAGGTGGCGGACTCGCGCACCGCGAGATCGGCGAGATACGGGCTGTTGCCGCCGAGAGCGCGCAGCAGCGCAGCCATCGCCGGCGCGGCCGCGAGCCGCGCCTCCGTGCGACCGAGTTCGGTGAAGCGTTCGATCAGGCGGTCCGCCGCTCCGGCGTCATGCGGGTGCGGCCAGCTTGTCGGCAGGCGGAAATTGTCCTGGGTCATGTGCGGGAAAGCTGGGCGTGAGGCGTCTGTCGGGTCAAGCGGCTATCGGGGTCGCCTCGCTGCTGCATTTTCTGGGCACGCTGGCGATCACGTTGGCGGTGCTGGCGGGCGTTGCCGTCGCCGCGATGGCGTG
>DATKFJ010000172.1:0-2619 GCA_035511435.1 Acetobacteraceae bacterium | reverse complement strand
GCGCAACTGGGAATGCTTCCATGCCATCGTGCAGGAGCTCGAACAGTTGGGCAATGAAGAGACGTTGCTGGTGCAGTCGGGCAAGCCGGTGGGGGTGTTTCCCACCCACGACATGGCGCCGCGGGTGATCATCGCCAATTCGAACCTGGTAGGGAAATGGGCCAACTGGGAGCACTTTCACGAACTCGACCGCAAGGGCCTGATGATGTACGGGCAGATGACGGCGGGAAGCTGGATCTACATCGGCACGCAGGGGATTCTGCAAGGGACCTATCAGACCTTCGCCGCGTTGGCCGAGCGCCACTTCGGAGGGTCGCTCGCAGGCAAGCTGGTTGTCACCGGCGGCATGGGCGGCATGGGCGGAGCGCAGCCGCTCGCCGTGACGTTGAATGGCGGCGTGGTGCTGGCCGTGGATGTAGATCGCAGCCGCATTCAGCGCCGGGTGGATACGCGTTATTGCGACACGATGACCGACGACCTGGACGAGGCGTTGTCGTGGTGCGAGGCAGCGCGGCAGGAGAAGCGGGCGTTGTCAGTCGGGCTGGTGGGCAACTGTGCCGACGTTTTGCCGGAGATCGTGCGGCGCGGGGTGAGCGTGGATGTGGTCACGGACCAGACCAGCGCGCACGATCCACTGAATGGATACGTTCCGCACTTCGACACACTGCCCGAGGCCGCGCGCCGGGAGCGTCGCGATCCGCTGGCTGCGGCTGCAGAGTTGCGCAAACGCGATCCCGAAGAATACGTTCGTCGTTCCATGGCTTCTATGGTTGTGCATGTCAACGCCATGCTCGCGCTGCAGAAGGCGGGAGCGGTGGCGTTCGATTACGGCAACAACATCCGGCGTTTCGCGTTCGATGGGGGATGCGCCGACGCTTTCCTGATCCCGGGCTTTGTGCCGGAATACATCCGTCCGCTGTTCTGTACAGGCGCGGGGCCGTTCCGCTGGGTGGCGCTCTCGGGTGATCCCCGGGACATTGATCGCACCGACGAACTGGCGCTGGAGCTGTTTCCCGATAATGAAATTCTCACCCGGTGGCTGCGACTGGTGCGGGGCAAGTTTGCCTGGCAGGGACTGCCTTCGCGCATCTGCTGGCTGGGCTACGGCGAACGCGCGCGAATGGGCGAAGCGATGAACGAACTGGTGCGCAAAGGCGAGCTGTCGGCGCCCATCGCCATTGGGCGCGATCATCTGGATACAGGTTCGGTGGCCAGTCCGTATCGTGAAACAGAAAAGATGCTTGACGGCTCCGACGCGGTGGCCGATTGGCCGTTGCTGAATTTCGCTCTCAATACAGCATCGGGCGCCACGTGGGTGAGCTTTCATCATGGCGGCGGCGTGGGCATGGGCTACTCACTGCATGCGGGACAGGTGACGGTGGCCGATGGAACCGACAACGCGGCGCGGCGCATCGAGCGCGTGTTGAACAATGATCCCGGGATCGGCGTGGCGCGACACGCGGATGCGGGATACGAACTGGCGCAGAAGACGGCGCGCGAGCGAGGAATTCATATTCCGATGGCAGGGAAGTAGCCGTGGCTGTCTGGACCGCCATCGTCAATATTGGCCAACTGGTGACGCTCTCCGGCCCTGCGCGTCCGCGTGCAGGACCGGAACTGCGCGCGCTTGGACTGATTCGCGACGCCGCCATGCTGATCGAAGGTGATCGCATTGCCGCGGTGGGATCCTATCCAGAGCTACGTTCATGCATCCCGTCCGATGCAACCATCATCGACGCGGAAGGCCGCTGCGTTACGCCGGGCTTCGTCGACGCACATACTCACCTGGTCTTTGCCGGCAATCGCGCTGATGAATTTGAAAAGCGCATTGCGGGAGCGACCTATCAGGAAATCGCCGCGGCGGGCGGGGGCATTCTGAGAACGGTGAAGATGACCCGAGCAGCGAGTGAAGACGAACTGCTCGCGAGCGCGCGGCGACATCGCGACTGGATGCTGCGCGGAGGGACGACCACACTGGAAGCAAAATCGGGGTACGGCCTCGAGCGCGAAACAGAACTGAAGATGCTGCGCGTGCTACGGTGCCTAAATGAAGAAGGCCCGGCGCGCATTGTGCCGACGCTGCTGGCCGCGCATGCGGTTCCCCCGGAATTCGCCGGGCGCCGCAGTGAATATGTGGGCTGGATCGCGGACGAGTTGATTCCCGAAGTCGCGGCGGAGGGTCTCGCGCGCTACTGCGATGCTTTTTGCGACGACCATGCATTCACGGTGGACGAGGCGCGGAGTGTGCTGGCTGCGGCCAAGCAACAAGGGTTGGGCATTCGCGTTCACGCCGAGCAATTCCGGGCGGGCACGGGAGCGGCGCTGGCGGCAGAACTGGGCGCGGCGACGGCGGATCACCTGGAGACGGCCAGCGACGAAGTACTGATGGAATTGCGCGATGCCGGGGTGCAGCCTGTGCTGCTGCCGGGATCTGTGTTTGCATTGGGGCGCACGCAATATCCGCCGGCGCGGAGAATGGTGGAAGTTGGCCTCGCCATCGTGCTGGCCACGGACTTCAATCCCGGCTCGTCGCCCGTGCCGTCGATTCCGTTCGTAATGTCGCTGGCCTGCGTGCAGATGGGGCTTCTGCCGGCCGAAGCGCTGTGTGCGGTGACGATC
>DATKFJ010000171.1:0-16054 GCA_035511435.1 Acetobacteraceae bacterium | reverse complement strand
CGTCAGTGATTCGTGTGTCGAGTTCGGCATATTGCGCGTTGATCGGCGCCTTGATCCTGGCCGTATCCCCGGCGCTGGGCTGGACACCGTAAAACGGCACCGCGGCTGCGAGATCAGCGCCCATCAGCACCGCGAGCTGATTGACCATGGTGCCCCCGGCGCAAAAGCCGACAGCGCCCAGTTTTCCGGTGCAGTCCGCGCGTGACTTCAGCCACATCGCCGAGGCCAGAAAGTCCTGCCGCATCTTGCCGCTATCGACCTGTCGGAAAAGCGTCAGGCCCTTCTCGTCATCGCCGGGATAGCCGCCCACCGATGTCAGTCCGTCTGGCGCGAATGCGATGAAATCGGCGAGTGCGACGCGTCGCGCCACATCTTCGATGTAAGGATTGAGGCCGCGGTTCTCGTGAATGACGATTACCCCGGGTAGTTTCGCCGCGGTGGCAGGTCGCACGAAATAGCCTTTGATGGCACCGTTGCCCTGCGGCGACGGCACCGTGTCGTATTCCGCCTTGATCCGCTTGTCGTCCGGCGCGACCTGCGTGGCCCACGCATAATTCGGCTTGAGCATTTCGAACAGCATCGCCGCGGTGACACCACCGACGGCGAATTTTTGCGCCATGTGCAGGAACTCTCGACGGCTCATGCCGCCATGCACGTAGCCATCAAACAGGTTCAGGAGTTCCTGCGGGAAATCCGATGCTTGCTTGCGTTCCACGTGCGCCCTCCCCTCAATCGCCCGCCACAACCGGTCGCTCGTACTTCCGCATCGGCAACAGCAGCAGCGGAATAACCGTCAGCATCATCGAGCGGAAACCGTTGCTGTCGGCGATGATCCGCACCGTACCGTCGTGTACGGACGCTAGGACATGGTGATCCGACCAACAAGCGGGCACTTGCCTACCAACGACGTAGCTCGCCGCGACGTAACGATGGACCACGAGCCACAAAAAAATCTGGACCGATTGCTCGTACTATTCGCTTGGCCGGTCAGTGGATTCGGTTGATCTGATTCTCGCTCAACGCGCGGATGAAATCCGGCAACTGAATGAACTGCACCATATCGAGGTACTTCGGCGCATTGCCACCCTCGAGCGAGATCGACCAGAGCAGAAAGTGCCGGATGGCAGCTGCGATGGTGGGGTCCGGTTGCTGCGTCGAGACCACAGCATACTCGTAGTTGATCAGCGGATATGAATTATCGCCTGGTGCAAACGCCAGGCTCAGTCGCTCGTCGGTCGGCGTGCGTGGATCGAGCACAGACGCGGCGGCGCTCACCGTCTCCGCCGTGGGCAGCAGGAACTGTCCCGCCTGGTTCCTGATCATCGCGGTGCCCACTCCGGCCTTGGAGATGTCGCCATGGAAGCTGATGCCGATATAGCCGATCGTGTACGGTGCTGCGGCCACCGCCCTTACCATGCCGTCGTTGCCGGCCGCCGTGCGCTCGCCGGGAACCGCCGGCCAGGTGACAGTGGTGCCGTAGCCCACCTTGTCCTCCCAGTTCTGCGTTGAGAAATCAAGGAACTGGGTAAAGACAAACGTATCGCCTGATGCATCCTCGCGGCGGACCGGGATGATGGTCTCGTGCGGCAATTGCACACCCGGGTTCAGCGCGACGATCTGCGGCGCGTCCCACGTGCGGATCGTGCCGGAATAGATGCCGGCCAACGTGGGACCATCCAGCTTCAGCCCGGCTCCGTTCAGCTCCGGCAGGTTGTAGTTCACCGTCTGCGCCGATATCGCCAGCGGGATATTAACGATCTGCGGATTGCGCGCCGCCTGCTCGTCGGACATGTAGGCGTCCGACGCTCCGATCTGCACCTGTCCGGTGCTGGCCTGGTCGATCCCGGCACCCGAACCGGTGGCGCTCGTCGTGATGGTGATCCCGGGATGGGCTGCCACATAGTCGGGGACCCAGTGTTGAAACAGCGGGTAGAGCAGGGTCGATCCGCTCTCGCGCAGTGTCAGATCGGCGCCATAGGCTGGCAGCGCAGTTGGGCCGAAAAGCGCCAGGGCAAACGACAGCGCCACGGCAAAAGGCAGCGTCACGGCAAAAGGCAATGCAGCACGCACCCTCGGCGCATGCGCCGCCGAACCGTGCAGCGTTAGCCTCGCGCTGCGGCGATGCGAAGGGAGGATCATGTCAGCCTCGTTTGCCGTGCGCCGCGCATGTGCTGCGCTGTCCGCGGCCTCATCGGCCGATCCGGTCGAGATTTACCCCAGTCGTCTCGATCCGATACATCCAGGTGACGATAGCTCCCAGGATCGAGGTGACCACAAGGCCATACAGCAGCAGCCGCGTGCCGACACCGGCGAGCAGAATGGGGAACAGGAACGCTGTCGCCACCGCGCCGATCTTGGCAAAGGCGGCGGCAAATCCGGCGCCCATGCCGCGCACCTCGGTGGGGAAGACCTCGCCGGCAAGCAGATAGGTCTGCGCGTTCGGGCCAAGGTTGGTCATGAAGCTGAACAACATGAACCCGACGAAGATGATGTCGATTCTGGCCGCGCCGCTAAAGTCGATCGAGAACGAGGCGATCAGCAGGCCGACTGCGCAGCCGATGAAGCCAAGGATCTGCAACTTGATCCGGCCCGCTATGTCTGCCAGCACCACGGCGCAGAAGATGCCGACGATCAGCAGCACGTTGATCATCGCGGCGCCCTTGGCGGCCAGGATGTCGTCCGAGATCATGTCACTCAGGCTGCGGATATGATCCGCGCCGCCGCCAAACGCCGCTGCCAGGATGGTCGGCGTGAAGATGCCGATGCCATAGGTGCCCAGATCCTGGATGAACCACGGCACCGAGGCAAAGATCGTGGCGCGGCGATTGCGGCTGTTGAACAGCGCCATGAAGGACGGGTGAGCTCGACTCTCGCCGGCGACCTCGTCCGTCCTCCGCTGCAGTGCAATGTTCTGAGGATAGCGCGGCTCGCGGTGCAACAATCGCCGGACAGCACGCTCTGCCGCCTCGTTGTCGCCGCGCACAGCCAGCCAATTGGCGCTTTCCGGGATGAAGAACCGCCCGATGGTGACAATAAGCGCCGGCACCAGTGCGGTGGCAAACATCCAGCGCCAGGCATCGAGGCTTGGCACCAGCAGCAGGCAGAGACACCCGATACCAGTGCCGCCAAGTGCGCCCAACGCCTGGAAGCCGAACGCACCGAGCACCAGCTTGCCGCGACTGGTGCTCGGAATGCTCTCCGAGATGATCATGTGCGCGGTCGGGTAGTCGCAGCCGAGCGCCATCCCAAGACCGAACAGGCAAATCACCAGCGAGAGGAAATTGTTGCAGACGATCAGCACTGCGAGAAAGGCGCAGAATATGATCATCTCGGCGATGAACATCCGCTTGCGTCCGAAATAATCCGACAGGCCACCGAGCAGAATGGCGCCGAGCAGAATCCCGAACAGGCTGGCGGCACTGACAACACCTTTTTCGGTCGCACCGATCTGGAACTCGCGCACGATCAGGGGCAGGGCGACGCCGGTCATGAAGACGACGAAGCCCTCGAAGAACTTGCCGGCCGCGGCGAGGCCCCAGATACGCCATTGCATCGCGGTCATCGGCGCCGATTTCAGGCCGGTGCCATCCGGCCAGACCGGCAGTTCGTCGATATACTCCTGCACCGATTTGGCGTTCGGCTGCGCGGGCTGCCTGGCCGCCGCGGCATCGCTCATCCCGTGAATCCCTCCGACTGGCGACGAGGCACGACATGCCGCATCCCGATTGCCGGCGGGAAGCCATATGCCGGGGACAGATTGTCCACATTGAGCGCGGCCTGGCATGTGAAAGTTTGATAACAGACCGTTGCGGTCCGGATGCCTGCCCAAACTGGGCTGGCGGAGAGGTCACTGGGCGACTGCTTGCTTACCGCCTAATCCCCCGCCGCAGCCGCCACCTGCTCGTGCTTCCTCATCAGCAACAGCAGCAACAGCGGCGGAATAACCGTCAGCATCATCAACCGAAAATCGTTGTTGTAGGCGATGATCTGCGCCTGGTGATTGACCATCTGGTCCAGCAGCATCGCTCCGTGCCGTGTCGCGGGATTCAGCATGTGCGAGACCGTGTCGTTGCCCTGCAGCACGCGGTCGAATGGCGTGATGCCGGCGGCGATGTCGGCATGCGTCATCTGGATGCCACGCGTCAGGCTGAACGAGGTGACCGAGATGCCGATCGCGGAGCCGATGTTGCGCGCCAGCGACTGCATCGAGGTCGCCTCGCCGCGCAGCGACGGCGGCAGCGTGGTGTAAGCCATCACGGTCATCGGGTTGAACACCAGGCCGACGGTAAAGCCCTGCAGGATCATGGTGAACATCATGTCGCCCGCGGTCACGTCGGGCGTCCAGTTGCTCATGGTATACAGCACCCAGCCAAGGCCCAGCAGGCCGACCGCCATGATCTTGCGTTGATCCACCCGCATGCCCATCCGCGCGGCGAGGAACATCGAGGCGATAATGCCGATCCCGCGCGGCGCCATCACCCAGCCGGCGGTATAAACCGGATAGCCCGCCAGATTCTGCAGATAGGGCGCCAGCAGTGCCGACGTCGACAGCATCAGCGACGATACGCAGAATATCATGATGATGGCGGAGGCGAAGTTGCGATCCCTGAACAGGCCGGGCGGCAGGAACGGCTTCTCGGCGGTGAACATGTGCACGACGAACAGATAGAACGCGAGGCCCGCGATCACCGCCTCCACGATGATCTCGCGCGAGCCGAACCAGTCGAGTTCCTGGCCGCGGTCCAGCAGCATCTGGCAGCTACCGGCGGCGATCCCCAGCATCGCAAAGCCATACCAGGAGAACGAAAGCTGCGGCCGCGCCGGCGTCTCGCGCATGAACAGCATGATGCCGATCAACGCCAGGATGCCGAACGGCAGGTTGACGTAGAACACCCAGCGCCAGGAGTAGAGATCGGTCAGGTAGCCGCCGAGAGTCGGGCCGATCATTGGTCCCATGGTGACACCCATGGAGAAGATCGCCATCGCCTGCGCGCGGCGCGAGAACGGGTAGATGTCGAGCATCGTGGCCTGCGACAGCGGCGCCAGTGCCGCGCCGAACATGCCTTGCAGCAGGCGGAAACCCACCAGTTGCTGCAGCGTCTGCGCCGCGCCGCACAGCATGGAGGCGGCAGTGAAGCCGATGATGCAGATCATGAACAGCCGCTTCCGGCCGAAGCGGACGGCCAGCCAGCCGACCGGCGCGGTCATGATGGCGGCGGCGATCACGTAGGACGTCAGCACCCAGGTGATCTCGTCGTAGGAGGCCGACATGCTGCCCTGCATGTACGGCAGAGCGACGTTGGCGATGGTGGAGTCCAGCGTCTGCATGAACATCGCCAGCATGGCCGAGGCCGTGAGCAGGCCGCGGTGAGGGACTTGTATGGTGTCGGACATTTCCTGGGCGGTCAGCAAGCCGGCCCATTGTGCCCCCGGTCGGCGGATTACGCCACCTGTGCCCGCGGCGCCGGCCGGGCGGGCCAAAAGGCTGCGATCCGCACCGGTTCGTTACGCTGCGTCCTTCAGCAGATCGCTGACCACACGCTCCAGGTGGCGCAGCGTGTTGCACACCGTGACGACGTTGCAGTACGGCTTGTAGCGGAACATGTCGGAATCCCCGGTGCCCCAGGCGGAACGAAATTCCGGGTTCAGCCAGATGATGCGCTTCGCCCGCTGCGACAGGCGCTGCATGATCTCGGTGCGCGGATCGGTGCGGTTGCCGCGCGCGTCGCCCAGGATGATGATCGTCGTCTTGTTGGACACCCTGCGCATCCAGCCGTCCTCGAAATCGGCGAGCGAGTTGCCGTAGTTGGATGAACCAAAGCCGATCATGTGCATGATCCTGGCGATCGCGGTTTCCACCGGTTCGGCTGCCAGGATGTCGCTGACCTCGATCAGGCTGCCGGCGAATGCGAACGAACGAATATCGGACAGCGCCTCGTTCAGCGCGTAGAGGAACATAAGCAGGAACTGCGACATGGCGGCGACCGAGCCCGACACGTCGCACAGCACCAGCACGCGCGGCTTTTCGATCCGCCGCTGCTTCCACACGGTAATGAACGGAACGCCACCCCATCCCATGTTGCGACGGAGCGTGCGGCGTGCGTCGAGCTGACCGCGCAGCCGGCGTCGGCGCGTTTTCGCGTAGCGCGCGGCCAGGCGCTTCGCCATGGCGCGCACCAGGATGCGCATGCGGTCCAGGTCGCGGCGTTCCAGGTTGGACAGGCGCGCGGATTTGAGCAGTTCCTCGCGAAATTTCTCCGTCTCGCCGCGGGCGAACAGCAGCAGGTTGCGTTCCACCAGATCACGCGCCTGGTCGCGCAGTGCCTCGATGCGATTTTCCAATCGGTCTGCGGCTGCGTGTTGGTCTTCCCTGCGCAGCGCATCGATGTCGCGTTCGACCTGACGCAGGCCCATGCGGTCCAGGATGCGACGAGTGTACAGGTTCTTCTGGGTGAAGAAGCGGATGTTCTGGATGCCGGATTCGCGCGCTGCCTCTTCCATTGCGGTGGCCAGCGCCGTCCGATCGTCGTCCAGCAGCATCTGCGAGAGTGAGGCGCCGCCGCCACCACCCATCCCTTCGCCGCCGACGCCGCCCTGGGCCGGCGCGTTCAAGGTATCGCCGGTGGCGTCCGCATCTTCCCGTGCAAGGCCATCGCGTCTGAAGTACAGATCGAAGCATTCGTCGAACAGGTTCTTCTCGTCCGGTGTCTTCGCCAGCACCAGCGACAGCGTGTCCTTCAGCACGGTGCGGTCGGAGAATCCCACGATCTGAACCGCGCGCGCCGCGTCGATACCTTCCGCCGCGGAGACACGCATGCCGACGCTGCGTGCAGCCTGCAGGAACTGGCGAAGTGGTTCGGTGGAAGACATGGTACCCGTTCCCCCAATCCCCTGCCAGCCAATCCCCTCCCACAAAGGCGGCGGGCGCACTGTTGCGCTGGTTTCACTGCCGCTACCCTTGCGGGCAGGGGTTGGCGGAACGGGCGTCATCGCACCGGCAGGCCCGCCTCCTGCCGCGCCTTCTGCGTCAGGCTGGCGATCTGCTTGTTGGCGACCTCGATATCCGCCTCGAACTTCAGCAGCACATTCAGCGTGTCGTGCACCAGGTCGGAATCCAGCGCCGCCGCGTGCAGCAGCAGCAGCACGCGCGCCCAGTCGATCGTCTCGCTGACCGAGGGCACCTTCTTCAGATCCAGCGAGCGCAACTGCTGCACGAATGCCACCAGTTCACGCCGCAAACTCGCCTCGATCCCAGGCACCCGGGATTCGATGATGCGGCCTTCCAGCTTCGCATCCGGAAAACCGATATGCAGATGCAGACAGCGTCGCTTCAGCGCGTCACCCAGATCGCGCGTGCTGTTCGACGTCAGGAGCACGATCGGCGCCACCAGTGCGCCAACCGTGCCGATCTCCGGAATCGTTACCTGATAGTCCGACAGTATCTCCAGCAGAAACGCCTCAAACTCCTGGTCCGACTTGTCCACCTCGTCGATCAGCAGCACGGCACCGCCAGGCTCCTGCAACGCGCGCAGCAGAGGCCGCGGTTCCAGGAACTGGCGCGAAAAGAAGATGTCACCGAACGCATGCAGCTTGTCGAGCGCCGCCGACAGCGTATCGGACGCGCCCAGCACGTCGCCGATCTTGTCCTTGAGGATCTGGGTATAGAGAAGCTGCTTGCCGTACTTCCATTCGTACAGCGCCTTCGATTCATCCAGCCCTTCGTAGCACTGCATGCGGATCAGCGTGAGGTCGAGAAACGCCGCCACCGACTTGGCCAGCTCGGTCTTGCCAACGCCGGCCGGCCCCTCCACCAGGATCGGCTTCTGCAAATGCTGCGCGAGATAGACTGCGGTTGCGATCTGCCGGCTGGGGATATAGCCGACCGACGCCAACCCCTGTTCCACCGCCTCGATCGAGGCGAGTTTGCGCGCGGCCGGCTGATCCGACGGCACTGCTGCGTCTGGCATTGAGGCTCCAATCGAGAATGCTACCCATGGGTAGCATTCTGGCGCCGATTGCCAAAGGGGGGCCGGGGCCAGACTGGGCAACCCGGTGAACGCGCCAACGATGCTGCCGGGCCCGGCTGCCGTTGTCATTGGAAGAGGAGCCTTCACGCTCGGAATAGTGGTGCAGGCCCAGATGTCGATCCAGGTTTCCGACCGGTTGCTGGGAGACAGGATCTCGACCAGCAGCACCGACTCCCACCGCACCCCATGTGGTGCCCCACGCCGCCCCCGCCTAGACTGCGCAGCAACACGACGGCAGAGGGACGCCCGCCCCATGGATTTCCACATCAGCCCCCAACAGCGGGACATGGTCGCATCAGTCCGCGCGTTGGCGCAGTCCGAATTCAAGACCACGGCCGGCAAGTGGATGGACGGCACGTTCCCCTGGGAGAACATGAAGAAACTCGCCGCACTCGGCGTGCTGGGCATGTCGGTGCCCGAAGAATACGGCGGACTTGGCCTGCCAATCCTGGACACCGCGCTGATCCTGGAAGAGATCGCGAAAGTTTGTTACGTCACCGCGATGGCCGTGCTGGGCGAAGCCGGCGTGCAGACGCGCGTGATTGCCCGCTACGCTCCTGCCACAATCCGTGATCGCATCCTGCCCCGCGTCGTCAGCGGCGACTGCATGCTGGCAATCTGTATGACCGAACCGCACGCCGGTACCGATGTTGCCAACTATCGCACCAACGCGCGCATCGTCGGCGACCGCGTGATCCTGAAGGGCACCAAGACGCTGATCAGCCGCGCACCCGAGGCGGGCATGTTCGTGGTGTTCTCGCGCATCGACGGCAGGGCCGGCCGCGAAGGCATCGGCTGCATTCTGCTGGAAGCCGGCACCAAGGGATTCGAGGTCACCGGCACCTATCACACGATGGGCGGCGAGAACCTGCACGAAATCCAATTCAACGATTGCGAACTGCCGCTGGAGAACCTGGTGATCCGCGAGGACGGCTTCCGCCAGCTGCTCACCGCGTTCAACACGCAGCGCTGTCTCAATCCCAGCATTTCGCTGGGCCTGGCCGAAGGCGCATTCGACGAAGCGGTGAATTACGTCCGGGAACGCACCGTGTTCGGCAAGCCGATCGCCGACCATCAGGGCATCCGCTGGAAACTCGCTGACATGTTCAAGGATATCGAGGCGGGGCGCGGCCTGCTGTACCGCGCCTGCCTGACCGCCGATCCGTTCCCCGATCCGTTCATGGCCGCCGCGGCCAAAGTGTTCTGCAACGAGATGTCGCTGCGCGTCACATCAGAGGCGGTGCAGTTGCACGGCGGGTTCGGCTTCACCGACGAATACCCCGTTTCCCGGTTATATCGCGGCGCGCGCTACGGCTCGATCGGCGGTGGCACCTCCGAAACATTGCGCGACCTGATGGGGCGCAAGATCGTCGGCGACGTCGATTTCGACCAGGGCATACTCGGCTTGGGAACCTACTGACGTGCTGCTGATCGAGGTGGACGGCAAGACGCTGCTGGCGGAACACGGTGTGACGGTGCCGGCAGGCAGACTGGTTACTGATGCAACCATTGGTGATCTCCCAGGCGACGGCCCGTGGATGGTGAAGGCGCAGGTGCCGGTCGGCGGCCGCGGCAAGGCCGGCGGTGTCGTGCGCTGCGCCTCACGCACGGATGTTGCGGCGGCCGTGGCGCGCTTGCTCGGCGCCAGGCTGAAGGGCCATCAGGTCAACGGCTGCCTGGTGGAACAGGTCGCCAACGGCGAGGAACGTTACCTCGCGCTGATGGTCGATGCGGCAAGCTACGGATTGCGCGTGATCTACTCGACAGCGGGCGGCGTCGATATCGAACAATCCGGTGCCGCTCAGGGCCTGCCGTGCGCGCCACATCCCGGCGCGGTAGCGGAAGCTCTGGCAGAGCTGATCGCGGACGAACCCGAACCGTTGCGTGACCACATCGCAACCGTCGGGCGCAAACTGGCGGACATGATGATTGCGCGCGAACTGGCGCTGGCAGAGATCAATCCGCTGTTCGTCTGTTCCGCGGGATGCATCGCGGGTGACGCGAAGCTGGTGGTCGATCTGGGCGCGGTGGAACGCCAGTCGCGCATCGCCGCGCTGATCGAAGCTCGGCCGGATACCTACGCCGATGCCGTTCGCAAGTTGCGCGAGGGTTTCGACTATGTGGAGATGGACCCGGACGGCGAGATCGGTCTGCTGACCACCGGCGCCGGACTGTCGATGATGCTGATCGACGAACTCGCCGCGCGTGGCATGAAACCGCTGAATTTCTGCGACATCCGCACCGGACAGATGCGCGGCAGTCCGGCACGGGTGATGCGTGTGCTGGAATGGATCACGTCGCGTCCGTCATTGCGCGCGGTGCTGGTCAACATCTTCGCCGGCATCACCGACCTTGCCGAATTCGGCGCCCTGCTTGCCACCGGGATGGAGCAGACGCCGACCCTCCGCGTGCCCGTCGTGGCGCGCCTGGTGGGACGCGGCGCCGCCGATGCCCGGCGCATCCTGGCGGAGCGGCAGCCCGAAATGTTCGTTACCGAGGACCTGGAAGAAGCGATGCGGCGGATCGAGACGATCGTCCGAGTCAGTTCTTGATGCTGCCCACTTCGAAAAGCAGAGATTCCGGACCATGACCGCCGCCATGCTCAACATCCTGTCGCACGAAACGCCGGTCATCGTGCAGGGCATCACCGGCCGCATGGGCCGCACGCATGCCGCCCTCATGCGCGCATACGGCACCAATATCGTCGGCGGCACGTCTACACGAACCGATATACCGGACGCCGCCGGCGTGCCGGTGTTTGCCAGTTGCCGCGACGCCGTCCTGGCAACCGGCGCCGCGGCATCGGTCGCGATGGCACCGCCGATGGAAACGCTGGCCGCCGTGGAAGAAGCGCTGGCCGCCGGCATCCAGCTTATCGTTACCGTAGCCGAAGGCATCCCGCTGCATGACGCGATGAGGATCGGCCGCGCGGTACGACGCGCCGGCGCGACATGGATCGGCGGGTCCACGCCGGGTGTGGCGATCCCCGGCGAAATCAAACTCGGCTTTCTGCCCGACGTCTGCCTTCGCCCCGGGCCATTCGCCATCATGTCGAAGAGCGGCACGCTGTCCTACGAGGTCGGCTTCCGCCTGGCGCATGAACACCTGGGCCAGAGCATCTGGGTCGGCGTCGGCGGCGATTCGGTGAAGGGCGTGCGCTTCGCCGATCTACTGCCAGTGTTCTTCGCCGATCCGCGCACGCACGCCATCATCCTGGTCGGCGAAGTCGGCGGCAGCGAGGAAGAGGAATGTGCCGATGCGCTGAAACGTCTCGGCATGCGCAAGCCGCTCTATGCGCTGATCGCCGGACGCGAGGCGAAAGAAGGCGTCTCGATGGGCCACGCCGGCGCGCTGGTGATGGGCGATGCCGGCACTCTCGCCTCGAAGACGCACCGCCTGACCGCGGCCGGCGCGCGCGTATTCGCCTCGATCGAAGCACTGACCCAGGCCTGCATGCACGACTTCTCGGTGCTGCGCACGTGATGCTCTCCGCCACGTGGAGCAACGTGGCTGCGCTTCTGATCCTTGCATGTTGCCAGGCCGCAAACGCCGCTACCACGCAACTGCCCGGACTGATCCGCGAGCCGTTCCGCCTGGCCGTTACTCTGCCGGACGGAACACATGCGGACCTGGAAGCACTGCTGACACGTCCCGATCGGCCGGGGCGCTTTCCGCTCGCGCTGATCAATCATGGCCTGCCCCGTGATCCGGCAGCAATGTTGGCGGCAGCACCTGAGAATTATTCAGGCACGTCCATTGTCTTTGCACAGCACGGCTACGCGGCTGTCGTGGTGAACCGTCGCGGCTTCGGCCGGTCTTCGGGACCGCCGGATGTGTCACTCGGCCCATGCAATGACCGGAACTATCCCGGGGCGGTGCGTATCTGGGCCGCCGACATCCTGGCGTCCGTGACCAGCCTTCGACAGGAACCCTGGGCCGATTCGGACCGCGTCCTGCTTGTCGGACACTCCGCCGGCGGCTTCGCATCACTGGCCGCCGCTACACATGATCCGCCCGGCGTTGTCGGCATTGTTGATTTCGCTGGCGGCGCCGGCTCGAACATGCCCGATTTCGTTTGTCAGCCGGAGCGTTTGATTGGAACAATTCACGGCTTCGGCGAGGCGGTGCGCACGCCCAGCCTTTGGATCTTCGCGGAGAACGACCATTTTTTCGGGCCGGCTCTGGCGCGGCGGATGTTCGATGCTTACACGGCGGCTGGCGCGCCAGCGGAATTCGATGCCGCACCGGCGTTCGGCAGGGACGGGCACTTGCTGGTATACGCGGCAGCGCCCGCACCCTGGTGGCCACGCGTCGCCAGCTTCCTGGACCAACTGCACCTGCCGACATCGCTGGTCGTTGACCTGCCGCCACCTGCCGATCTGCCGATCCCGCCCGGGCTCGACGCCAGAGGCACGGATGATTTCGCGAGCTACGTGACGTCGCGCAGCTACGAGAAGGCATTCGCAATCGACCCGCACGGCCATTACGGCCGCGTATTCGGTCTGCGCACTACGGAAGACGCCGAAGCGGCGGCGCTGGCCCACTGCAAGCAGCACGCATGGACCTGTTCGATGTACGCGATCGACAATACGCTGGTAACTGGTGGCGAAGCTAAACCTTGATGTCCCGCACGAACTTCGCCTTCTCCGCCGACGCTGCCATCAGGAACGAAAAATCCGTGCCGGTGGACACATACCGCGCGCCCTGCCGCACATACTCCGCCATCAGGTCCGGCCGCGACGCCAATCCACCGACCCCGACATGTTTCCCAACCTTCCGGCATGCGGCAATCGTGCGCAGGAACGCGTCGCGGACGTTGGGATGATCGAACTGCCCGGTGATCCCCATCTCGTTGCACAGATCGTTGGTGCCGATCAGCATCATGTCGACACCATCCACCGCGGCGATTTCTTCGACATGTTCAAGTGCCGCGACCGTCTCCATCATCACCACGACCATGGTCGCGTCGTTCATCGCCTGATTGACCACGGCGGACGGAAAGCTGCGATACTGGTAATGCGGCAGCGCGCCCCCTGCACCACGCTCGCCGAACGGCGGAAACTTCGCATAGCTCACCACCTCGCGCGCCTCCTCTGCGGACCGCACATGCGGCGCGATCACGCCCATAGCGCCGCCGTCCAGCAGGCGACAGATGAACTCGGGACTGTTGGCGGGAACCCTCACCAACGGCGTCAGGCCGCATTGCATTGCCGCGATGCAAATCTGGCAGACGCTGTCGATCGAGAAGGTATTATGCTCGACATCGACATAGATCGTGTCGAAGCCCGCGGTCGCCGCGATCTGGGCAATCTCGATCGTGCGGGTCAGCCGGACCGTCATCGACGCCACCACCTCGTCTCGCGCCAGTTTCTCCTTCACGCGGTTGCGCAGGATGTCGCTCAATTCGTCGGCCATGGCTGCCTCCCCAGTTATGGGTGAATGTTGCCTGCTGCGCGCCTGCGCCTCAAGATGAGGCCGACACGGAGCAACCCATGACCCTTAATGTAGCTAATGTAGCCTTCCTCGACGTGATGGACGCCAAGGTGCAGGCCGAAATCCGCTCGGCTCTTCCACCCGGGTTCTCGATCCGGTTCGCCGAAAGCAGCGACCGCAGCGAGCACATGGCGATGATTGCCGATGCCGATTTCATCCTGACCGCCGTCGCCGTCGACGCCGAAATGATCCGCGCCGCCCCGAAGCTGAAGCTGCTGCACAAGTGGGGCATCGGCGTGGACAAGTTCGATCTGGATGCGGCGCGCGCCGCGCGTGTGCCGGTCGCGATTACCGCTGGCGCCAATGCCGGCGCGGTATCCGAGCACACGGTGATGCTGATGCTCGCCACCTACCGCCGGCTGGCGCTCTCGGATCGCAAGCTGCGCGAAGGCGCCTGGATCCGTCCGCAGATCCGTGCGGTGGCGTACCAGCTTTCCGGCAAGACCGTCGGGTTGCTGGGCTTCGGCAATGTGGGTCGCATGGTGGCCCACCGGCTCGCCGGCTTCGACGTGAGCATCATCTACCACGATATCCGCCGCGCCGACATGGCGACCCAGAGATCGCTGCACGCCACGCCGGTGACACTCGATCAACTGCTCGATCGCAGCGACGTGCTGTCGCTTCATGTGCCGCTGACGGGGGTCACGCGGGGAATCATCGGCGCCGATGCAATCGCCCGGATGAAGACCGGCGCCATCCTGATCAACGCTGCGCGCGGCGAAGTCGTCGATGAAGCCGCGCTGTATGACGCGCTGGTCAGCGGCAAGCTGCATGGTGCCGGGCTCGACGTATTCGCGAAAGAGCCGGCAGACCCGAATAACAAGCTGTTCCGTCTCGACCAGGTCGTCGTCACCCCACACACCGCAGGCAGCGCCATCGACCTGGTGGCCGACATCGCTCGCCACGCTTTCACCAACATGCAATCCGTGCTGAACGGCGAACCGCTCCCGCCGAATGACGTGATCGTTTCGGCTGGGGACAACAAGTAATGGCAAATTTGCAGAGCAGATCGGTTCGCCGGCGTGAGGATGTTCGGTTGCTGACCGGCAAGGGCAACTACAGCGCGGATCCGCATCCGCCGGGGATGCTGGAAGCCGTGCTGGTCCGTTCGCCGCATGCGCACGCGACGATCGGTGGCATCGATGTGGCAGCGGCGCGCGCGATGCCTGGCGTGGTTGCGGTGTTCACCGCCGCTGATTTGTCCGATGTGTCGCCGATCCCAGGCGGCATTGGTTTCCCGCGGCCGGATGGCGGCCCGGCGCCTAAGACGGATCGCTCGCTGCTGGCAGTGGACCGCGTGCGCTTTGTCGGCGAGCCGGTAGCGGTGGTGGTGGCGGAAACCAGCGGCGCCGCAAAGGATGCGGCCGAGGCTGTGGATGTGAGATACGGCGCGTTGCCGCTGGTGACCGATCCGATCGCCGCAATGGAAAGCGGCGCCCCGGCGGTGTGGGACGATGTGCCGGACAATATCGGCTTCCTGTGGAAGCGCGGCGATGCCGCTGCGACCGATGAGGCACTGCACTCGGCGGCTCATGTCACGCGACTGCAGTTTACCGTATCGCGCGTCACTGCCGCGTCGATGGAGCCGCGCGGCGCGTGGGCGGAACTTGGCGCGGATGGGCGCATGGAAATACACGCCGCGCATCAGTCGCCGTACAATCTGCGCAACGGCATGGCCAGCGGCAATTTCAAGGTTGCGAACACCGATATCCGCGTGCTGGCGGCCGATGTCGGCGGCTCATTCGGCATGAAGTCCGGCGTGCAGGCAGAGTATGCGCTGGTCTGCTGGGCCACGCGCAGGCTGCGTCGTCCGGTACGCTGGATCGAGGACCGCACCGAAGCCTTCCTGACAGACGAGCAGGCGCGCGAGATGCGCATCACGGTGGAGCTCGGCCTCGATGCGGACCACAGGTTCACCGCGCTGAAGCTGCGCTGGGACGTCAATCTCGGTGCGTACGTCTCGGGCCGTTCCGGCTGGCCGGTCGGCAACATCGGCGGCACGGCGGGCGTGTATCATATCCCGGCGATGTACGCGGAATCCTGCGGCATCATCACCAACACCGTGCCCACCGCGGCGTATCGCGGCGCGGGGCGTCCGGAAGCCACCTACACGATCGAGCGCATCATCGATATCGCCGCGCGCGAATTGGGCGTCACGCCATACGAACTGCGCCGCCGCAACCTGATTGCGCCCGACGCGATGCCATACAAAACCCAACTGACCTTCACCTATGATTGCGGCGAGTTCGAAGGCAACATGCTGAAGGCCGCCGAGATGTCGGAGCTCGACAGTTTCCCGGCCCGACGTGCAGATGCCGAATCGCGTGGCAAGCTCCGCGGCATCGGCCTGTGCAACTGCATCGAGGTCGCCGGCGGCCCGTTCCTACGGCCCGCGAAGGATCAGTCCACGCTACGCCTGGCAGAGGATGGCACGCTGATCCTGCGCACCGGTTCGATGTCGGTGGGACAGGGGCTGGAGACAGCGTTCTGCCAGATCGTCGCGGAGCGTTTCGGCGTGCCGTTGGATCACGTGC